>CAZCRG010000034.1:0-16869 GCA_964501105.1 Candidatus Hydrothermarchaeota archaeon | reverse complement strand
AGATTATATAATTAGAGATATTAATAAATCATTTATAAAGACACTTGGAAAAAGCAGGGATGAAATACTTGGAAAACATTGTTATGATGTTATTCATGGTTATTCAGCTCCATGTGAAACCAGAGAACATAGATGTAGATTTCAGGAAGTTATGTTATCCGGAAAAACTTTAAGATCACTTCATATTTATAAAGGAAGAAATGGTAAATCATACTATAAAATTTTATTTTCCCCATTAATAAATAAAAGTGGTGAAATTGAAGGAGTAATTGTAGCTCGTAGTGATATTAGTAGTATAATAAAATCAAAAAGAAAATTCTGGGAATCTGAGGAAAAATTTAGAACTCTTGTTGAGAATTCTATGGTTGGAGTTTATCTCATCCAGGATGGGATATTTAAGTATGTGAATCCCGCCTTAGCAGATATTTTTGGTTACACTCAGGAAGAGTTAATTAATAAAAAAGGTCCTGAAATTCTCGTTCACCCAGATGACTGGCACAATGTAGAGGAAAATTTAAAGCGAAGAATGGAGGGAGAACTAGAAGCTTTATCCTATTGTTTTAGAGGTGTTAAGAAAAATGGGGAGATAATTTATGTGGAGGTTTATGGTGCCAGAGTAATATATGAGGGAAGACCAGCAGTCCTTGGTAATCTTGTGGATGTAACCTACCATAAAAAGTTTATGGAAAGATTGAGGAAATATCTCATTAATCTTGAAGTTTTTCATAAAATAGACAGAGCAATCATTGAAAAAAAGGAACTTTCAGAATTACTTCAGTATGTAGTGGATAAGGCAAGAGAAATTACTGATAGCGATATTGCATTCTGTTTAATGTTTGAAAATGAACATTTAAATATTAAAGCTTCTTCTGGTGTTAATTCTGGTCAGCTAAAGAATCTAAGGTTAAAGGAATGTAAAGGAATTTTTTGTACACCTCCTCTAATTAAAAAGAAACCAATTATAGTTGAAGATATAGGTAAATTCAGTGATAAACTTGAAGAATATGAGTATAACATTCTTAAGACAGAAGATATAAGGGCATTTGCCGGTGTTCCGCTTATATCTGGTGATGGGGAACCTGTTGGCATTCTATATATAGGATTTAGAACTCCAAGAATATTCAGCGAGGAAACAATTAAAGCGTTAATTGCATTAGCTGAACAAGTTACAGTTGCAGTTGAACATGCAAAACTTTATAAGAATCTCCTTGACGCTTATAAAGAACTTAAAACTCTTGATAAGGTAAGAAGTAGTATAATTTATAATGTATCCCATGAACTCAAGACACCATTAATGATAGCCAAGTTAAATATTGATTTTGCACTTGAGGAAGACGATATAGAAAAGATTAGAAGTCACTTAAAAAAAGCAAGAGGTGCTCTAATACGTCAGGGAAAGATTATAGATAATCTTATTATTGCTTCTATGTATGAAAAAGGAGAATTTGAACTTGAGGAAAATGTTGTAAAGCTTCAGGAAGTACTTGACTATGCTATTGAAACACTGGAATCAAAAATAGAAAATAAAAAAATTAAAATTGAGTCTCATATCGATGAAGTTTTATATGTTAAAGCTGATTTTAATGCCCTTTCTCATGTACTTATAAATTTGATAGACAATGCAATAAAGTTCAACAGGGAGAAAGGGGAAGTAAGGATTGAAGCAATAAGAAAAGGAGAAAATGTAGAAATTTGTATTAGCGACACTGGCATTGGTATTCCAGAGGAGGACTTAGATAAGGTCTTTCAGCCTCTCTTTCAGCTTGATCCCAGTACTACAAGAAAATATGGTGGCATTGGTCTGGGGCTAACTGTAGCAAAGGAGCTTGTCGAGGCTATGGGTGGAAAAATATGGGTGAAGAGCAGACTAAATAAAGGTTCAAAGTTCTGTTTCACCCTGAAAGCAGCTAATCCATAATCTCGACAACTTCAATGTCAAAGATAAGTGTTTTTCCTGCAAGGGGATGGTTGAAATTTAAGACTACATGATCTTCTTTTATTTCATGAACCATACCTACGCCCATATTTGTTTCAAGGAGCATACCAAGCTGAGGCTCTATGGCAGCTTCTTTGAAGGCTTCCATTTCAATAAAACTGAAAAGCTCCTGTCTTTCATATCCATAAGCCTCTTCGGGAGGTATTGTAACTTCCTTCTTTTCCCCAACCTTCATTCCCAGGAGAGCCTTTTCAAAGCCAGGAATTACCTGACCAAATCCAACCTTAACTTCGAGGGGCTCATAATTTCTGGAAGGATTGTATATTCCAGCTTCTTTCGCCACTTCCTCGAGAGAGGAGTCGAATATTTCGCCAGTTTCAAGTCTTCCAGTATAATTTACTTTCAAAACATCTCCATTCTCTACTAATTTTTCAGACATTTAATACACCGATTAAAAGTTATACAGAGGCTTTATATACTTTTCTCATAGTTTACATCTTCATTCTGGCATCTCTGAGAAATGCGAGAAAACTCTCAACTGGCGACCTTGAAGGAAAGCCGGGAAGCCTTGCAATCTCCCTTCCGTCAGGACTCAAAACAACCTCCTGGGGAGGATAGGCAACCTGGAACCTCCCAGATGTGGTGGGATCTCTGTCAATGTCAATGGCAACAGGAACAAAATTGCCTGTGAGGTAGGATTTGACTTCTGGATTGGGGTAAACTTCACTTTTAAATCTGGCACAGTACTTGCACCACTCAGCATGGAAAAACACAAAAACAGGTTTTTTTTCCATTCTGGCTACCTGCAGAGCTTCATCTACATTTGTGTACCACTCAATTCCACTTATGGAAACTTTACCGTCGTGGTACTTCGCCTGAGTGCTCTGGGAGCCTCCAAGGCTTGACTTTACAGACACTATCATAAAGATTACCACAAGGACAATAGCACCAATTGTGATGATATTTCTTGAACCTGCCATAATTATCAAGATTTAAATAAATTTTAACAAAATAAAAACTACCTAAATGCGGCATATTTGAGCATTTTCTCGAGATTTTCTTTGCTTCTGAGTACATCTTCTTCTTTATGAACTTCTATAACAAGATTACCTTTATACATTTTGAGGCCTGAGATAATTCTCCTGAAATTTATTTTGCCGTCTCCAACTGCAAGATGTTCATCCTTTTCTCTGGTGTTGTCATGGATATGCACATTCCTTATTCTACTCCCCATAACTTTAATCATCTCAAGGGCTTCCCCTCCTGTGCAGGCATGACCTATATCCAGGGTGAAGTAGACCTCTCCAAGGGTGTCAATGAGCTTCTCCACCTCCCCCGGTGAACTCAGCATAGTTTCAAGTCCCTCTGGCATATTCTCAATGCATAAGCTTAAGCCCAGCTCCTCAGCAGAACCATAGAGTTCTTTTATACTGTTAAGGTTGACCTCCCAGGCTTTATCAGTGTACCAGAGACTGTAGGGCGAAAGCCTGCCTGAATGAAAGGTAAAAAGCTCTGCTTCAAGCTTGTGAGCTATCTCCATGGCATATTTAATCTGTTGAAGACTGTCCTCTCTTATTATATCATTCAGGCTTGCAATATTCAGGTCAGAGAAGGGAGCATGGATGCTCACTCCGAGGGAGTAGCCTTCAATCATTTCCTTTAATTTTCTGAAATTTTCCCTCAGGTGGTGCCCGTCCAGTATTAACTCAACTGAGCTGAAATTCATCTTTTCTGCCAGAGTTATAAACTCTGTATAGGGCCTTGTTATATAAGCAAGAGAAGAGACAGCCAGATTCATATCTCTCTACCCTCAAAGGTTTTTGGAGCAAGCCAGTTGATTAGTTCTTCAATCTCCTCATCTTCAATTTCAACTTCAATTGCTCCGAGAGAAGACTCTGCAGAGAGGTTAAGTCTATTTGCAAAGGCAGCCTGCTTGTTTATCTGGAAGGAAACTTCATTTCCCTGCCTTGAGGCTAAAAGTATACTTCTGGCAGTGTCAAGTATTCTTTCCTTTCTAAGTTTTGAATGAAGCTCTTCAAGGGCTTCTCTTGTTTCAGCATCACCTTTAACCAGGCTATAGTCTTCAAGGGTTTCCACTTCAAGCCTGAGATCTGGAAAGATATTTTTTATAGCCTTCATTACCTTTTCAGAGTTTTCAGTGGGGTATACTCTTGCTTTTACTGAAAGTCTCATAGTAATCTTTTATAAAGGGTAACTACTAATAGAAATTCATGTTAGGCCAGTTTGGAAGTGCGGGGCAGATTGTTTTCTCGCTCCTTTTCTTCTTCCTTATAATTATCTACTTCAGGTACAGCTTTTTCAGAATAGTTGGGGAGATGGAGAGTGTTGCTGAAACTATAGAGGGTTACACAAAGAAAGCTGAGGATATTATTGTGGAAGCTTGCAGGGAAGCTGGAGAAGGGAGTGATGTAAGGGAGAAAATCAGGCGCAGCTTTGATTTCTTTCTTATTCCCCCTGTGAGTCTTGACCCCTACGGAATTCTTAAAAAGCTGGAGCACCTTCTGGACCTTTCTGAGGATAAGTTCAATACCATAGCCAGAAAAGTGGCTCCTGATTGCGATGAAACTACTCTGGCAACTATAACCTCTCTTATAAAGGGAGGTGTGGGCCTGAATTCTATGGCAAAGCTGGTGAGGCACTATGTTGAGTTTATTAAGAAGACAAACAACTTCCAGCTTGCTATGGTCTTCCAGATGAATATACCCATGATTAAGAAGATAGCCAAAGCTCAGGCTGATGGAATAAAAGGTATAGCTCAGGGCAAGCCTATTGGCGATAGTGTGGGTCCTCTGGTGGCAGCAAGGATGATGAGCAGTCCAGTTCAGGAGGTTGCCAGAGATGTAGTTGCGAGTGTGGAGAATATTAGAGGTCATGAGGTGATAGTTGTCAAAGCTCGAGGTCCAGGAGCAACTCTTGGAAAGATAGGTCATGCTGTTGAAAAACTCGCCAAGGAAAACAATGTTGGTAAGATAATTACTGTGGATGCTGCTTTGAAGATGGAGGGCGAGCCAACTGGAAAGGTGGTAGAGGGTATAGGCGCTGCTATTGGCGACCCTGGACCAGAGAAGGCAAGAATTGAGGAGACAGCTTTGAGGCTCGGTATACCTCTTGAAGCCATTGGAATAAGGATGAGTATAGAAGAGGCTATAATGCCCATGATTAGAGACATCTATGCTGCTGTACCACAGGCTATAAGAAGGGTTGAAGAAGCAATAGCCGAGACTCCTGAGGATAAGGCAGTTATAGTTGTTGGAGTGGGCAACAGCTCGGGCATAGGCAACAACAGGGAAGATGTAAAAGAGGTTCCGGTGGAGGAGAAGGAAAAGGAAGAGGAGAAGCTATCCAGTATTGATAGAATTGCCAGATGGCTGGCTGAAAGGGCTGTCAGGGCTGAGAAGGAGAGGCTGGAAAAGAAGAAGAAAGAGGAGAAGAAGGGTTGAACATACTCTCTCAATCCTCCATTCAGTCAGGCTTTGTTTCAGCGGTTAAGGAATCTCCTGATCTCACCAGCCACCTCCTCAAGCTCCACAACCTCTAACCCCTGCTTTAAATCCTCGGGAAAGTAGCGGAAATATTCCAGGCGGTCGTCGAGAATTACAACAGTGGCTTTATCCTTCTCACTCCGCACAGCTCTTCCAGCCGCCTGCATAACTCTATTTATCATGGGTAAAACTGACAGGAAAAGGAAGGATTTTCCAGGTCCGAACTTCTTCTCGTAGATTTCCTGCTTGAGCTCCATCTCCAGGTCTGGTACAGGGAAGGGTAAACCAGCAATAACCACAGCTTTAACAAGACTTTTTCTTTTACCACTTTCAACTCTTGTGAACTCGACACCCTCGCTGAACTTGCCTCCAGCCACACCCAGGATAATGCCCTTGCCTTTCTCGATTGCCTCTCTTCTCAGGTTCTCTGCCTCTCTGCTCACCCTGGGTTCAACTATGGCATCAAGCCTTTCAGAGACCTCCCTCATAATATCATAGCTGGGGAGAAAGGCAAGAGTAATACCTCCAGCACTTGAGGCTATCCTTTCAATTTCCTGAGCATAGCTCTCCCAGAGCTTTTCGCCCAGGGTTTTCCTTAAAGCAAGGCTGGAGTTGAGGCCCTTCCTTATGCCGAGATAAAGAAGAGAATTTCTGTATATACTCGGTAATGAGTACTCTTCAGCCTCCTCCAGGCCGAGAAGAGCCTTATAAACTTCCAGAGGCTCCAGGGTTCCGCTCATAAGCAGGAGCTTTCTACTCTGTTTCAGGGGGGAGAAAATTTCACTGGGTAGAACAGGCTTCAGGTGGAGTGAGTTTCCCTTTCTGAAGAAAATCCAGTTCTCATCGCCCAGGAGCCTGAAAGCAGAGTCAAAAAAGGCTGCAACTCTGTAAGCATGGGAGACCTTCTTCCCCCTGAGGAGCTTTCTCTGTAGAACCTCAACGCCAAGAGTGTAAAGCTCCTCCACCTCAGCTCTTGAGATGAATTCCTCAAAGCTCACCTTTCCCTCTCTGCTTCTGAAAAGCTCTTCAAAGTTTGAGAAGTCATACTTCACTTCCCTCTGAGCTAATTTTAAAGTTCTCTGACTCAAACTCTTTGAGAGCAGGTCCGTACTCTGGAGGTTATGGGCTTCGTCTATAATTAGAAGAAGTTCTTCATATCCAAGACTCAGCTTGCCCAGAAAAAAATTTCTCAGAAAGGGACTGAGCAGATACTGGTAGGCGGCAATAACCACCTTTGCAAATTTAGCTAGCTCAAGGGTGACAAGATAGGGGCAGCCATAGCTTAGAATTTTTTCTCTATCACCTCCCAGAGCAAGAGCCTCTGCCAGAAAAATAATTTCGTCCTGCTTCTCTCTGAAGAGTTGTCTGTATCTGCAGTCCTGCTTCAGCTTGCAGAGCTGGAGAAATTCCTCATATCCAATTCCTTCATCTCTGAAGAGAGGGCAAACTTCCTGCTTTGACCTTATCTGAACAGCAAGAAGTGCTCTTCCAGTTTTCTCAGAGATTGCTCTTGACTCCCTGAGAAAAATCTCAGCCTGAGTTTTTGTTCTTGTGAGAACTACAATTTTCTCTCTTTCCTGTCTGTCAGCAAGAAAGGAGCAGAGTGAGGCAATACTCTTTCCGATTCCTGTAGGTACATTGGCGAGGAGTCTGTCGCTTGTAAAGGCTACCTGCATGAATTCATCCTGAAACCTTCTTGGCCTGTCGTAGGGAAAGAATTCTATGGGGAGAGGCATTACTAAAATAATCCCCTCGCCATATCAAAAAAGTATTTGTGCAGTCTTATGTCACTGGTAAGCTCGGGATGGAAAGAGCTGGCAAGATACCTCCCCTGCTTTGCCAGAACTACAGCGTCGTCCACCTTTGCCAGCACCTTTACCTTCTCTCCCACCTCTCTTATTATGGGTGCCCTTATGAATACAGCATGTAGAGCCTCTTCGCCGAGCTCAGGAATCAATAAATCTGCCTCAAAGCTCTCCACCTGCCTGCCAAAGGCATTTCTTTCAATACTTATATCCATCTTTTTAAGGGAAAACTGATTTTCATAGCCTATAATTCTCTTTGAAAGGAGAATTGCTCCAGCACAGGTGCCAAAGATGGCTAAATTCTTATTCTCATCTATAGCTTTATCAATACTATACTTCACCATGAGCTTTCCCAGGGTGGTACTTTCGCCACCTGGAATAATCAGGGCATCTAGAGTTTTAACCAGGTTGGCCTTCTTTACCTTCAGTACTTCATCCTCTTCTCCGGCAGCCTTCTCTGCCATAAGGAGGTGCTCTTCCACATCACCCTGAAGAGCAAGGACGCCTATCTTCATTTTCCTCACTATCCCATGTGGTAAATCTTTAATTTAATTAAATAGGACAAAAGGAACCCGGTGGAAAGGGTTCCATTTTCTCAATACTTTACTTGCTTCACTGGTTCAACTCGCTGTCTATTATGGATTTGAAGACCTCAAAGGGCTGAGCACCTGACACAGGTATGCCGTTTATGAAGAAGGCAGGTGTCCCTGTTACTCCAGCATTTATTCCATCCTGCAGGTCCTTTTTCACCTCTTCCACATACTTACCTGAGGCAAGGCAGGAGTTGAACTGCTCCATATCCAGGCCCAGCTCTTCAGCGTACTTGGAAAAATCGCCATTGGTGCTCCAATCCTGCACATTTTCAAAGAGTAGGTCGTGGAACTCAAAGTACTTGCCCTGCTCGCCTGCACAGTTGGCCGCTAAACTTGCATTCAATGCAAGAGGATGTATCTGCTCAAGGGGGAAGTCCCTGTAGACAAATTTAACCTTATCACCATACTCTTCGAGGATTCTGTCAAGAGTCTGGTCTCTGAAGCGCTTGCAGAAGGGGCACTGGAAGTCAGAAAACTCAATAATCACAACAGGTGCATCTTCTGGACCAAGGAAGGGGTCATCGTCGGCTGTTACATTTACTCTTCTAGGTTCATTCTGCTGTGTATGCTCCTGAAGAAGTTTTTCCTCCTGACTCATATTGAGGAGGTCAAATATTATAATTTCTCCATCTTTTGTCACCCAGACTGGCTGAGTATCCATAAGCTGTCCATCTTTGAGTATATCCACCTGTATCTCATAGAGATTTCCATACTCACTTAATGAGTTTACTCTACCCTCAAGCCCCTGGGGCTGAAGATATCTGCTGTTGAGAAAGTTTATTGTTTTCTCGCTCACAACACTTGAGGGGAGGAAATCTTCCTCAGCAACTTTCTTTTTCGGTAACAGAAAGTTCCCGGCTACAACTCCTAAAATCAAACCAGCTACTATTCCCAGGGCCAGAAGTTTAATTTCATTATCATCCATAAAACTAAACTCCCCTTGTCTGAAGAAGTTCTTCTTCTTTTAGCATTTTTATGTCCAGTCCTTTCATTGCTTCACCTATGCCCTTGCTTACTTCGGCAAGGAGCTCAAAGTCGTCATAGTGGGTGGTTGCTTCTACAATAGCTTTAGCTCTGGCTTCAGGGTCTGAGGACTTGAAGATGCCTGAGCCCACAAAGATACCATCAGCACCGAGCTGCATCATGAGGCTTGCATCTGCAGGTGTTGCTATACCACCGGCTGCAAAGTTCACCACAGGTAACCTGCCAAGTTCAGCCACCTCTTTAATCAGCTCATAGGGTGCCTGAAGGTCCTTTGCAGCGGCATAGAGTTCTTCTTCAGGGAGACTCTTTATTCTTGAAATCTCATCAACCACAAGGCGCATGTGTCTAACTGCTTCTACAATATTTCCAGAACCAGCTTCGCCCTTTGTTCTTATCATGGCAGCGCCTTCAGCTATCCTCCTCAGGGCCTCACCCAGGTTTCTTGCTCCGCACACAAAGGGAACTTTAAATTTTGTCTTGTCTATGTGGTTTGCCTCGTCGGCAGGTGTCAGAACTTCGCTCTCATCTATAAAATCAACACCCATAGCCTCGAGAATCTGAGCCTCAGCAAAGTGACCGATTCTAACCTTGGCCATAACAGGTATGCTTACTGCATCCATAATCTCCTGAACTTTAAGAGGGTCAGCCATCCTTGCAACGCCGCCGGCAGCTCTTATGTCAGCCGGTACCCTCTCCAGAGCCATAACGGCAACAGCCCCAGCATCTTCAGCGATTCCTGCCTGCTCGGCATTGGTAACGTCCATAATAACGCCGCCCTTAAGCATCTTGGCAAGACCGCGTTTAACTTCAACAGTTCCTTTTTCCATATCAGCACCTCCTTAAAATAAATTCTTTAATAATACTCTTCTTTTCCAAGGCAAGCTTTGCTGCCTTCTCTATTCTCTCCTTCATCTCATTAAACTCCTCTGGGTAACTTTCGCCAATGAACTTCTTAACCTTTGTGTAGGAAGCCTCTCTGAACTTTGGTTCAAGCTTCTCCAGCCCTTCCTGAGATTCAATGTAAACTCCTCTGCCTTTTTCTACTCTGCCAACCTCATAAACTTTTGCCACACCTTCAAGGGTTTTTAGAATTTCATTTTTATATTCTTCAGGCAGAATTATCATTAATGAATCAGTTGAAATTCCAAGGGGGTCTATATTCAGCTCCTCAAGCATTTTAAGAACTCTAGGATTTACTGTTTTTTCAAGGGCAGAGTTGTAGAAAATAAGCCTTTTTCCTGAAGTTTTGGCTATCTCGTGGGCATCTCCTCTAATTCCGCCATTGGTTATATCTGTCATGGCATGGATTTCAGAAAAATACTCTGATTTCATTATTGCTCCACATGCAAGCATAAACTCCACATTAAGAGTCTCCTTCACAACTTCATGGAATCCATGGTAAATTGCAATTGTGCTGATAGTCCCTCCACCAGAACCTTCAGTAATTAATATAACATCTCCATCTTCGGCATTTTTCCTCGCCTTGGGCTTCTCTTCTGAAAATCCCACTGCACCAACACTTGCCACGAGGCGGGTTCCAAAAACCATGTCGCCTCCAACTCTTAAAGTGCTTCCAGCCACAAGGGGTGTTGAGGTAAGCTCACCCACAAGGCTTACACCTGCTGTGAAGTCGAAGAGCTTTCCAATATCGCCGTCGTCAGCTAAATGAAGGTCACTTGTTAAAGCAACTGGTTTTGAGCCCATGACATAGATATCCCTGAGAGCAGCCCTTGAAGCATGAAAGCCTGCAAGAAAGGGAAAATCGCTCAGCCTTGAATGCATTCCATCCACTGCCACAGTGATATAACTCTCCCCAGCTTTAACAACTCCTGCATCGTCCTGCTGACTTGAGTCTATCAAAGCACTGGTTTTTCCAATAATATCTGCTATCTTACGATGAACAAAAAAGTCGCCCTTGCCCCTTGAACCTACTCCAAACTCTCCCATACCCACTCTGGCTTCTGGAAAGGAGAGAAGATTTTCAACAAAATCTCCCTTCTCTTTATAGTTTTCTGAGATTTCAGCCTCAGCCACAACTTCTCTTGCGAAAGCAGTCCTTTTATCCAAATCCCAGTTCTTGAACTCAGCTATAGCCTCTGCCAGTTCTTTAATAATTATTTCTCTTTTAGTACCTTTCTTCAGTCTTCTCTTAACAAATCCTTCTATATCCATTGATGCAAAAGTTAATATTAACATTTACTTATATTATAACCACAATGAAAGATTATAACTGTCTTTTTATTAAAAAGGCTTTTGAGCATGCTGGAGATGCACTCTCTATACATAAGTTTGATGGAACTATTTTACATGTCAATAGAGCCTTCTGTGAGCTTGTGGGGATGAGTAAGAAAGACATTATAGGAAAGAAATGTTATGAAGTTGTCCACCATATAGATAAATTTCCTCATTTCTGCCCTATGATAAAAACAAGAGAGGATTTATCTCCTCATACTGCTGAATTTTCTCAAAATGGTAGATATTTTCTTGTTTCAGTATATCCGGCTATTCTTGATAATGAGGAAATTTCTGCAGTGATTCATATAGTAAAGGATATTACGAAAATAAAAATTAAAGAAGACGAAATTAGAAAGTATGTTTATGAGTTAAAAGAGTCAAATAGACTTAAAGACCTATTTACAGATATAATAAACCATGATCTTTTAAATCAAATAGGTTTAGCCCTTGGGTATATTGAGGTTTTACTAATTGAAGAGGAAAATACAGATAAAAAGGAGATTCTTGAAAATGTACAGAGAAACCTTGACAAGGCAGTTGAAATTTTAGATAATGCAACAAAATTTTCTAAAATAACCAGGTCTTCACAGGATTTAATCAAAGAGAATTTAGATTTAAAGTTAATTATAGATGATGTTGTGGATAGATTTTATGATGTGGCTGAAAAAGCTGGAGTTAAAATAGAAAATAAAATTACTGAGAGTATGCCTCTTAAAGCCAATAAGATAATTGAAGATGTTTTTATAAATCTGATTTCCAATGCCTTGAAATATGCTTCTGATGGTAGGAAGGTAATTGTAGAAGGAGAGGATAGAGGAAACTTCTGGAGAGTTAAGGTAATAGATTTTGGTATGGGTGTTGAGGATACATATAAGGAAACAATTTTTGAAAGGTTCACCAGAAAGAAAAAGAGGGGCGTTAAAGGCTCTGGCCTGGGACTTGCTATTGCAAAGAAAATTATTGAGTTACATGAAGGTAAAATCTGGGTAGAAGATAATCCAGAAGGAGGAGCAATATTTATTGTTGATATTCCAAAGTCAGATTAATTTTTTTAATCTTAATATGTCCTTTTTTTTACCTGCTACAACAATAGTCATTCCGTTTTTAAGTATTGTTGAGGGGCTAAGTTTTATTGAATTACCACTGTCGTCAATAACTGCAATAACAGTACAACCAGTTCTTTTTCTAAGGTCAACCTCTGCCAATGATAATCCAATAATTTTACTTTTTTCTGTTAGCTGGAATTTTTCAATATTTATTCCACTATAACTAAGCTTTACGTCTTCACTTATCTCTTTACCTTTCAGGAGAGACATGGCAAGTGTCTGGGCAGAAATAGAGGATAGAGGAGCAACATAATCAGCGCCAGCTCTATAAATCTTTTCGAGATTCTTGGTATTATTGGCTCTTGCAATTACAGTAGTTTCAGGAAAAAGATTCTTTACAATTAATACGCAAAATATAATATCTTTATCATCTGGAAGTGCTACAATAACTGTATCTTCACCTGTAAGTGATAATTCTTTCCAGAGTTTTTCTTTGAGTGCATCTCCTTCTATTAATTTTAATCCAGAGGATTCATGAGCTACATAAGAAACTTTAAATTTTCTTTTTGGTGTAGATATAGTCTTCTCTTTTGTGAATTTAAAGCTTTTATCTATTACATAGACTTCTTTAAAATGCCTTGAAATTATCTTTGCTGCAGATTCTCCAGTATTACCGAAGCCAGCAATAAAGAATCTCCTCATCTTCCCACCGCCATATTCAGTAATCTTTTTAACTGATTTGTATTTCCAACAACAAGAAGCACAGAATTGCTTTTAAGTTTCTCGTCAGGCGAGGGGTTAAAAATAAATTCTCCCTCTTTCCATAGTCCAAGTACAGTACAACCAGTTTTATTTCTGATTTTTGCTTCCTTAAGCGTTTTTCCAACTAATTTACTTTTTCCAGTGAGAAATATTTCTGCTACCTCTACATCCTTTACAATTTCCATGGCTGAAGATATCTCATGTCTTGCTGCATCTAGAGCTATTTTTGCCATATGTATTCCAAGCACGCCTTTTAGAGATAGAACTTTTGTGGCTCCGGCATATACAAGAAATTTTGAGTGAGCAGGATCCTCTGCAATGGCAACTTTTGGTAATTTGTAATCTTTTACACAGAGTAGAATATCAGCATTTTTTGATACTTCTTTGAAACTACAGAGCAAGACTCTTGCTTTCTTTAGATTTACTTTTTCAAAAGTATCTTCACTTAACTTACCATATACTACGTTTATCTTTTTATTGAGTAGTTCTATAACTTTTTCTTTGTTGTCTTCAACTATTACATAGTTCAGGTTATAAAACTCAAGTTCAGAAAGAAATTCTTCAATAAATTCAGAAAATCCGCAAATCACAACATGGTTTTCAAGTTCTCTAGCTTCTTCGGGTAATTTGAGGTGTAGTTTGCTTTCTATCCAGGGAATTACAATATATGGTATTGAAATTCCGAATATTAACGTTATACCTGAGAGTTCAACTATAATTGTGAAAATTTTACCTATTTGAGAGTTAAATACTATATCCCCAAATCCCACAGTTGTCATGGTTGTGATAACCCAGTAGACTGCGTCAAGTATAGTGTATATGTTGCCTTCTTCTTTCATCAGTCTAACAAAAATTATTGAGTAAATGAATATTGAAAATAGAGTCAACAATACTAGGGTTATAGTTCTCCTGTAGAGTTTATTGATATTGAGTAAGTTCATAATTTAATTAATAATAGTAGCGGTAATTTATATCTTTGTGGTTATCAGGCGTTAGAATTAAAAAAATCTGTTCTCAAAAGAAGAAAAACCCTACTTGAAAGGTGGTATGATTATCAAATCCCTGGATGGAGAGGCGGTTATAAGACTTCTTTAATAAAGGGTTTTCTGGCAAGCCCTCTGATTTTTCTGTCTATATTTTTCCCCTGAACAAGAACTTTGAATGTAGTACCCATACTTCCTGGCATTATTAAAGCTTTAAGAGGCTGAAGTTTTTTTAAATAGCTGGAATATCCCTCTTTTTCCATTATATTCATCATTAATTTTTCAGCACCTATACTCAGAAGAAAGCTTGCAAGGTCTGTATAACCAAGGTAATTAAGTCCAAATTTTTCTCCATGAATTTTAAGGGCAGAAAAGTTTACATGAGAGGTGATGTCCCACATACCTGGCTGATTGTAAGGGTTTGATGTAACCCTATGCCTTGAATAGCACATTAAAGTTCCAGAACTTCTCTCTGGTGAGTAAAGTTCACATGAAGGATAACCATAGTCGATTGTAATTATATAGCCATTTTTGAGAGCTTTTGAGGTGCTTTTAAGCCATTCAATGGCATCAAGATTTACTTCAATTCTTTGTCCTACAGGAATGTGAAATTTGATACTTTTTAGGTATTCTTCTATCCTTTTATCGGCATCTTTTAAAACTTCTTTAAATTCGTCATTTTCGATTGTTACATATACTTCTTTTAGTCCATCTGCAGTTGCTTCGACAATATGTACAGGAAAAGCGTCAATAAGCTCATTCGAAAAGATACAACCAGAGATATCTCTAATTTCTTCGAGATTATCAACCCATTCAACTTTAAACTCTTTAAGGTTATTTCTCTGAATCCTTCTTAGATTCTCAAAGGGCTCCACAATTATATATCTCGCATCAACCTTTTTTTCTTTCAGTCTACTGAGAGTATGTCTTGCGAAGATTCCTTCTCCAGCACCAGCCTCTATTATATTAAGTTCTCCAAGATATTCTCCAATCTCAATAAACTGATCAGCCATTAGCCAGGCGAAGAGTGGGGTAATGTATGGGGACGTGAGATAGTCACCCTTTATGCCGAAAATTTTTCTTCCGGAAGTGTAATATCCTTTATCTTTATAGTAAAGACACATTTTCATATAATCTTTAAAACTTATATCTCCTTTCTCCTTTATTTTCCTCTTAATAATTCCTTCAAGCTTCATTTATCCTCCTGCCTTTGCCTGCAAGTGTTGCCAGTGTAAATTCTCTTTCTATTCTCACCACTCTTCTGAGGTATGGGCAACTCTGAGTACAACTTCACCAGTACCAGTACCCAGGTCTAAAAGGTTCCTCTCTCCTCTTTCCTCTATTATTAAGTTGATTAAAGTTGAGTTCACCACATTTTACCCTCAGCAATCATTTTTGATAGAAAGATTTATATTTATATATGAAAATAAGTGTTTTGTAACATAAAAAAAAGAAAAAGGAGTGATATAAATGGCCGAGCTTTCAATTGCTGCCTGTGAGAGAATAATAAGGAATGCAACTGGTTTAAGGGTTGGTAAGGATGCTGCAGAGCTTCTTGCAGAAATCCTTGAGGATATCGGTAAGGATATAGCAAGAGAAGCTGGAGATTTAGCAAAACATGCCAAGAGAAAGACTGTTAAGGCTGACGATATAAAACTGGCAGCAAAGTAATTAAATCCAGGCATTTAGTAGGTCTTCCCTGTCCACTATTCCAACGAGTTTTTCCTCTTCAAGGACAGGGAGTCTGCCTATATTTTTTTCCACAATTATTTTTGCGGCATCAATAACAGGGGTACTGGGTTGAACTGTGGTTACTGGAGTTCTCATAACATTTTCTATCTGAGTGGACCTCCTAACCTTGCCCTTGTCGTCTTCTCTTGAAATTCTTGCATAGCCTGACCGAATTATGTCCATTCTTGTGACTATTCCAATAAGTTTTTCTTCTTTTACTACAGGTATGCCTGAAAAGCCAGTTTCAAGCATCTTGTCCCAGACCTTTGTTATCTCATCATATGGAGAGCAGGTTTTAACCTCTTTTGTCATGATTTCTTCAACAAGTTTCTTTCTGGGCTCTTTCTCAATAAATTTCTTAATTATATCGTGGGCGCTAACCATACCTATAAGGGTTTTATCAGTACTTGACCTGACAACAGGCATTCTTCCGATATTATTCTCCACTATAATCTTTGCAATTTTCAATAAGTCCTCCTCAGGTGTTGTATAGAACAGTGGTGAGGACATTAAACCAGATACCTGCAGGTTGGAGCGCGAAGAGGTTATATTAAGTATGTCCCCCCTCGTAATAATTCCCACAAGTCTATTCTCGTCATCCACCACAGGAAAGCTTCTATAACCGTAGTCTCTGAAAAGCTTTCTTGCAGTTGTTGCATAATCCCTCTCCCTAACACTCAATACCTTTGTTACCATAATATCTTTAACCTTCAATCCAATTTTCCCCCTACTTATTCTTCTAACTCTTCCTTGCAGGTTTCACACACGTAGATGCCATTGACTTCATAGAGGGTTACTCCATAGTCGCCGCAGTTTTCGCAGGTACCTCTCTCTGGCACGTTCTTGGGTGCGTTATCATTTTCTTTTTTCATTGCAACAATTTCTCTCAAGACTTCTATTTGACTTGGAGCTATTGCCAGGATATCCTTATTTGAAATAATACCAATTAGTTTTCCATTTTCTATAACAGGTAATCTTCTTATGTTGTGTTTAACCATTACTTTTGAAGCTTCTGTTAGAATATTGTTTGGAGAAATTGTTTTAAGATTTTTACTCATTATATCCTTAACTTTAATTAGTGAGGGCTTGAGATTGGTGGCAGCAATACAGTAAGTAATATCTCTCTCAGTGATTATACCAACTGGCTTATCACCTTCAACAACTACAACACTTCCTATGTTGTTTTTAGCCATGAGCATGGCAGCATCTGCTACTGTGGCATTAGGGCTTGTTGTTATTACTTCTTTGTTCATTGCTTCCCTCACTCTTACTTCAGTGTTCATTACTATGC
>CAZCRG010000033.1:0-17299 GCA_964501105.1 Candidatus Hydrothermarchaeota archaeon | reverse complement strand
ATTCCAAGCTCTGCAGCATAGCTCTTTAAAGCTATATCTATATCGTAAAGAGTTTCAATGTGATCCGAGACAAAGCTGACAGGTGCAACAAGCACTTTCTTTTTTCCCCTCTCTGCCAGCTCCTCAATAACCTCTTCAACCCTTGGCCCAAGCCACTTTCCATAGCCAGAGCTCTGATAGGCAAGAGTACCTTTAATACCCAGCCTATCTTCGAGGGCCTCAACAGTTTCCTCCACCTGCCTCTTATAGGGGTCTCCCTTCTCTATAAGAGACACAGGCAGAGAGTGAGCAGAAAATACAACCTCAGCATCACTGAAATCCTTCAAAGCATACTCAATTTTTTCAGCCAGAGCTTTAATAAATAACTCTTCTCTATGCCAGCTCTCCACTTTCACAAACTCAACTTTAGCCTTTTTACTCTCAAGTGCCTTTGAAAGCTCTTTGAAAGCTGAGCCTGTTGTGGCAAGTGAATACTGAGGGTACAGCGGGAGAGCCACAAGCTTATTAACTCCAGCCCTCAGAATCTCATCAACTGCCTCCTTGATGAAGGGCTTCCAGTAGCGCATTCCCACAAAAACAGGAGCACCTAACCTTTTCTTCAGAGCCTCTGCCTGCTTTAATGTAATCTCCAGAAGAGGAGAAGCTCCGCCAATAAGCTCATACCTCTTTTTAACCTTTCTTGCCCTTAAATGGGAGATTATAAAGGCAAAAGGCTTCTGCAGAGGCACTGAAATAATATCTTTATCGCTGAAAAGGTTGTAGAGGAAGGGCTGGATGGCTTCAGGAGAATCTGGTGCCCCCATATAGAGAAGAAGCACTCCCTTCATTACTATCTTATCCCCACAAGAATAACTTCATCTGCTCTCTCAATTTCATCCGCTCTAAATCTATTTTTATTACTTCCCCTTCTGGCATAAAACTCTATAAGCCTGCCATCATTGTCAAGAGTCACATCCTCAACCTTGCCGTAGTAGTTGCCCCGCCTGTCGTAAACCTCCATTCCTATATACTCATGCCTAACCTCTGAGCTTTCAAAGCTTTCAAGAGAATAGCCTGCCTGCTCCTCCAGATCCTCCACAAAACTCTCTTCGCTCTCTCTAATCACAACAGGCGCTTTTACTGGGCCCTCAAGATAGTAACTCACAGCTATCAGAGCAATTCCATTGGCTATTAAAACAAAGCTTGGTAGAAGAAGAAATAGAGTTGTAACATGAATCGCACTCTGAGAGAAGGGAGGGGCTACATCTGGAGTAAAGAGCTTCATGGCAAAAGAATAAAACTTTGCTGGAGCGATTAGAGATATTACTCCCACAGCAATATTCATGGCTCCCACAACTCGAATAAGCATCATATCCTCACCAGTATGTTTAATTTTCGCACTGGCGTAATATAAAACTTCTGCTATTCTCAGGGGGTTATCCTCTCAATCCTGTAGTAAGTTATATCCCCCTCGCTGTCAACCACAGCTAAAATAAGGGTTTTCTTCACACTCTGAGCCAGCCTCACTGCTCTTGAAACCTCGGGCATCTCAAAGCTTGAACCTTCGGTGAGCACATGAACAAGATATGTTGAGTGCTCACCTCTGGAGAAGGCTCCCCTCTCATAAACCCTGAAGTGGGCTCCAAACTTGAAGCCAGTCTTAACCATATAGCCCCTCTCCCTCAGGTCCTTATAAACCTTATACTGAAGAAACTCACCTTCACTGAGAATTTCAAGGAGCTCAGAGAAGCTCAGAAATCTACCCTCATACTCAATTCTGAGCTTTCCTTTCTCAAGAAGGTAGAGCCCCTCCACCAGAGAGAGCTCAAAATTCTTCTCATCTCTGTTCCCATAACCCTTCTGAATTAGTGTGGATATAGACTTACTATCTTTAACCACAATCCTGCCATCTCTAAATATGCCTTTAAATGTCTTCATTATGAAGTACTTTACCCAGAACATATTTTTATTTTCTGGTGACTTAATATACCCATGGAAAAAGATAAGATTGTAATAGTGGGAAGGAGCAATGTGGGAAAATCATCTCTTCTGAAAGCCCTCACCGGTGCCAGAGTTAGAGTTGGAAAGAAGCCAGGAGTTACTCTGGCTCCCTCCTTTATACCCTATAAAGCTGGCTACACTCTTGTTGACCTCCCCGGCTTTGGCTTCATGAGAGGTGTCGATAAGAGCTATCAGGAGAAGGTTAAGGATTTTATAGTGGAGTATCTTGAAAAAGGCGAAGATATCGCCCTTGCCATTGAAGTTGTGAATATTGTAGCTTTTGAAGATATCGCAGCGAGATGGGAGAAGAGGGGAATGATTCCCTTTGAAATAGAGCTCTTTGAATTTCTCAATGAACTTGAGCTTCAGCCCATTGTTGCTGCCAACAAAATTGACAAGATACCTGCAAAGGAGAAGAAAGCAACCCTCGACAATCTATGCAGAAGGCTCGGCCTTGGTGAAAACTGGGAGGAACACAAGCATGTAGTTGTGCCCATATCAGCCAAAAAGGGCACAGGCATTGAGGAACTCAAAAGGTTAATATACAGAAGGTTGGAGCTACTGTAAGGCTCAATCTTCACTTAAGTCCTCCGAGCCGAAGAAGATAAACTGAGCCTGAGAGTATATGTCAGGGATACCAAAACCGCTCTCTGCACTGGTGGGTATTAAATTTCGAGAGACATCAAGAGTCTCAAGGGCTCTGAAAAGCTCAAGGCTCATGTGAGCTGTCATGGAGCCCACCTTTATGAGGTCGTCGTAAAGAGTATTGGGATCACTGCCCCAGGAGAGAATTCTTTCCATCTCCTCCTGAGCCAGAAGGTCCACCTTTGAAAGTGCTGTTATAAGGGGCAGGTCGAGTCTAAACTGGGCTGAGAGGCTCTGAAGAAGCAGAGCTGTAAAACCCTGGGGCGTCTTGCTAATTGAGGGTTCAAAGAGGAATACCAGAAGAGATTTTTCCTTTCCAAGAGCCTCAACAACAAGGTTGCTACTTTCCCTTAAAGTGAAGAGTTCCATCTGCCCAGGAGTATCTATAAGGTAGTAATCCACCTTCAGTTCATCCATGGCTTCCTTAATCTTACCTATCTCCAGGGCGAGGAGGTCGGCACTTACTATCTGAGCGCCATTGGGGCCGACTCCAAAGCGCTGCATCACATCACCAAGGTCAATCCACTCTCTCACATCCACATCTGGAGAATAAGGAAGCCACTCAACACCAGGGTCAAGATTAACTGTAGCGCAGGAGAAGCCATTGGTATGCATCCAGTTTTTAAAAGCAGAGGTAAGGGAAGATTTTCCACAGCCAGCATTTCCTATGAAGTATAAATTTACAGCCATAAAATCACCCCTTCTATAGTAATGTGTTTACAATTGCACCAAATATTATAAATTCTGTATCTGTGGCGCAGCCACCGGGGTTCGAGGAAGGGTTGTTATATTTGTGTCACTGTGGCGTAGCCACGGGGGTTTAGAAAGGGGGTACTGATATTTAGTACCCTTATAAACCCCCTTCTAATCGTTACACTTTTTTAAAGGCATGGTATAGTTTATCAGGGTGTTGCTATGAGGCTGGTGATGAAGTTCGGCGGCACAAGTGTCGGAAATGCCGAGAGAATTAAGGCAGCGGCCGAGATTGTAGAGAAGTACAGAGGAGAAGAAACCCTCGTGGTTACAAGCGCCATGAGTGGAGTAACTGACAGGCTTGTGGAGATTTCTGAAAAGGTCCTTAACGGCGCTGATGAGAATGATATTAACGATTTTATCAAGTATCTTGAAAATAAACACTTTGAAGCTCTCAAGGAAATTCTTGGTACCCAGGAGAATGAAGTTTTCCATGAGATTTCAAATATGCTCTCTGAGCTGGAAAAGGTCCTCATAGGTGTAAGCTATGTTGGAGAACTAACTGCGAGAAGCAGAGATTTTATTCTAAGCTTTGGCGAGCGTCTGGCTGCACCTCTTGTTAGTGCTGCTCTGGAGAAAAGGGGAATAAAATCAGGGTGGTACACTGGCTACGAAGCTGGCATAGTCACTGACTCAAACTTTGGAAGGGCAACGCCAGACTTCGAGGCTACTGCTGAGAGAGTGAGGACAACTTTAGGGCCAAGGCTTAAGGAAATAGTGCCTGTTGTTACTGGCTTTATTGCCGGTGATTCAAAAGGGAGAATAACAACTCTTGGCAGAGGTGGCTCTGACTACACTGCTGCTATACTTGGAGCTGCCCTTGAAGCTGATGAAATCTGGATCTGGACTGATGTAGACGGAATTCTCACAACTGATCCAAGGCTGGTGGAAGATGCAAAGATAATTAAAGAAATCTCCTACATTGAAGCTATGGAGCTTGCCTACTTTGGAGCCAAGGTTCTCCATCCAAAGACTATAGAGCCAGCCATGGAAAAGGGAATTCCAGTTAGAGTTAAAAACTCCTTCAAGCCTGAGGTCCCCGGGACTGCTATAGTGAAGGACCAGGAGAAGTCCAGCGATATAGTTAAAGCTATAAGTGTAAAGGGCAATGCTGTTCTTCTCACTGTTTCAGGTGTTGGAATGATTGGAGTGCCAGGGGTAGCTGCCAGAGTCTTCAAAGCTCTGGCTGATGAAAAGGTGAACATTTTAATGATTTCTCAGGGTTCCAGC
Organism: Candidatus Hydrothermarchaeota archaeon; assembly: GCA_964501105.1. Lineage (GTDB taxonomy): Archaea > Hydrothermarchaeota > Hydrothermarchaeia > Hydrothermarchaeales > BMS3B > BMS3B. Next base: position 12,691 of record CAZCRG010000033.1, on the reverse strand, counting down.
GAAGCCAATATATCCATGGTGATAGATAAGGGTGATATAGATAATGCTGTCAGAGCCCTGAAGGAGGAGTTTATTGGCGCCAATATAGTAAGAGATGTCCACTACAATGAAGATGTGTCCATAATAGCTGTGGTTGGCGCTGGAATGAAGGGAACAAAAGGAGTAGCTGCCAGAGTTTTCAGGGCAGTAGCAGAAGCAGGTGTGAATGTACTCATGATCGCTCAGGGCTCCAGCGAGGTTAATATAAGCTTTGTCGTGGGCAGTGAGGATGCAAAGGAAGCGGCAAAGGCTCTTCACAGGGAATTTATCAAGCCTTAGGCAGCTCTATTTTGAATATACTTCCCTTGGGCTTATTATCCTCCACCCATACTCTGCCTTTGTGAAGTTCCACAACTCTTTTTACTATTGCAAGACCAAGCCCGGTGCCTTTCACACCACCCTTCTTAACTCTTGTGAAACGCTCAAAGATATCTTCCTTGTGCTCATCTGGCACTCCTCTGCCCTGGTCAGCAAAGTAAATTACCCAGCTATTCTCAGTCTCCTCTGCTCCCACAGTTACCTCTGTTCCTTCCTCCGAATACTTTACCGCATTGTTGAGAATATTTATAAAGGCCTCCTTGAGAATTTCATGGCCCTTAACTATAATTTTTTCAGGAAATTCAGCCTTAAGTTTGATATTCTTTTTATCAAAGTAGTGTTTTATTTCCTCTATCGATTCAGCCAGAAGCTCTGAAACATTAATCTCCTTGAGCTCAATATCCTCAGTCATTGCAAACTTTGAATACTTCTTGGTATTTGTGGATATTTCAACAGCCTTGTCAAGATACGTCTTCATTATACTGTAGGTTTCTTGATTCTTCTCATCCTCACTGGACTGAAGAACCTCAAGATAGCCACCAACAATGCCGAGAGGATTGACTATATCGTGGGAGATTATATCAATAAAGAGCTTGAGAAGTTCATTGGTATTTTCAATTTTCTGTGCATTTTTCTCAATAATCTCTTCCATGAGTTTTATCTGTGTTATATCGCTGGCTATACCTATGAATTCTCCATATTCACGTAGATAATAAAGCCTTACGCTGAAATATAACCTCCTGCCGTCAAAAGAATTAACATTTATTACCTCAGTGTAGTCTTCTCCCCTCCTTGCACGTTCAATTAAATTATTAATCTTCTCCTTATTTTCACCCTCCATTATAAAGACAACCTCTTTTCCTAACCATCTCTCCTTATTAAACTTGAGCTTTTTCTCAAAGGTTTCATTGAGAGTTACAATCCTCCCTCGCTCATCAAGAGTAAAGATAATCTCAGGGAGGTGGTCCAGTAGAGTTTTAAGCTTCTGGCTCGTCTGAGAGAGTTCCTCCTGTACCTTATAGTTTCTCCTCAGAAGCTCGCCAACCATAAAGAAGAGGGGCACCTGAAGTATTATAAAGAAAGTTTCGAGAGGATGAGTTTGGATTTCCTCAATAACCTCAGCACCTTCAAGTGCTTCAATAGTAAAATAGCTCAAAGCGAGAAATAATCCAAGAAAAGAAACAAGATAGCTTAAAATATAATGATATTTCTTCTCCTTTTTCATTATTTCACCTATAACCAGAAATATTGGTATAAGTATAATAATAAACAGAGCCTCCATGGTATGTTCATAAAACTCTCCAACTATAGGTTTTCCATTAATAACGAGGAGTAAAATATAACTCATGAATATTAATAAACCAAGAAAGGATATTATATTACTTACTATCATCTTCATTTCTTCATTACCTCATAATACCTGCTGGCCTGATAGGAGTGATATTTGAGCATTCCCTCAACCTCACGCTGGTCTATACTCTTATCATCAAAGCTCACTGCTTCGAGAGAGTAAAGAGAAAAGGGCGAAGTTCTCGAGACAACAGAAAAGCTCTTCCTCTCCAGCTTCAGCTTTACAGTGCCTGTAACTCTCTCGTTGGTTCTGTCTATAAAGGCATCAAGAGCAAACCTTAAAGGTTCATTCCACAGCCCATAGTAGATGAGCTCACTCCAGGCCTGCTCGACACCTGCCTTGAACTTGAGCTCCTGTCTGGTTAAGGTAAGAGCTTCAAGAGCCTTATGAGCCTCTACAAGTACTGCAGCAGCCGGGCACTCATAGTTCTCTCTTGCCTTTAACCCCAGAATTCTGTCCTCAATCATCTCTATTCTACCTATACCATGCTCCCCAGCTATTCTATTAGCTTCTATGACTAGCTCATGAGGCTTTAGCTCTCTCCCATTGAGCTTCTTTGGTATACCTTCTTCAAAATAAATCTCCAGATACTCGGGCCCCTCTCTCTTAATCTGAGTCCACTCAAATATCTCCTCAGGAGGCTCATACTCAGGATTTTCAAGCTCGCCTCCTTCTATACTTCTACCCCAGAGGTTTTCATCTATACTCCAGGGCTTATCCTTTTTTGCAGCCACAGGTATCCCGTGCTCCCTGGCGTAGGCAATACTCTCTTCTCTTGTAAGGTTTAGCTCTCTTACAGGGGCGATAATCTTCTTATCAGGGGCAAGAGTCCTGAAAACTGCCTCAAAGCGAAACTGGTCGTTGCCCTTACCTGTACTCCCATGGGCAAGAGCCTCTGCCCCTTCTTTCTGAGCAATTTCCACAACTTTCTTGGCAATTAGAGGCCTTGCTAAGGCTGTACTCAGAGGATATCCCTCATAATCTGCATTGGCCTTAATTGCCCTGAAAATATAATCTCTGGCGAACTCCTCTCTGGCATCAATTGTGTAGTGCTCAGCAACACCCAGAGCTTTCGCCTTGGCTTCAGCTTCCTCGATTTCCTTTCTGCTTATCCCGACATCCACTGTAACAGTTACCACATCGTAGCCATACTTCTCCTGGAGAAGCTTCACACACACACTTGTGTCCAAGCCACCCGAGTAAGCAAGAACCGCCTTCATATCTCTACTTCCTTATTTCTTCTAACCAGTCACCAATATAAGTACCTGCTATAAAAACTATAGTATAGTAAATTATTGTTAAAAATACACCTATCAGAACCCCCAGGGCTCTAAAAGGCGCAAATAAAAGACTACCACCAAATAAGAAGCTAAGAACACCAAGAACTATCCCAATTAATACTCCATAGTAAGCTCCTTTTTTCAGTATAAGACTTTTATCTTCCCTGCCAGGATTAAAATATCCATATGCTAATCCCAGAAGAAATACAATTAAAACAATCATATTTACTCCTCATGTAATATCATTATATATAAGTATTGAAGTATAAAAAATTAACCAATTTAAACATAACCCTTTGCTTTTTCAAATTCTCCAGCCTCAGTTTTACACCAAGAGACTATTTTCCTTAAAGAATTTTCAGCTCCTGCCTTTAAGAGCGGTTTATTGTTATTTCCGCACAGGTATGAGTAGGTGCATGCAGGGCAGCCATCACTGCGCTGGCAGGTGCATTCCTCTAAAATACTTTTACTTCTGAGCACTGCTCTCTCAAATCTGGAATAGAGAAGCCTTGAGAGGCCATTTCCTCCTGGAGAGGCATCATATATGAAAATCACTCCCGAGTCGCCAAGAGAAATTCCACCTATTTCATTGGATCCTCCGCCAAGAAGGGTATTGCTCCCCTCTATAAGCACATGCTCTAAAGCATGAAAGCTTCCAGCCTTCTTCTCTGGGTCCTCAATCTCAGGCTCAGGTGCTCTGAAAAAGAATCCATAGGTGGAGAAACTGAAGCTCAGCTCTTCAGGAAGCTCTATCTCTTTGAGCTTCTTATCAGAATAAAATTCCTTCTCCACATAACCTCTAACCACATTGGTAATTTTCAGCTTTGCATAGCTCAGTTCAACTCCAAAAGCTCTCCTTCTCTCCAGCACTTCTAAAATCTCAGGCACAGAGTAGTGGAGAGCTTCAGTTTTAATCTCCTCCTGAAATTTCTCAACCTCAGCATAACCTCTACCAGAGGGAGAAAGAATTAGCTTTTTACTTCTGTAAGCTTCTCCACTGTGAAAATAGACTGCTCCCGGGTGGAGTTCTCTAAGAGCCATAGGTAAGCCCCTCTCTCCTATCACTCTATCTCTGAACTTTATAAAAACCCTATCTCCCATACCCCTTATCCCTGCCCTTCTTATCTCCTCCCCCACCTCCTTTGAGGGAAGTAGATAGCTCCCCTTCCTTATAAGTCTGCCCTCATCGAGAAGTCTTTCTTCAACCCTCTTTAGCTCAGGAAATTCTCCTTCTTTTAAAGGTTTATCCAGAGAAGCTGAGAGAAGCTGAAAGCCAGCAATAACCTCATTTTTTGGCTCTATATAACAGGGCTGAAGCTCTGTGAAGTAATCCTCAGGGTGATTTTTAAAGTAACTACTTATGGGGTCGTTGTTTCTTAAGAAAAGAAGAGCAACACTCTCCTGTCCCTTTCTTCCAGCTCTGCCCAGGCGCTGAAGCAGCCTTGTAAAATCAACAAGAGTGCTCACCACAGCATTCACACTTCCTATATCTATGCCCAGCTCAAGAGTGGGCGTAGCAACTACAGCTTTAATTTTTCCCTCTCTGAATTTCCTTTCAACCTCCTGTCTTTTTGTGTAGCTGAGCCCTGCCCTATGCAGGTCTATACTAAGCCCGCTTTTTCTTGCTGCTCTAAGTAAAAACTCTGCATTTCTATGAGTATTGGAAAAGGCCAGGGTTTTATAGCCATGTGCCTGAAGTATTCTCAGAGCTTCCACCATAGCACCAAGGTTGCTCCTTTCCTCAGGATAAAGCATTGCAAAGTGAAGCCTTGCCTTTCTCCCTCCCTCTTCCCTGATAACCTCCACAGGCGAAGAGAAGAGTAGACTTGAGAACTCCTCCGGGTTGCCTATTGTTGCTGAAGAACCAATAACCTGAAGCTCTGTAAATCTCCTCAGCCTTTTAATCAAGAAGTGCAGGTGAGTTCCAAAGGCGCCTGTATAGCTGTGCACCTCGTCTATAACAAGAAATCTAACATTTCTTATCATGTGCCTGAAGCTGCTCCAGGGCATTGTGAGGTGAAGGTGGAGCAGGTCTGGATTGGTTATTATCACCTCTGGCCTCTCTCTGAAAATCCTCTCCCTTTCTTCCCTGCCTGTATCGCCGTCAAAAACTCTGAACTTAACCTGAGTAGCCCTCTCAAGAGCCTCAAATTTGGCTGCCTGGTCTCTTGCAAGGGCCTTTGTTGGGTATAAAAATAAGGCCTGAGTTCCCCTCTGCCCTGATTCAAGAATCTCATTAACCACAGGCAGAGTGAAGGCTTCAGTCTTTCCTGAGCCTGTAGGAGCTTCAATAAGTACATCTTTCCCCTCTGAGATATACCTGAAAGCAAGCTCCTGAAATCTGTAAAGTCTCTCTATACCTTTCTTCTTCAGATACTCCTTCAATTTTAAATGAAGGGGAAGTTCCTCAGGCCTTTTTCCAGGCTCCAGCTCCTCTTCCCTGAAAAGCCTGTACTTAACAACACTTATCCCCTTTATTGCAGAAATTTTCTTCAGTGCTTCAGGCAATTCCTCATAGCTTATGCTATTCTTTTCAAGCTCTTCTCTGAGCTTTTTCTGGCTCTCAGGTAGAAAACTGCCCTTCTTGTAGCTCTGTAAAAATAATGAGTAGGCTTTTTCCTCGCTCTCTGCCTCAATCTCTCCTCCAGTTCTGCAGTTGAGGCACACCAGAGAAAAGCCCTTTTTTGACTTATATATAAGAATCTCCTTGCCACAGGTGGGACAGGCATACATTGGGGTAAAGTTAATTTTCAGGTATAAAAATTAAATGGGTGGAGCTATAACCACAAGAGCTCTTAGGTCTGTTTTGGCTCGTAGGCCGTGGGGTTCACTAACTTTTGCTATCAGCATGCTTCCAGCTTTTGCAGGTATCTCCTCTTCACCAGAGATGAAGTAGCCCTCGCCCTCGAGAATTAAAATCATAACCTCACTATCCACATCATGACTGTGAAGAGGAAGCTCCTGTCCCTCCTTGAAGTTGAAGGTAATTACACGCCAGCTGGGAGAGTCGTGGAGAAGGTTCAGATTGTAGCTCTTGACATCAAATTTTGAGTATTCATCCAAATTGAAGACTTCCATAGATTAATTTCTGCTTCAGAGCTATTAAGCTTATCTGCGAACACTTTCATTAATCATTTTCGAAGTAATCCAGAAGTACCTTTTTCAAACCCCTTCTCAAAAGGTCAGATGCCGTCGATATACTTATTCCAAAGTGCTTTGCCACTCCTCGAATACCAACATCCTTAGGGGTATTAAAATAACCATTATTTAATGCATATTCAAGTATTTCCCTTTCTCTTTCTGTTAGTATCTCCTTATCAAGCTCAAGACCGCCAATTCTCTTTATTTCGAAGGAGTAGTTCTTCTCCTCAAGAATTTTAGCAAGCTTCATCAGTGAAGAGCGCTTTGCAATAATCTCCCATTCCACGCCTTCTTCAGTGTGTTTGGCTGTCTTAATAAAGCAGCCAGCTTCAAGAATACTTCTTGCAGGAATACATCTACTCACTGTAAGAGCAGCCTTTGCTTTGGATTCAGAGACTTTGCTTATATCCTCAACATTATCATAATCTATAGCACTTAAAACTTCATCGAGACAGGCCTCAGATTCAATCTGAAGAAGACTCTTCACACCCTCTTGGTCATGAGGAGTTGTGTCAAGAAGCTTCACCTTGGCTGCCTTTGAAGCTCTCACAGCAGCCACAGCACAGCTTTCTGGCATTCTTATTTTTAGTTTTGCCTCTATCATATTAATTCCAGAAAGATTTGCCCTCAGTAAGAATTTCGAACATTTTCGGGAAAAAATTATTAGGCTGTGACAGCAACTTATGATTATGAAGAAGTGTGAAAACTGCAACAGAAGCGAGGAAGAAGTGCCCATAATAAAGTACTACTTCAAGAATGAGGAGCGCCATATCTGCTCAAGATGCCTGCCAATGCTCATTCATGGGTAGATATGAAACTCCCCCTCAAATTTTATAAAAAATGCTCAGCTTATTTAGAGTAGAGTAGCTTTCAGGAGTTATTGATGATGGAATGGGAAGAAAAGGCTTTAAAAGTTCTCGATGATGTACCCAGCTTCGTAAAACCCCTTGCCAAAAAAGCTGTTGAGAAGATGGCAAAGGAAGAAGGCCTTGATAAAGTTACTGAGGAGATTGCCCTGAAAGCTAAAGCAAAGTATCTTGGTACTGATGAAGGACAACAAAAAAAGAAAAAGATTGCCATAGTCAGGTGTGACATTGTCAGCGAGGTCTGCCCGGGCGTAGGCTGCCTCCAGGCCTATGAAAATAAGAAGGAGCTCTTTAAGCGCTATGAGGGCGAGGAGACCTCTCTTGTTGGTTTCTTTACCTGCGGAGGCTGCTCAGGCAGGCGCACCTTCAGGTTAGCTAACAACTTGAAGCGCTACGGCGTGGATGTTATCCACATGAGCTCCTGTATGCTCATGGAGGAACCCTTCAACAGGTGTATCTTCAAGGAGGACATTAAAAAGAGTATTGAGTCTCTGGGCATAGAAGTGGTAGAAGGAACTCACCACGAGGTTGGAAAGTTTGCTCTGGGCAAGAGGTTCCATGATAAGAAGTAGTTTCTTACACATCTAGGAACAGAAACTTTTCATCTGTGGGAGATTTGATATTCTACTACGAAAATTCTACTAAACCTGCAAAATTAGTTTGTTTATGAAAATAATAGATAAATTTGAATTATCTAAGGAACACGCCAGAGAACTTGCTGAATAGGTCAAAAGTGGTATGGCGAAAAGCAGGAAAGTTATTTATCTCCAGATTTTGGTTTAAGAGGTTTCACGGAGTGTAAAGACTCAGGACACTTTTTACTATCTCATCCTTCAGTTTGTAATAGCGCCATTTTCCTGCTCTCCTCTCTTCCACAACCTTGAGCTCTTTAAAGCTCTTTAGGTGGTGGGAAACAAGGGTCTGGTCTATTTTTAAAGCTCTTTCAAGTTCGCACACACAGCGCTCTTTATCTTTAATTATAAGGGCAATCTTAAGCCTTATTGGATTTGAGAGGAGTCTGAAAATTTTAAGAAGTTCCTCCACCTGCTTTTCATCAATCTCTATAACCTCAGAGGTACAACTCTGCATAAATTAATTATGGAGCAAACATTTAAATACTTTCATATGAAAAACCCTTCACGTAAACTCTCTGAGGTGATTCTATGGAAATAATAGTTCTGGGTGCTTCAAGCTGTGAAAAGTGTGATAGGTTGAAAAAGCTCTGCCAGGAAGCTGTAGAAGGGCTGGGGGCTGAGGTTGAGGTTAAAAAAGTGGAGGATATTGCAGAGGTGATGAAGTACGGTATAATGCAGACGCCTGGCCTTGTTATAAATGGAGAGCTTGTGAGCTATGGGAGAATCCCTGAGAAGGAGGAGATTGAGAGGTGGCTGGAGAAATTCTTGTAGAGGTTTTTCTACCTCCTGGCATATGCCATTGCTCCACAAAAACAATGAGAGCCCAGCTCGAGAGAATTGCAGAGGAAGTTGAGAGGAGTTATGGAAGAGAGGTAAAGCTTTACTACTACCCAGTTAATGCTCCGAGAGCTTCTGAAATTGGGGTTTTTAAAGCTAACAGTATTGCAATAAATGGCGAAGTGGCTCTTGAGGGCTATTTCCTTGCTCAGGACGTGAAGAGAGAGATAATAAAGAGGCTTTAGCATGTTTGATTTACTTGCAGATTATATAACCTATGAGCTTTTAAATCTCGAAAAAGGCTCAGGTTTAGGCGAGAGTGTGAACTTCTTTATTTATGATGTGACCAAGATCCTCTTTCTTCTGGCTGTGATGGTATTCTCAATAACCTTTTTGAGGAGCTACTTCTCCGTTGAGAAGACCAGGAGGCTTCTCAGCGGAAAGAAGCTCGGCCTGGGAAATTTTCTTGCCAGTCTTCTTGGCTCTGTAACTCCCTTCTGTTCCTGCTCCTCAGTGCCTCTGTTTATAGGCTTTGTTGAGGCTGGAATACCTCTCGGCGTTACCTTCTCCTTCCTTATAACCTCCCCCCTGGTCAATGAGATAGCAGTTGCCCTTTTATACTCAATCTTTGGACTTAAGGTTACTCTGCTTTATGCTCTCAGTGGTATTTTTATTGGCTTTGTTCTTGGCTTGATTCTGGGAGCTTTTAAACTTGAGAGGTATGTTGAAGGCTATGTCTTCAATCTTAAAGTTGGTGAAATTCAGGAGCAGAAGCTCAGCCTCAGTCAGAGGGCAAAGCTTAGCTATGAGGATGCAAAGGGTATAATAAAAAAGGTTTTGCCTTTTGTAATCGCAGGAGTTGGAATAGGGGCTATAATTCACGGCTATGTGCCCAGGCAGGAGGTTGAGGCTGTGCTTAAAGAAGCTGGAAAGTTCTCTGTGATTGCTGCAGTATTTGTTGGCATACCCCTTTACTCCAATGCAGCAGGTTTAATACCAGTGGCCCAGGCTCTTGTTGAAAAGGGTATACCCCTGGGAACAGCCCTGGCGTTTATGATGGCAACTACAGCTTTGAGTGCGCCTGAGGCTGTGATTCTGAGGAAGGTTCTCAAACCAAGGCTTATTGCAATATTCTTTTTTGTCACAGCTCTGGGTATAGTGGCAATTGGTTACATTTTCAACATAATACTGGCTTGAGGACTTAAGAAAAGACAGAATATAATTTTTTTCCTATCTCCAGCTCAATCCTTCCGGGGGGTTTCTGGCTTTCATGGGTATGTGTAGGGCGCTAAAGCTTATCACCTTATATATCCCCAGGGTAAAAGGGCAGAGTCAGGTTTTATAAACCACTGCATCATTATTATAGTAAATAGGCGCAGATAACTGTAAAAGAAGAGGGAGGTAACTCCTTATATGTCACCGGGCAATAAAGGTGCTCAGTTGAGCTCTGAAAAGTCGAAGCTTTTAGGGGATATAGAGAGGATACTTACTAATGCGAAGCAGAAGGTTAAAGTTGATAAGAGGGAGCTGATTTTCTCCAGGAAAAAGAGGCTTTCCTCCGAAGACCTGAAAACGCCTCAGGACCCAGAGGAATTCACAAAGAAGAACGTTATCGAGAAGGTTTTTGACATTATTGGGGTTGACTACAGCCTTGGGGAGAGGAGATTTCGCATTCCTGGAGGCACGAGAAAAGCAGACTATGAAATAAGCTACCGCGGGCTAAAGTTTCTGGTAGAAGCCAAAGCGATAGGCGACGATCTGTGGAAGCGAGCTAAGGATGGAGCGGTTAACCAGGTTAAGGAGCTTTTTCTGCTTCAGGAGGCGAGGGAGAACTACTCCTTTGGCGTTGCCACCGACGGCTTGCGCTGGGTTTTTATCAGCAACGCTGGAGAGTTTGTTGCAGAGTACGACTTAGTGAAAGATTTCGCAGCCATAGAGAATTCTCTCACAGGCAAAAGTGCGGTGAGAACACAGAAGAAGGAAGCGGAGATAACAAAGCGTTTCTACGAGTGGTACAACGCCCTGCTACATGGCGGAAGCTACCGCGATTTAAAAGGGAAGAGGTGTACAATAAGCGAAGAGGATTGCCTGGTTAACAGCATCCTGAATGTTAGAAGCGAGTCTGACCGTGAGGAGATTGCCCAGGTTATAGTTGACCGCCTTATCTTCATAAAGTTCCTTCAAGCAAAGGGGATAATAAAGGATGACATCCTTGCCTACCTCGCAAACCTCAGCGAGGATGTGCTTAACCCGAAGCTGAAACAACTCTTCTTTTCCGTGTTCAACGTAGAGGAGGATAAGCGCGTAGATGTTGACCCGAAGTTTGAGAGAATCCCCTACCTCAACGGCAGTCTTTTCGAGAGGAGTAGCGCAGAGAGGCGAAACCCTGATTATCTGGTTCGTGCCGATATTCTAAAGAAGGTTATTAAGTTTCTGGATACCTTCAAGTTTGTTTATGAGGGGCAGGCTGGAGAAGACTCCATCGACCCGGAGATTCTCGGCTACATCTTTGAGCGTGCAATGACGGCAACTGACAGGAGGGGCACAGGAGCCTACTATACTCCCAAGTACATCACCCGCTATATTTGCGAGAATACAATTTACCCCTATATTCTTGAGAAGGCTAAGGAATATCTCAGGGAGAAAAAAGGTTACAAAGAGGAGGAACTGCCAAAATCTTTTGAAGACCTTCTAAGGCTGCGCAGTCTGACACTTTTCGATATTTATAACGATGTGGTGATGAAGCTCACAGTGCTTGACCCCGCCTGTGGCTCAGGTGCTTTTCTCTATCAGGCTGCCAGCATCCTTCTGGAGATTTATAAGAAAATTGAGGAGAGGCTGGGATTAAGTAATCCAGAGTTCAACTTAAAGAAGGTTATACTGAAGAATAGTATATATGGAGTTGATATTAACCATAAGGCTGTTGAGATTGCAAAGCTCAGAATGTGGCTATGGATTGCTGAATCCTATGATCCCAATAAAAGGCTTGCTGCCCTGCCCAATATTGAATATAACATAAGGACAGGAAATACACTCATTGGTTATATAGATATATCCAAGCTTAGAGGGCTGAAAATATCCTTAGATGATTTTCTGGGACTTGAGACTCCTCTGGATGAGCTTTTGAATGAGAGGGACAGTCTTCTATCTGAATACAAGACCGCCTCTGGAGAGAAAGCTAAAGAGTTGAAAGGAAAGATTGAGGAGATGGATGAAAAGATAAGGCGACGCTTAGACATTTGCCTCTTTCGGGAGATGTGGAAACAGAAAATTAATATTTCTTCACCAGAATTCGTTAAGCTTAAGCCCTTCCACTGGGGCTACGAGTTTCATAAGGTCTTTGAGAATGGAGAGGGCGGCTTCTGCGTGGTTGTAGGTAATCCGCCATACGTGAGGCAGGAGTCGATAAAAGAGTTGAAGCCGATATTGAAGGAGTATTATGAGGTATATCATGGAGTGGCAGATTTATACACATACTTTTTTGAGAGAGGGCATAAGCTCCTTAAGGATGGAGGATTTTTCGGATTTATCTCAAGCAACAAGTTCCTCCACACAGGTTATGGCGATAGATTGAGAGAGTTTCTCTCCAAGACAGCATACATAAGAACAATCTGCGACTTTGGAGACTTGCCAGTTTTTGAAGATGCCACTACATATCCTGCCATATTCATCACCGAGAAAACAGAAAAACGCGGCGCTACCCGCTATGCCAAAATCCCGAGCCTCGACTTCAGCAGTCTTTCTGAGGCTATAGAAAAATACGGCTTCGATATTCCACCAGAGTACATGGAAGGGGCAGACTGGAAGATCAGAAACCCGAAAGAACAGGCGATTTTGGAGAAGATAGAGAAAATTAGCATCCCATTAGGAAAATTTGTTAATGGCGAGATTAACAGAGGGGTAACAACGGGGTTAAATGAAGCATTCATTATTGATAAACAAACAAAATCTAAGCTTGTTAAAGAAGATCCTAATAGTATAGAAATAATCAAACCAGTTATAGAAGGAAATGACATTCGTAGATATGAAATAAACTCAAAGGAGTTGTTTTTAATTTTTACTCGGCGGGGCGTGAATATTGATAAATATCCCGCTATAAAAAAACATTTAGAAAAATATCGGAAAGAATTAGAACCAAAAAAACATAGTAAAGATAAGATTGGTCGCAAACCGGGAAACTATCAATGGTTTGAAATACAAGATTCTACTGAATATTATTCTGATTTCGAGCATGCGTCATCGGTTAAGACATAGTGTAGCATAATCCCGGTCCCGGTTTTCTAG
>CAZCRG010000032.1:0-17450 GCA_964501105.1 Candidatus Hydrothermarchaeota archaeon | reverse complement strand
TGTAACCCAACCCCTCCTTGTTCGCGTTTAGCCGGCTGTTGGCTGGGGTTGTATCGGGTTCTAGCTGGGTTCTCCCCACGAGGCAGGGTGCACCGCACAGGCTGAGGAGATTGCACTGCATGCAATCCGGGAATAGGTCAGGCAAATACTGCCTGTTGCGATAATATTCCATGGTACTGCACTGCCATATTTTTTCTAATTCTTGCCTGAAGAGATTGCCTATTCTCTCTCTGAAGTAGTAGCAGGGCAGCACATTCCCCCAGGTGTCAATCTGTACAAGACAGCTTCCTATGGAGCAGGGATAATGCCCTATCCCAAAGGGAATAGGGTTGAATATGCAGAGCTTCCAGCTACATGTTGATGTAAGCCTTATTCCATGCTCCCTGGCTAAACTCATAAGATCAAGAAAACACTCCGCATATTCTTTCATTGAAAGGTGCCAGTTTAGCCTTTCCACTTTTTTAGAGGGTGGAGTGCTCAAATTGAGGTTTATTTTCTCTATGTCCAGCCCTGCGAGAAACTCTATTGTCTCTGCATAGCTCTTATTATTGTGCCTGCACAGAGCTGAGTTAATTGTTATGGTAGCTCCTTCTCTGAGAGCATTTTTTATTCCAGTAAGAGTTTTATCAAAGGCATTGTTCTGTACAATTCTGTTGTGCACCTCTGGTATATGGGAGTGGAGAGTAGCTGTAAAACCTGAAAAAACATCAGTAAAGCTTCTGGCATAGCCTTTTTCAGCGAGCCTGATAGCATTTGTTGTTGTAGTAACAGAGAGTCCCTGGTCTTCTGCATACCCTGCTATTGTGAATAAATCTTTATGTAGAGTGGGCTCACCACCAAGAGGCTGAAATTCTTTAATCCCTGCCTCTGCAAGGGCTTCAATCAGTCTGAAGGCTTTTTTCCTGTTCATTTCACTCTTTTTATCATAGATTTTCAGCACATCCCCATCATACCTGTAAACATAGCAGTGGTAGCAGTTGTTCTGGCACCTTCTGGTTATCTCTACCACAGCCACCGATGGCATTGTTACTGTCATTTTCTTCTTTCCCTCTCCTCTGCTCTAATGATAAGTTCCATATTTTTTAGTTCTATCTCGATAAGCTTTTCAGGCTCACTGAATATTTCGAGAAGACACTCATAAAAAAACTCCAGCACTCTACCAAAGAGTTGTTCAGCCTCCTCTGCCTTAGAAACCCTGTAGAGCAGGCGAACAGGTCTTCTACCAAACTCAAGCTCATATAACTCTAATTTCAGTGCAAGCTTTTCTTCCTTTATTTTTTTGTGGAGTAAATAATAAATCCTGCCAGCCAGCAATCCTGAAGTGGATTGATAAGCGGGAATTGATACTGTTATATAGAGAGCCTCGCCATCACGGTACAGTGCAACATTCTCTCTGCTTTTGATTACCTCTGCTCTGCTCATTCGGTTACCACCTGGAGTTTTCAACGACAAATTTTATATACTCCTGGCTTATCCGCCTCTTAGCCAGATTTTCAAGAATTCTCCAGTAGAATACTCTATAGTATTTGCAGTTGTCTGGATTAGAAAAAATAGTCCCTTTTTCTCCGAGCACCTGAGAAGGACATCCTCCCTGGCATATAGAGCCAAAGAGGCAGTCTTTGCAGGGTTCTATATTTCTGTAGTTTCTGCTTCTGAAGTGTTTTGCAGGAGGTTTGCTTAGGAGTTTCCCGAGACTGCTTTCCAGAAGACTGCCAAGCATGATTTCTTCAGTCATTGTGGAGTCACATGGATATACGTTGCCCTCAGGGTCAATAACAACTGAATTTATGGCTGCCGAGCAAGGACTTCGGGAGCAGGCATATCTGTAGGGAGTGAAGAAGTGCTTTAGAGCCACTGCAAGGGAGCGGAAGAGTACAGAATAACCTTTAACCATGTAGTATTTCATTACAGTTGAAACCAGCTTATCTGTGAAAATTTCTATATCTTTCATCACTGGCAAAAGCTCTGGCCTCTTAAAAACAAGGTTATCGCTCACAGCATAAGAAATATTCTCAAAAATAAATTCAAGAGCCTTCTCAATATGTGGAACATTGTATTTTGAAAGTGTCATTAGAGGGTGAGGCTTTATCTCATTTTTTCTGAGAAGCTGAATATTCTCAAAAACTCTCCTGAAGCTTCCTTCTCCAGAAGGCAAAACTCTTATGCCATTGTGCATTTCCTCTGTGCCGTCTATACTTATGCTCACTCCCAGATTGTATTCTTTTATTACCGGTAATATCTTATGAAGTAGTAATCCATTTGTCTGAAGGCTGAGCTGGTAGTTTATAGACTGCTCTCTCATATATTTGCAGGCAAATTCAAGAGTATCCCTGCACAGGGAAGATTCACCGCCGTGGAAAACAACTGTAAAATTGCTTAATCTTTTTTTCTCTGCATATTCAGTAATTTTATCTATTATTTCTCTGGTATTTTCAATGTCCATGCACATCTTTTTTCTTTCAGAATAAAACTCATTGTAGCAGTGTTTGCAAGAGAGATTGCACCCCTGTGTTAGCTGGAAAATACACTGAGTAATTAATGGCTCTGTTGTGCTGACTGGCTCAGGAGAATCTGCAACAGCCTCGAAATTCCAGCCAGCTCTTCCCGTTACTATGTTCAGAAAAATTTTTCTCCCATCAAAATCAAGCTCAAAAATATTATCATCTACTTCTAAGGTATGCATAAATCAGCACCCTTGAGGAGGTTTCTGCATTCTGAGAAGCTCTGAGTTTACTATTTGCAGGAAAATTGCTGGACTGGAGAGACTGCCCTCTACAAGACTTTCATAGAAAAACCTCCTCATATCTTCATAAACCTCAGGCTTCTGAACTTCCAGCACAATTACATTCTGCCCATCACCCAGTTCGGCAAGCTTTATTCTCACAGGCTTTGCCCCTTTGCTTTCTGCCTTTTCCAGCAGGCTCTTGAAAATTTCAGGAGCAACTATATTATGGAGTAGCCTGCCACCACCGAGGCTTGCCCTGAAATAATATCTGTCTCCATTCCTGAGCAATGAAGTGTAGTCATCTTCTTCCAGTATTTCAAACTCACTCATTCTGCACCACCATTATTAAGAAAGTCTTTATAAGCTCAGGAAAGGACATAAGGGAGGGACTGCTCTTATAAGCTCTCACTTATAAAGTATGAGAAAGTCAAAGCCATTTGAGTTTTCTGCAACTGTAAATCTTACCACAGAGTGCAATCAGAGCTGCATATTCTGCAGAGCCAGTGAAACATTTCCAGAGCACAGCAAAATCACTGAAGAGAATTTCAGAAAAATACTTGAGTGGCTCGGGAGCTATTCCCGTGTAGAAGTTATTGAGTTCTGCGGAGGGGAGCCAACTCTGCATGAAGAGCTTATTAATTTAATCAAAATGGCAAACAAGAGTGGCTACCATGTCATGCTCCTGACAAATGGCACAAGGCTGAAAAAACTTGTGCCAGAGTTAAAGAAACTCCAGGTCTCTGTGCAGGTGTCTGTGGAAGCTCCATATGAAGAACTCCACAATAAAATTGTGGGCAGGGTGAGTTTCAAAGACATGGTGGCTGGAGTGAGAGAAGCTGTCAGAAAAGGAATTGACATTTCAACTAACTCCACCATGAACACTCTGAACTACAATCATGTTCTTGAAATTATAGAATTTTTCAGAAAGATCGGTGTAAGAGGGCAAAGTGTGAATTATCTTGTGCCCAATAAACTTAACACAAGATATGCCCTGAGTTATGAAAAAATTAGTGATATTTTCAGGAGAGTAAGGTATTATGGAGATGTTAAGGGCATAAAGATAACCACTCTCAACCCCATACCCTACTGCCTGGGGTATAATGATAGGCCATGCTCAGCAGGCTCTGGCTGTGTGATAGAGCCCAGCCTGGATGTGTATCCCTGTCTTTTTACTCAATGGGAAGATTTGAAGATGGGCAACCTGGCAAAAGATACTCCTGAGAGTCTGATGGAGTCAGCACCCTACAAGCTCTTCGCAGAGAAGAAGTATCTCCCAGAGAAGTGTAAAAACTGCAGATTGTATAGAGAGTGCTCAGGTGGGTGCTATGCCTTCTGGAGGTATGGTTTACTCTCTCCAGACAATCTACGTATTCTATAATTCTTCAATTTGAAGTCTCTGTATTCTTCAACAACATAAAATTCTCCCAGTTTTCTTATTTTGAAAGTCTCATATTTGAGATTTGAAGAGTAGCTTCTCTCCATTATCAGAGTGTTATTCTCAATGCTTATTTTTGATATTCTCAGGGCTTCATCAACAGTATTATGGGTAACCATGACAGTATCATCCACAACAGATAGTTCGACAGGAATTTCTGTCAAAAGTAAAACATGCAAAAATTTTGTGTATTCCTCAAAAAGCTCAGGATAGAATAAAAATTCACTGAAAGCAATGTAACCAGCTGGAACTTTCTGCAGTTCTCTTACGGCAATTGCAGGAGGTTCTGCTCTAACCATGCTGGCAGTCTTAATCTTACCACCAATCACCCCGAACACACTTTTCTCTGTGAAAATCAGCCTGTGTTCAAGCTCTGGCTCATACTCAAGTATAATCTCAGTCCCTACCATTATTAACCACCAGGAAAGAAATAAGAGTTTATAAAACCAGTGTAAGACTTATGGGAGGAACAATGGCTGCCTCTGCTTTTATAATATTTTATTTTTCCATCGCTTAAATCTCTCCATAGCAATCTCTTTGATTTCTGAAAAGTCTTCTTCGTCTTCAAGGTGCAGGCAATCATGGTAATCTATAAGCTCCACTGAGGCTATACACTTCTGCCAGTCAAGGAGAATTTTAAGTTGCATGGGGTTGTGCCTTCTCACTTCTGTTTGAAGCTCTGCACTCACATGGATTAGGTTGCTCAGATATTCTTCGCCTTCGAGCCACACCACCTTCTTTTCTTTCTCCCATTTTTCCCTGTAGAAACTCCTGCTGAATATTTGTAGTTTTAACTCTCCATGGAAATCCATCTCAAAAGTTGTGTATTTGCATCTTAATTTCCAGCCCTGCTCATTTATAGCCCTGAAGACTCTATGCATGGCTCCAAAGCAATCCTCAAACCTCTCCTCGATAAGAGGAAGCACTGCTGAAATTATCTTAACTCTGCTTTCTTCTTCCATGGTAAACACCTTATTTATGGCTGAAAATCCTCTGCTACTTCCCTCAGTGCTCCCATGCATTCCTCATGAAGATAATCACTGAAAAAGTCTGGCTCTACTGTGTCTTTTATTCTGAGCCTGCCTTTTTCATCTCTCTCCAGCACGAATAGAGCGCTCTCAACAGCACTGGCAGTAAGTATAAGGATGAATACACCTTCCTGCCTCTCAGGATGTTCACTATGTAATTCTTTCTTATCTTTTTCTGCTGTGTAAAACCTGACTGTCTCTATAAATGCCACCTTTGTTGCCCTTGCTGAAAGGATTATTACTGGCAGAACCATTTTATACAGAAAGTGCTTTTCCTCTCTGTTATGGTAAATCATGGGAAATGCCGAAACCCCTGAGAGATTTTCCACGAAGGCAGTAGAAGTTATCTCACTGCCAGCCTCTATTAGCTCTTCCACTCCCTCCTTTAATTTTTCCATTTCTATTCTGGCGTTTTCTTCATGAAGTCCTGGAATGGCAAAAAAGCCAATCTCTTCAGCCATTTCTAACTCCCTCCTTTTCTCTAAGTAATCTTTCAAGCTCTCCAGTAGCCTCATCTCTAAACTCATCAAGGCACATCCCTGTAGCCAGGAGCAGGCTACACATAATTTCAATAGCTTTTTTTGCTTTCCTCAGTGCCTCACTTTCACACTTCCCACATTCCCTGCAGGTTTTTGGAGAATTGCCCTTCTCGGCAACAATCTCCTGCATTAAATTAGCCTTCAGCCTGGAAACAAGGTCAGTATCTGCTCTTCTTCTGAAAAGCTCTCCAAGCTCCTCAAGGGTGTTATCCATGAAGAAAAGAGCAGGAACATCTCCTGCGGGAAGGCTATTCACCACCTCTGCCACAGCCCTTGAGAATATATTTAAAAGGACGAGAACTCTTGCTCGAGGGTCCTCTGGCAGGCTTTCTGCAAGATTTTCAGCCTGTTGAACTTTTGCGAGAAGCTGAGCCATCTCTGGCTCAGGTACCAGGGCTTTTTCCTTTTCTGCTTTAATCCAGCCTGTTTTTGAATGCACCAGAGCATACCTCAGATATGCCAGCTCTTCTTCACTGAGCAGTAGAAGCATGTTACCACCTTCACTTACCTATAGAATTGGACAGGATGAGGAAAATCAGAGACCTTCAATTTCATTCAGGAGTTCCTCAAGCTCACTGCTCAAAGCTGTGGCTTCTGAAGACGTGCTCTCAACTTCTCTTAGCTTGGCTACTGTATTCCCACAACTCATGAAAGGGTAGGACAAAAGACCTTCTATGGCTTCTCTGAGTTTTTTTAGCTCATGGTATATCAGGGATAGGAGTAAGAGGCTCTGAACCTGTGCTTCCTCTTTCCTATGAGTGAACTTTTTATCCCTCGTGCTTCTGCTCATCTCCGCCTCCTCTCAGGCACATATGGTCAAAAACATACTTGTTCTGCTCCTTTGGACAATCACCCACGCTTTCGGATATATCGCATATTATCCTGCACACCTCTCCTGAATCATCCATCATTACACTACAAACAGGACTCCTCAGCTCCAGCATGTCTGCCACCTCACCTCATATAGAATTGGACACACTTCTTAGAAGAGAAAGTCCTCCAGGTTATCAGGAGAGAATAAATGAAGCTCAAGCATTCTCAGCAGTTCTCTGCCTTTGAGCCTTTTAGTCTCTGCAGACAGGCTGAGCTCAACAGCAGTTGCAAGCTCCCTGAGCCTTGAGTTAAGCAACTCTCTGGCTTTGTCTTCAGTTTCTCCTGTAGCCTGAGTTGTGAGAAGAAATACAGTTTCATAGGGCACTTCACTGCTCAACCTCTCCAGAGACTTCTCCAGCTCTTCCTTCTCTCTGAGCAGTCTGCTTTCCATACCCTGGTCCCTTACCTTTGAAAGGCTTATCCTTATGCTCTCAAGTTTCCTTGTTAACTCTCTCAGTTCTCTGCTCACATCGCAGGGAGAAAGAGTTACTATGAGCTTGAAGGGATGGCGAATAGAGCCAAGGAAAGAGAACCATCCAACCAGGAGTTTTTCTCTTTCAATCTCACTCAGCTCAACTATACTTCTGCTGGTAAGGATTTCAAAGCCACCCACTGCTGTAAATCCCCTTTCCTCTGTTACAATTATGTTGTCCTCTTTAATCTTCATATTCCTGAAAAGCGGGTATATCCCTGCTCTGGCAAAACTCAGCACCAGCCAGTCGCCAGCTTTCAGCATTACAATGGCGAAGCTGAGCATTGCCACGCCTGCCATGGCAAGAGCTGAAGAGTAGCTCACCATTATGCATAGTAGCAAGAGAAGTACTCCCGCTCCTGCAATCAGGTAGGCTATCCTTTTTTCACTATAGTCCATGTTCCTGCCACCTCACAGAATACCAATCTCCCTGAGCTTTTCCACCTCACTCTTTGAGAGTAGCCCCTTCGCTATAAGCCTCTGCACTACCTCTCTTTTTTCTCTGAGATATATCACAGCCTCCTCAAAGTTCATGCCAGAAATAGTGTTTTTATAAGCTCTTTCTTTCCCATAAGTCCTTTAACGGCTTTATAACTGTTCTTTCTACTCCTGGTGATAAATATGGAGGCAGGAGAAGTTGTTTCCAGGTTTTTAAATGAGGTTTTGAAAGAGGTGCATGAGCAGAGAGGCGGAGAGCTCCACGTAACTGATATAGTGGGGCTGGAGAGCTGCGAGAGAAGGTTCTGGTTTAGAAAGAATGAACCAGTGCCACCGGATGTGAAAAGCCTGCTCAGGATGTGGAAGGGTAAAAAGCTACATGAAACCTGCATAACTTCAAGCAGTGAAATCCCCTTTGAATACGAGAAAGTTATGGGCAGGGTGGATGAAATCCATGAAACTGCAGAGAAAATCACAGTGATAGACAAGAAGTTTGTGAGCTTTTTACCCAGAAATGACAGGGATGTGAAGAAATATTACTCCCACTATATAACCCAGGTGGAAATATATTCAGCAATGATAGACCATTGCATGAGTGATGACAGGGAATATGAAGCCATGCTCTTCTTCATAAACACAGAGGAAGAGCCCTTCTTCTATGTGTATGCCTGGAAGCCACATCTGGAGAAAGCAAAGCAGAAGCTCAGAGAGCTGAAGGAGAGAGCCTGGGAAATACTGAACAGCCAGGAGCCACCTGAGAGGAATCCAGAGTTTCAACCTGCTGGCTACCCCTGCACCTACTGCGACTATGTGAAGAGGTGCTGGTTAAATGGCCGGTACTAAAAGAAGGAAGCCATGCCTGAATTTATTGGAGCCAGTAAACCATGAGGGACACAGGAAAACTCTTATTTACAGAGACAGAGAGGTAAGGCAATATCACTGCGAATGTGGCTCAGTGATAATAGAAGTCAGATAAGCTACCCACCTCTTTTCCTCCCTTTTTCTCATTTCAATAAAATAGATGGCAGGAGAAGATTTCTCACACTCTATAGAATTGGACACCCTGGGTAAAGTTTTCCAGAAAAATTTTTATATCGTACAGATTTCTGGTTATAATTAAATATGGCAGGAAGGATTTCCTATGTCTGTTGCTGTTAGCGAAGTTGTTGGAGGATACATTAACGAATTTTTCAATGGTGTGCTGGTACTCTCAAAGCCTCCACTTGCCGTCAGAGCTCAGATCAGGAAGAAAAGACTTACTCACAGGTTCAGAAGAATTCTAAATGCTGAAAATATACCCTATGAAAAAAAGATCGAAATTCTAAATAAAATGATATCTGCTTTACCAGAGGAGACTACAAAAGAAGCTTATACAAGAGCTCAGATAAAAATAGCTGAAATTCTGACAGAAAGTTTACTAAAGGATATGGAAAAAGAACTGGAGGAAGTAAAAAAGTATATAACTGAAAGTGAGCTGGAACGAGAAGTTAAGAGAGCCCTGCTAAAGCAGAAGCATCTCTTACAGTCTCTGCGAGAAGAGCTGGCTGAAAAAATTCTTGAAGCTGTGGAAGAGGAATTGATAGTGGTGGATGAGGCTGTTTCTCTGGCTCAGAGGTTATTTGAAAATCTAATGGAGAATCCAGAAGATCTGGAAAGTGCCCTCTTTCTTCTTATACTGCTCGTGAGAATAGCCTCCATAGCTCAGGGAAAATACAGCTATGATATACTCTACGAAGACATTGCAGAAATACTCTCAAGAGTAAAGGTAAAAACCGCTGAAGTTCCTGCATATCCATGAAAGAGGAAGTACTCAGAATATATGATACAAATTTAATTCTCGCTCTCTACAATGAAGAAGACCACCTGCACCACAGGGCAAAAGAGCATTTAAAGGGAAAGGTGCTCATAATACCTTCTGTGTCCAAAGATGCGAGAGATGCTTTCCTGAGGAAGTATAATCAGGCCTGTCTCGGAGTCTTCAAGATTGCAGATAAAATCTCCAGGTCGAACATCGCTGGAAGAGAAAATACTGAAGAGTTTGCAGAGAAAGAACTGGAAAAGCTGATTTCTGCAAATAAAAACCTGGAGAATATGTATAGATATGTATTCAGACTCTCAAAAGACATGCTGATTGACCTCAGAAAACACATCAGGCTTCCCCAGTTTCTAAGTGACCATGGAATTGCTTTTGTTAACTCACTCTTAAGACCTGAGGAAGAGAAGGTTTTGATAGAGCTAAATAAAGAGGAGATTGAACTGAGAGAGAAAATTTATGAAGAATTGCTGGATTTGAAACTGCACCTCCGGGATAAAGAGATACTCTGCGATATTGTAGCATTATCCACGAAATATAAAGTTGAATTTTTCACTGCTGATAAAAATTTTTCTAAGAAGATTGGCAGAGCCTGCAATATTCTGAAAGAAAAAGGATTTAGTCTCAAATTATCTGTTTTTTATATTGAGTCACAGTAAGATGGGGCACAACTTCAGGTGCATAGCTTTTCTTTTACTGTTGTCTTTTTCTTGAGCTCTAAGCAATTACCACTCTGAACTATTGTGTAGTCCTCAGGTAGCAGAGAGTTGTAACGGGGGTCAAAAACTCCAGTATCTCTGAAGTCTATAAATGCCTGATGGAATACATATTCTGCCTTTGTGTCCAGTGCTTCTGAAAAGTGAGAAAATGTGGTATAGGTTACAAAAGCTACAGTTAGAATTAAACTGAATAATATATAGGTGGAATATGCCATTGTGCATCAACAACTACTATTCTTTCTCTTTTTATATCTGCTGAAATCCATCTCCTGTCTTACCTCTGTTACGGATATATATCTCATCACAGTGGCTATTGTTTCGTCATCTACTTTCAGCTCTCTCATAAACTTTACAATACTCTCCCTTGAGCAGCCAGAGTTGAGCATAACCTGAGCAACCTCTTCCGCCTGAACATGATAGTTCCTGTTCCTGAGAAGTCTCTCCACTGCCTGCTTTGATACAGGACAGGCACTCTCCACAGCCCTGAAAAATCTCTCCACAGGAATACCTGTGCTCTTCATGGTTATACACCAGAGAATTATAGAGAATTTATAAAACTATAACAGGACTTATGAGAGAATCTTCATGAAAAGCCTGTTTTTATTCCAATGTCCAATTCTATATGGGGTGAGGTGGTCGAGATGGTTTCAAAAGAGGAAATTCTTGCTGGTGTGGTGTTTTGTGCTGTTGTTATGGCTGCTCCCCTCTATGCACTATCTCATGAAGTTAATAAGAGGGATAGTGCATACTGGGAGCTTCTGGATAGCAAGGTTCTGCTGGTGCACTGTGGCATGTCAGCCAATGCTACTGACCACTACCTCAGAGCGGTTAGAGCTTACAGGGCTGGCGATTTAAAAGATATGGAGAGGGAGCTTGAGCTCATGCGTGCCGACTGGACTAAGACCTGCAGGTTCAGACTCTTTGCTCCAGACCCGCAGAGCAGCTTTGCCAGTGTCTCGGCACACTACGAGAAGCTGCCGCTGGAGCGGTTTTAAAGGTAGCCCTACCTTTTTTGTATCTATCCACTATTGAGACAGGTCTCCAATAATAACGTTTGGGGGGATATGCGAAGTTTCGGCATAGCCGAATTTGGGCGGAGGTGCAAAGCACGGTAGCCGTATGTCCGCTGTTATCGGAAGTGGCGCTCATATCTTTACCTCTTTAGAGCTTTTAACATCCCAGCATATTTAAGGTTATATGAGTCGTTGTACTCTTTCTCAAACTCTTCAATTTCGGAAGGCTCTTCCACCATCCAGTAGAAATAGAAATGATTGCTGTCATTGTTTCGCTTTTGTATCATGCGCAGGATTTCGTCTTTATTACTTTCTCTACGATCTATAAATTGGATTAAGTCTGGCGGCAAATTTTCCCTTATGATACGACATTGTCCGGGTTGAATCTTGGGCTTCCCATTTTCATTGTCTAAGAACGCAGAAACATAAGCATTTCCATATATAGGATTCTTTTCTATACCCTTAATTTCTAATCGTTCTTGATATTTGAAATGCCCATAGGCTATTGATGTTGTAAGCATAAAGTCATGATTAAGCATTCTTCTATTTAATTCTCTTATCACTTTTAACAAAACTTTTATACACTCTTTTTTGTCTAAACAATCCCGCACAAATAAAATGCCCGAATCAGACACAAAAAGTCCTTCAACTCTAATATTATTCTGTCTATTATTTTCTCTGATCACATCATATCCATATTGGTATAATTTATCTATTGCTTTCCAAGCCCTTTTTTCATTTTTCATTAATTGTTTGAATCCAGATATGTCTAAAAATGCAACAAAGGTTTCTCCTTTAAAGTTTGATATAGGCATTTATTTTACCTCCTGGGCCATTTCCGATAATCTCAATTATCCGCATTACCCCAAACCTCAAATTTCATTCAGTTATGCGAAATACTTAAATCTTTTGCCGTGATATTACCCCACTCATAGAAAGACCCGATAGTCTTTCACCATCGGAAAAATATGAGCTTATTGACAGCAATGAAAAAAATTCCTCAACTCTGGCAAAACCCCGAGAGAATTTTTACTCTCCTACTCAGACATATCTTCCTTTCTCATGAATAGACAGACTTTCTCACTCCAGCACCACAACCTCAAATCCCTCATACTTCCTCAGCTTCTCCTCGAGCTCAGGCGTGGTGAAAATCAGCACTTCGCCCTCTACAGCTAAGCAGCCTGAGATGTGCTCCTCTCTGAGCACCAGGCATGGCTTAACTTCAACCCACCTGTTATCATCTTTCTTCCAGGTTTTTCCCTTATGTATGGTATAACCATGAGCAATTAAATAGTCTCTAATTTTTCTGAAATAGCAGGATAGCATATCCTCGCCATATAGATTCCCGAGCCTTCTGAACCTCTGAATAAGCTCATGCTGGAGTGCAGAGACAAGAGATGGTGTCAGCCTTTCCTCTGGATAGCTCATAATATACTGCTCAATAATATCCTCTTCTGTCATGGCAAGAACTGCCTGTGTTACCCTCTCACCGCCTGCATATACCTCAAAATCAAGCTCAGGAAATTTTAATTTCTCAAAGAACTCATCACCAATCTCTATTCTATCCGGGAAATACAGCTTTACTACTTCTCTCTTCTGCCCGGAGGGGGAGGTAAAGAAATAGAAAAGAGCTGTAATAAATACCACTGCCACACTCAAAAAATAGGGCAGAAAGTCTTTCTCCTCTCTATAAGTAAGCGCTACAGGGTAACCATAGAGTTTTATCTCCTCGGGGAGTTTTTCAGACTTCAAAACTGGCTTCCCATCAACTATAACTATATATTCCCTGCCCTGCTTTTCCACACGTATATTAAAATCATCTATTTGGAGCTTTCTGGCTGCAACAATATCGCCAGAAGAACTGAGCAGAAGCCACTGCACACCTGACAGGCAATTTTAAAGTTGCCATTTCAACAAAAAATCTAATTCGGAGTAATAATTTCAACTGCACAT
This sequence comes from Candidatus Hydrothermarchaeota archaeon, assembly GCA_964501105.1. Taxonomy (GTDB): domain Archaea; phylum Hydrothermarchaeota; class Hydrothermarchaeia; order Hydrothermarchaeales; family BMS3B; genus BMS3B. The sequence continues at coordinate 4,442 of CAZCRG010000032.1, read as the reverse complement.
CTGGTAAGTGGTATTGCTATTTTAATGCCTCAGACCCCTGCTCCTATGAAACAGTAAACAATGACTGTCAGCTCAGAGTTTACCAGAATAAAGGTTATCTGTGCACAACTCAGCAAATTGATATTCCAGAAACTGGCTACACATGTGTTAGAGCCAATGATTTTGAGATTTCACTTCTCGAAGAGAGTAATCTCCTGCCACGTAAAGTTAGCATAAATGACCTGGTTATTTCTGAAAAGGCTACTGACTTCTGCCAGATGAAAAATATGCAGAGTAAGGGCTATTTCTGCAATACTAAACTTAAAAAGCTTGATGTGAAATATGAATGCACTCTGAAAAATATAATAACCATACCACGGTATGTTGAACAGAAGGAAGCACTTGAGAAGGCAGGTTTCATTTGTAATGAAAGGCTGAAATATTACTGTTATCTATTCAATGGAATAGAAAAAGTTGTAATAGGTGATACAAAAAGAAAAATGATGGAGAATGCTGGTTACCTCTGCTACACTTCAAAGCAGCCAGAACTTCTTGACTGCTCACGAATACCATTCCAGAAGTGTGAGAAAAAAGGTTCTACAACCGTTTATACATTTAAAAAGTGTTCAAAAGAGTACCATACAAGACGTGGTTACACCTGCACAGTTCTCTGGTAGCATATAAAAGTACTCAGCAGGGTGTTTGATAGTGCTGAATGAATACTTCAAAATTATAGCGGTAGTGCTTGCTGTGGTTTTCGCAGGGTTATATGGCTACTCAAAGCTGGTGGAAATTAACAAGAGCACAAGAGCTTTCGAAGAAGCCATGAAAATTAAAACCACTGTAGAGAGTCTTGAGGAAGGCTACTCTGTAATTGAAATATATCTGCCAGAGGACTGCTCCCTTACAATAACAAAATCAGGCATAGAAGTAATCACACCTGTTAAAACAAAAAGCATGGCAGTTAACATGCCACTTCAGAGCAGGCTGGTGCTCTCTCAGGGAACACACAGACTGAAAATCACCAGCTCAAAAGTGGAAATTAAAAAGTAGAGATCAGGAAGATAGGATGGCAGGAGAAGGGGCAGGTTTTTTCTGCCCAGAAGCACAAACAAATATATCCATTTATATATGAAAAAAGTAACAAATACAAATATTTCTCCTGATTTTTCTCCCTTATGTCCTGTTATCACTTTTTAAGCTCTCTTTTTTCTCCTGGTGTTTTAAATGGCAGGAGAGGGTATATGGATAGAAAGGAGGCATGCCAGGGGGTTGCCTGTCAGGCTTGTGAAATGTTTAAAGGCCTGTGCCCGTGAGAATAACAGAGAAAAGGCAAGGAAAGTAATTCTCAGTTTCCCGTTGAATGCAAATGAGCAGTATTATGCGCTGAACTTCTTTTACAAGTTATGGATGGGCATAACTCTCAAGGGAGCCTATAATACCAGAGGATTTTTAACCAGAGAGGAACAGGAAAAAATAGTTGAACTGAGAAAAGAAGGGAATAGCATAAGACAGATTGCCAGAACTCTGGCTCGCCCACCCTCTACTGTGCATGCCTACCTCAAGAGAGCTGGATAGCTATTTGAGGGAGTAAAAGCTCCCGAACTTTCTTTTATTTTTTTGTTTTTCTTCTCCTGAAAGAGCCTGCTTTATTACTTTGAGAACCTCCATTTCCTCTTCCAGTTTTTCCACCCTGCTTTCAAGAACCTGGTTTTTGATTGTTAAATCCTGAATGACAGCAGAGTAGTGCTTCCTGAGCTCTTCAATCTTTGCTTCCACATCGCCCAATACGGAAACTGAAGAAATACTTATCAGGTGCTCATACTCTGCATAAGCCTGTCTGAGCTTCTCAGGGGGAGGTCTGGAGTAAGCTCCCTGATAGGGAAGGGTATGCCCCATCATGTATTCAACGAGAGTCTCTGACATCCCCGCTGCCTTGAGAATCCTGCTGAAGTTTGCTCTTAGGGCATGGTAGCCACAGGGGTTTATATCTGCTCTTTTGAGCCTCTCTCTGCTTATAACTCCGCTCTCCACACTCACCTTTTTCATCATCTCATGGATATGCTTTTGCTCAATTCTCCTCTCCTTGGTCTTTCTGAGCTTCCTGTAGCCCTTCTCCTCTCTAACAAAAAGTGGTGAACTCAGAGTAAGCTCCTCGCCCTTCTGAATCCGCTCCCAGAGGTAGAGAATTACAGCTTCAGCCCCATCTCTGCCCAGGCATGTGTGGTAATCTATGCCTGCCTTTTCTCTGACTATATGCAAAACCCAGGGAGTGGGATTGTCTGAGAGAACTTTATCAGGGTCTCCTCTATGTGCCTTGATGGTTTCCAATATCCCTCTCGGCAAGTCCGCAATGTCAAGAATACATGCCGTATTTGCATCCATGGCACTCTGGAAGCCCAGCAAAATCAAAGCCCTGTTCCTTAAACTGCCAGCTTTAGCAACCATCTTCTTAACATCACCTGGTGAAAGGTCAACTCTGAAGTTATCTCTGTTTGGCACAACTCTGGGTAGCTTGACTACGACAGGAAAACCATTCTTGGAATAAAAGGTTTTTATTATAGTTACAACATTTTTAGCCCTGTTGGCTGTTATACCATGCTTTTTCTGTCCTCTTATTTTCTTTCTTGTAATGTAGTTTTTCTGAAGCCAGTTGAAAAACTCTATTAATCTCCTTCTAATCTTCCCTCTCTCCCTCCTGGGCTTTTTTAGCTCTTCCTCAGCCTCATCAATCAGCTCTTTTGGTGTTAACCCTGTGAACTCAAGATATTTTTTGAAATCGCTTATATAGTTCCTTCTGGTCTTCTCCTTCACATCAACAAGAAAGACATGTAGCTCGGGAATCTCCTCCCACCTCTCCATAATCTCATCTGCCCAGCCACTTTCTTCTCCTGCCATCTCTGCCACAGAAAAGTGCTAAAAAATTAATCATGTTAAATAAATCTGTAGATACAGAATACTACTATTGTAGGATTGAAAGAAGGTTACCACAGGGCTGGGCATCCGCCCAATTGTGTAAGAATCAGACTAATGTAGGATTGAAAGCAGGGCTAAATAAGCTGTGGTATTTTGAGATCAAAGGTAAGAATCAGACTAATGTAGGATTGAAAGGAGAATGTCGTGCTCGTGTTCGTATAGTTCCCGCAAGTAAGAATCAGACTAATGTAGGATTGAAAGGTATAATATTGGCAAATTTATCAAATGCTGGATTAAGTAAGAATCAGACTAATGTAGGATTGAAAGCTTATATCTACAGTAAACTCTCTCTTAGTTGGGAATGTAAGAATCAGACTAATGTAGGATTGAAAGGGTGTTGTTACAACAACACGTTTATCTTCCCCCCTTGTAAGAATCAGACTAATGTAGGATTGAAAGGGGCATGATGCTTAATATCCTCGTGTTTATTATATCAGTAAGAATCAGACTAATGTAGGATTGAAAGTCTTTTTGCAGTCTTTATAATTTATACAATCCGGAAAAGTAAGAATCAGACTAATGTAGGATTGAAAGCGTGTTTTTATATTGGCATAAAGATGGGTCACTTATGTAAGAATCAGACTAATGTAGGATTGAAAGTTAATCACACAGCGTATTCTGTCAACTAACCCTATCCAAGTAAGAATCAGACTAATGTAGGATTGAAAGGTTGTAGCTTTCCCTGTGCCAAAGCTTACCTTTTTCCCGTAAGAATCAGACTAATGTAGGATTGAAAGAATCCAGGTGCGTTGAGAGCACGAGCAATAGCTTTGGTAAGAATCAGACTAATGTAGGATTGAAAGGTTGATACACAAAGGCCTGTTATACATAGTGTGAAAGTAAGAATCAGACTAATGTAGGATTGAAAGTTATTTTCTTAATCTCCTCAACACGCTTTATGTCATGTAAGAATCAGACTAATGTAGGATTGAAAGTTTTGCTGGTTATTCTCTCTACGGCTTTTTCGATATGTAAGAATCAGACTAATGTAGGATTGAAAGCAGGTATTAGCAATAGATAAACCCGATGCAACATATGTAAGAATCAGACTAATGTAGGATTGAAAGAGAATCTGGCGCACAACTGTGGTGTGGTATTTGTTATGTAAGAATCAGACTATTGTAGGATTGAAAGGATAGGGACTTTCTATCTGCGCTATGTGAAGTAAGAGTAAGAATCAGACTATTGTAGGATTGAAAGGGAGGCTTCAAAGTCTCAGAGGCTTATCCAGACTTGTAAGAATCAGACTATTGTAGGATTGAAAGACGGTCACGAAAAACACAAACGCCCAGAACCAACTTGTAAGAATCAGACTATTGTAGGATTGAAAGGAGCTACCCGAACCATCAGTCGAGGCAGTTACCCTAAGTAAGAATCAGACTATTGTAGGATTGAAAGGGTATTTGCGCAAGCATAGCTGCTGGTATTTCTTCTTCAGTAAGAATCAGACTATTGTAGGATTGAAAGACTCTTCACTTATTATATAG
>CAZCRG010000031.1:567-17490 GCA_964501105.1 Candidatus Hydrothermarchaeota archaeon | reverse complement strand
TCTACCTCTAACCATTTAATCACCTCTTTTTGACCAATCCAATGTCATATAACGTTTGGCGGGTATGCGGAGTGCGAGGCTTTGCTGAGCATTTGAGTGAGCGAAGCGAGCCGTATACCAGCTGTTAGGCGACGGCGAAACATCATTCCCACCATGGTTTATTCGCCTCAGCTGAAACTTTTGGGTAAAGGTCATAAATAGCTTCTATTATCGGTTTTAACTCATATTTATCTCCTCTAAAAGTAAGTGTCCAACTTATAGGGTCAAAGTTACGAAGGAAATCTTCTGGATCTACTCCCCTTATCATATTGTATGGTCCTATATTTGAATCAACAAAATTATGTCTTTTAGAAGATGTTGCCCATTTTTCTAACCTTTCGTCAAAGTGTTCGAAATGATTCCTAAAAGTTCTTGGTCTTATAGGGGAGTCATCTTTAATACCTAAACTTTTCCTTAATTCTTCTCCTCTTTTTTGATATATAGGTTTTGATGGCCAAAAAATTTTGGAGATGTTACCTACAGCCACTAAGAAACTTTGTATTGCATACCATACTAAGTCCAAATTATTGTTTGCTAATCCTGCCTTTATTTGCTCTATAGCAATGATTGCAAACTTACATTGTCTCTCGATTTCCGTTTGAAATATTCTTAAAACCAATTTTTCCATTTTTTGGGTCCTCCTTATTTTTCGCTGTCGCCTAACGTGTTGCGGGTATGGGAAGTTTGCGATAACAAATTTGGGCGAAGTGAAGCGCAGCCGTATGTCCGATGTTATCAGAAGTCGCCTTATTTTTTATACTTTTCATAATTACTCCTCAATAGAGGTTTAATATCGTTTAAATCGTCTTGTGAATTTATTTGAAATCCTTTCCAGTCACCATCGCTATCAGTATAAATAGTAAAATGTTTCCTTCTGGGAGCTAATGAAGCAAATACCCTCCCAGAAACCTTTATTGAGATATCTTATTTTGTAGGTTCAATCGATATGTTTTCATTATCCCATCCTTTTATTTCATTTAGAAAGTCTTCGACTGTCTTTCTAACATTTTTATCAGTAATGTAACCCAATCTTTGTTCAATTGTATATACTTCAACTGGTTGTGGCCGAGACGGAACAGTAACTTCTTTAAATATTGGAATGATTTCTTTAAGATTATCTTCAAACGCTATACATTGAAATGTAAAAAGGGAGATTGGTATATCTATCCATTTACATCTATTTAATAGAGAAACTGAAAAACTGGGAGCAATTAAAAATAATCTAGGTTTTTGTATCGGATCTATTGAGATATTCTTAGATCTATAAGCTCGCGCTAATCCTTCTATGTTTCTTGTGATGTAATCATAGTAATCTATACCTTGGACTAACATGCTATCATCTTCTACTACTTTTAATTCAGCTATAACCAGTGCTTTTCCTGAATCAACAAATAAAACATCTAATGGACCTCTGTCTGTTCTTTTTTGATGATCCACGCATTTGAGTCCTTGTTCTATATACTCCGGATATTTCCTAACAATTTCTTCTAAATCCTTTTCTTGTACTTCTACGATTTTATATCTCCTCATTAAATGCATCTCCATTTATAACGGCGATTTCCGATAACATCCATTATACGCATTGCACATAGCACCCATCATACACTTACAAACCGCAATATTTAAACATTTTGCCTTAGTATAGAAATATGAGCTTATCGGCAGGCTTATTGAGGAAATAAACTCAGAAAGTACTCCTACAGCACTGGTAGAGCCTACATATTTGTGGTGAAGAAATATCTGAACTCCGGGAAAACGCCCAGAGAATTTCTGCTGGAGCACTCAAACAAGAGTAGCTCCACAATGAGGAGCATCTATTTTGCTTTGAAATTCCTTTACGATAACTTTCTGCATGAAACTTTTGATGAAAAACTGCTTTTGGCAAAATCAAAGCAAAAACTTCCAGTGGTTCTTGTGTAATTGATTTAAAAATAGAAAATTGCTGTAAAAATTTGATAAAAGAAGAATATACAAGAAGCACAAACTCAATAACTCTTATCTCACCACAAATAAGCCAGCTATTCAACCTCAATATTGAAAACCCAGCTTTCTTTTGGCACAGCTATTGCCACCTCATAGCTGCCACTGCTGAGATTCTCCACAGTTACCCTGACTACCAGCTTACCAATACACTCCACACACATTCTATCTGTGGCAACAGGTTTGAGGTTTATTTCTATCCTCCCCTCAGATACTTCAACTTCTCCTGTAGTGTTGTAGCAGGGCGTTGGAGTTTCTATCTCCACTATTGCTGTAACTCTCCCCTGGCCTGCCTCCACCTCTGGCACTTTAGTCTCGCCGTCTGAACAGCTCGCTGATATAGTTTCAATAGTAAAACTCGGCTCAGCTAACTGAGGTTCTTCTCTGGCTGTGGATATACAACCCTGTAAAAGAATAATAAAGAGAAAAAGAAGAAACCACCTCATTCTCGACCCTCAATGAAGTCCTCCACCATCTGCCTTGCTATATCATCGCTGTACTGCTCAGGTGGGGACTTCATGAAGTATGCACTGGGGCCCAAAAGTGCTCCTCCTATACCCCTATCCAGAGCCAGTTTTGCGCATCTTATGGCATCTATAACAACGCCTGCACTGTTTGGAGAGTCCCACACTTCAAGCTTGAGCTCTATATTTAAAGGCACACCGCCAAAGCTCTCTCCCTCCAGTCGAATATAGGCCCATTTTCTGTCAGTTAACCAGGCCACATAGTCACTTGGTCCAATATGAACATTATCCTCTCCAAGATCATAGTCAAGCATTGAAGTTACTGCTGTGGTTTTTGAAATCTTCTTGCTTTCAAGGCGCTCCCTCTCCAGCATATTGTAGAAGTCTGTATTTCCGCCAACATTGAGCTGGGAGGTTCTCAGAAGCTTCACACCTCTGTCTCTAAAAAGTCTTGTTAGAACTCTATGGGTTATTGTTGCTCCCACCTGAGATTTAATGTCGTCCCCGATTATTGGAAGTTTTGCTTCTTCAAATTTCTTTCTCCACTCTTCATTCTTGGCTATAAAAACCGGGATGCAGTTTATAAAAGCGCAGCCTGCTTTGAGGGCCTCTTCAGCATAGAAGCGGGCAGCCTTCTCGCTTCCAACTGGCAGGTAGTTGATAACCACATCAGCCTTAGCTTCTTCAAGAGCTTCAGCCACATTGACAGGTTCTTCGGGGGAGACCTCAATAACCTCTGATAAATACTTGCCTATTCCATCTAAAACCTCACCCTTCTGCACCTCAACTCCCAGCTCTGGTACATCTGAGAATTTGATGGTGTTGTTGGGTTTTGAAAAGATAGCCTCACTTAAGTCCTTACCCACCTTGTTTTTATCAACATCAAAGGCTGCCACAAACTCAATATCTTTAATATGGTAGCCACCAAGATTTGTGTGCATAATACCAGGGATAAAATCGTTTTCCTCAGCATTCCTGTAGAACTCAACGCCCTGCACCAGAGATGAGGCGCAGTTTCCTACACCTATAATTGCAACTCTAACTTTGCTCATGAGAGTTTTTTATATTTTATTGCTATAAATATTTTATGGTGATAAAATAATGCCCATGAAAAGATTAAAAAAGAGAACCACCAGGGAGATACTCTGGATTTATATTCTCAGGCTGCTTAAGGAAAGGGAGATGTATGCCTATGAAATAAGGAAGAAACTTAAGGAGAGGTTTGGCTTCTCTCCAGCTATGGTTACCTCCTATGTGGTGCTCTACCGTCTGGAGCAGGAGGGCTATGTTGAGGTCATTCCCAGAGGTGACAAAAAGTACTACAGGATAACAGAGAAGGGGGAGGAGCTTTTCAATCAGGGGCTTAGCTACCTGAAGGAGATTGTTGAAAGGCTTGAGAGCTAAAATTTTAGGCTATGAAGATTCACCCTCATCAGATCTCTTGCTACAAAGGATTTCTGAAAAATCTCTCTTGCTTCTGCTTCAAGAAGCTCAGCCTCTTTATACCTTGGAGAGATGTGAGTTAAATAAAGCGCCTTTGCCCCTGCTTTTTTTGCAGTCTCAGCAGCCTCTCTGGCTGTGGAGTGGAGATTTTCTCTGGCATTATCTTCTAGCTCTCCAGAGAAGGTGGAATCATGGATGAGAACTGCTCCCCTGCTCTTCTCCAGTATTTTTTCAAGAGGCCTTGTATCTCCAGTGTAAAGCACCTTGAAGCCCTCTTTGGGTTCGCCCAGAACCATGTCAGGGGTAATAATCCTGCCCTCAAACTCAACACTCTCACCCCTATGAAGCCTCTTGTAAAGTGGGCCAGGAGGTATGCCCAGAGCCTCTGCTTTCTCTCTCAAAAACTTTCTTCCCTTCTTTTCTCTGAATAATAAACCAAAGGCTGGAACTGAGTGCTTAACTTCAAAGGCTTCAATGGCGTAATCCTTCTCCTCAACTACAACTCCCTCTTCAAGCTCCTTAACTTCAATCTCAAAACTCTTCTCATAGAAGCCAAGAGAAAGAATATTTTCCATAAGGTCTTCTATTCCTTCAGGCCCAAAGATTTTTAGAGGCTTATCTCTTCCCGAGAAGCCCATAGTTTGAATCAGCCCTGGAATACCCAGGAAATGGTCGGCATGTAAATGGGTTATAAAAATTTTTGAGATCCGCATATAGTTTACCTTTGCTTTTATCAGCTGCCTCTGAGTGCCCTCGCCGCAGTCCCAGAGGATAACTTCACCTCTGTAGAGCAGAGCAATAGCTGAGTGGTTTCTCTCTTTTGTGGGTACTGCTGCCGTGGTTCCAAGGAAAACTATCTCCATTTCTTCATCACCAGTATCTCTCTTGTAAGGCTTCTGTGCACTCTAAAATAATGCCTCTCCACAACCTTAAATCCTTCTACTGGCTTAATCTTAACTCCCAGAGGAAGGACAAAGCAGGCGTAGCGCCCCTGCTTTAACATTTCATATATCTTCTGAACAGCTCTACTGTAAAGCTCCTCTCTTTTCAGTCCTCTCATGCTGGAGGAAATTCCATAGGGAGGATCAGCCACAACAGCATGGAAGAACTCTTTATAGCTCTCAAGCTCCAGCATATCCCTTACTTCAAGAGTGCAATCACCTATGCCGACATTTTTCAGATTCCTCTCTGCCCCCCTTATAGCCTCCTCATCAATATCAAAGCCATAGACCCTTGCCCCTATTAAGCCTGCTTCAATTAAAAACCCACCGCCGCCGCAGAAAGGGTCACAGATAAGCTCTCCTTCTCTAACTCTTGTGAGGTTTACCATTGCTCTACTCAGCCTGGGGTGCATGGCTCCAGGTCTGTAGTAGGGGCGAAGGTGAGGCTTCCTCTTCTCGAAGTCGCCTCTTGGCACTGAAGCCAGGTGCTCAGTTAGGTAGAACTTTTTTCCAGCTATGCCAAGGAAGAGCTTCTCTGGCTTCTTGAGGTCAACCCTTTTTCCCTTTTCAGCTATCCTCCTACCAATCTCCCTCTCAAGGGAGCTCGCCTTAACTTCAGTTTTGCCAATCTTCCATACTCGAACACAGAAGCTTCCCTCAAATTCATATCTATAATCCTGCTTCTCTATTTCATCATAGCTGCAGGAGAAGAGAAGCTTTCCAAGGCTGTGGGTTAAAGCCAGCCTGCCACTCAGAGTTTCAAAATCCTTTACCTCTGCCTCAATCACAAGCACCTGCTCCTCCTTCTCTACAATGGAATACTCTATACCCTGAGCCTCAAGAACAGCCCTTGCCTCTGCTTCAGGAAGAGATGGATGCTCACCAGATAGAAGAAAGAGGAGCTTCATAGTTTTTAGATTCTCACAGGTGGTATATTAAGGGTTTGTGTAGCAGTGCTCTATTTCAGGCTGCAGTTTTCAATCGTGAAGAATTTATTTTAAAACATGGGATTCAAAGGGTACCTTCTTGCAGGCTTTCTGGGAGGGATAATTTCCAGCGCCTTTCTGGGACTTTTCCTCCTCACCTACCCTTTACCACAGATTAATGAAGACTCTGCTTTCATTTACTTTAACGGCAGCAGTATGGAGGTTAAGGGCTTAAAGGGTGAAAATTTAAATATTTACATAATAAATGGAGAAGATCTGAGGGATGAGATTATTCCAAGAATTTTTAAGGAAACTCTTCCAAGTGTTGTACATATAACAAGCTTTAGAAATGCATCCTTTCATCCTGTTCCCATAGAAGGTACAGGCTCGGGGATAATATTAAGAGAGGATGGTTATATCCTGACAAATGAGCATGTTATTAGAGGTTCTGATAAGCCAGTTGTTGTTCTTTACAACGGAGAGGAGTATGAGGCTGAGGTGATTGGAAGGGACCCTATAACTGATATTGCTGTGATTAAAATCCCTGCATCAAATCTCAAGCCAGCTAAGCTGGGTGATTCTTCGACTCTCAGAGTGGGTGAGACGACAATAGCCATAGGCAACCCCTTTAGATTTACAAACACTCTAACTGTTGGAGTTATAAGCGCCCTGAATAGAAGCTTCAGGACAGATGGAAGCTATGTAATTGAGGGTGCAATTCAGACTGATGCAGCAATTAACCCTGGAAATAGCGGAGGTCCCCTTCTCAATCTTAAGGGAGAGGTCATAGGTATAAATACTGCTATTTTCTCAACAACAGAGGGCTTTCAGGGCATAGGGCTGTCTATACCAATAAACACTGCAGAAAGAGTTGGAAGAGAGATTATTGAGAATGGTAAGGTTCTAAGGCCCTGGATGGGCATAACAGGTAGAGATTTTACTCCCAATATGGCAGAAAATCTCAGCATTAAGGAGGGAGCCCTTGTTATAACTGTTGATCCAAGAGGTCCCAGCTATGGAATCCTTAAAGGTACAAATGTCTCAGCTTCAGGGAACTTTACACTGGGTGATATTATTGTGGAGATAGACGGCAGGGAAATAAGGAATATGGATGATGTGATAAGGTCTGTGCTCAGCCACAGAATTGGAGATAAAATGAAGGTAAAGTTTTTCAGGGAAGGCGAATTTTACGAGGTGGAGATTACTCTGGCTGAAAGACCCAAAGACCTATAGCTCACTTTTCAAAAACCTATCCCTGTATTTTTTCAGAAATCTGTAGGTTTCAGTACCCTGCCCGTGATGGAAAAACTCCAGAATATCCTCCCTTGTATCTATGTCCAGAGATAGGTAAAAGGAGTCATATATATAGTAATCCAGGCCCCTCATTTCAGCCATATTGATAATATCGGGGAAGCTTGTGCTGCTGAAGTGCTCGGGTAGGATATCTGGCGGCTTCTTGTAAAGTATTCCCACTCCACCCTTTCTTGCAGGTGAGAGAATAAGCCTGTGCTTTCTCCCCAGGCTGAGGATATCCTCAATGTGCCTTTTTTTGATAAGGGGGGTGTCGGCAGGTATAAAGAGGGTAGCTTCAGCTCCCTGTTCCAGTGCATAGCTTACACCCTTCTCCACAGCCTTAGTCAGACCCTCACTCCTTTCTTCCTTCAGAATATGGCAGCCTTCAGCTTCAACCTCTGCTGTGGTAATAATTACTGGCACAACTAAACTGCTTACAGCTTTTAGGACATCTCTGAGCATGGCTTTAGCTAAACCAGCTCTCTCCTCTCTGCTCAGGTAGGGAGATAACCTTGTCTTGGCTTCGCTGGGATCCTTCAGTGGAATGAGGGCAAAGACAGCCATGGATAGCTTATCCTCTGCAGGATTAAAAAAGCTTGCGGGCACCAATTTTATTTATTCAGAAGTTTAATTTCACTTATGGAGTATTTGATTATAAATAAAACCAGGGGCATTGAGGTGGCAAGAGCGAGAGTAGCGAGAAGCTTCCTTTCAAGAGCCTTTGGTCTCATGTTTAGAAGGAGCATGAGGAAAGATGAGGGGCTTCTGATAGAGTTTCCAGCCTGGATGAAGAGGCCTAGACTCCACTCCTTCTTCATGTTCTTTCCAATTGAAGTTATATTTATAGATGAAAACTTTAAGGTGGTTGAGGTGGGAATTTTAAAGCCCTGGAGGTTCTACACTCCTGAGCATGAGAGCAGTTATGTTCTTGAAGTGCTTGAGGGAAAGGATGTAGAGGTTGGGGATGTGCTGGAGTTCAGGTCCATAAGTAGCTAAAACATCTATTCTATGAATTTTTTCAGCAGAAAAACAAAAAATGGCTTCTCTTCTTTTCTACTGAGTTTTTCTACAATGAGCTCTGGCGTAGACCTGGCAAGTTTGCCCAGAACAGGGTTTCTTGAAACAATCAGATTGAGATTCTCATCCAAGCCTGAAGCCTCAATTCCATCAATTCTTGCTCTTCCCCTGACAACTTCCTTCAGCTCCTCGCCCAGGTGGGTTACCATAGCAAGGAGAATTTCCTCTCTGGAGGCGAACCACTCTATAAAGGCACCCAGCACTTTAGCTGCAGCCCCGGGCTCTGTAACTGCTTCAAGCTCGTCTGCAAGGATTAAGCTTCTCTCTTCCTTCTCTGCTATTGTGGAGAAAAACCTGAGCAGAGTTTCAAAGGCTCCAGCACTGGCTGAACCCTGAGGCTTGGCGAAAAAGTAAACCTTCTCCAGTATAGAAAACTCTGCCTCTTCAGCAAGCACTGGAAGGCCGCTCTGGGCAGCTATCTGAATTTGGGCTATAGTTTCCAGGAGAGTTGTTTTACCTCCCGAGTTGGCCCCTGTGATTACAGCTATCCTCTCTCCCCTGCTTCCTTCAAGGCCTATTTTTGAGCTGCCCAGAGAATAGCTCACAGGTTCAGCTTTGCCCTTAAGGGCAAGAGAGAGATGTCGAGCCTTTCTGAAGCCCAGAGCTGGAGTTTCGGCAATCTCTGGTATGGTGGCATTGTATTTTAGTATGAAGCTTCCCAGTGCAAGGAAAAAGTCCAGCTCCAGAGCGGCATCGAGGCTCCTTTCCACCTCCTGCATATAGCCCTCAATTCTTGAAGTAGCCTCCTTTGCTGCTCTGAACTCTCTTCTTGTGGCCTCTACTTCAAGCCAGGCTGATACTTCTCTTAACTTTTCTTCTGAAATTTCAAGAGGATAGCCAGGGCTAAGTAATCCTGAGAACATTATTCTTTCCTTCTCAAGCCCCAGCCTGTGAGCAACTTCAGCCTCATACTTTTCAGCCACCTCCTTTATTATCTCCCTCACCTTCTCGGGTAAAGCCTCGTATATACTACCAGACTGGTAGCCTGAGAGGAGCTTTAGCACTTCTCTACCTTTTATGGCTACTGCCTTCTCCACCCTCTCTTCAATCTCAGAGTTGGCAAGCCTGAGACACTCCTCAGCCTCCTGACTGAATTTCTCTCTTGCTTCAGAGAATACTCTGGCTTCACTGCTTTCCAGATTTTCAAGGGTTGAGATTATCTCTTCCAGAGCTTTACCTGACATCAATTTTATCCCAAGGCTTTCCAGCTCCAAATCTTCAGTGAGTTCCACAAGCCTTTTAAGGGCCTTAATTGAGCTCAGATTCTTCATAAGGCTCTTAATTATAAGTTCTGGGAGTACCTCGCTCTCCCTGAATTCATAGAAGGTGATAAGGTTTCCTGAGGAGGGCAGACTTACAGTAATTCCTATATCTCCCTGAAGATACCTCACAAGCTCGTAGTTCTTAAGATACTCAAAATCCTCAGCACTTTCTATAAGAAAGACTTCAATAAAGCTTCCATATCTTTCTTTAAGCTGATTGTAGAGCTCTATATCTTCAAGAGCAATTACCTGGGAGGCAATTTTTCCCTCTGGCTTTTTCTGAAAGGGTTTAATTTCCATGAGAGCTTTTCTCACAGCTTCTGCTTTCTCCCCCAGAGCTGAGACAAGGCTTTGAGCAGCCCTTACAGTGTCATGCCTTCTCTCTATTTCAGCCCTATCCTTTACTGGAGCAAAAATAGCCAGTTTTGCTCTTGCATACTCTGTCACAGCTTCTTTCTTCAATGCTTCGAGGATTGAGTTGTAAATTTCCCTCGCCTTGGGAGTGCCAAAAAGCTCAGCATATTCAAAACCCAGCACCTTCGAATATACCTCTCTTGCAATCTCCTGCAGTCTGGGAGTCTTAGCTTCAGAGTAGAAGAGTTCAGTGAAGTTTAACCTTTTTAGCTCTTCCAGGGCTCTTTCTTCACTGCCGTAGGCTTTTATTATCTCCTTTCGCAGACTTTCTCCAACGCCTTTGATGTCCTTCAGGCTCTTCATATCAATACTCCCAGGGGAAAACAGGGTCAAAGTAGTCTGCCAGAAAATTAACATCTACTCTCTCAAAAACTTCACTGTTGGTATAGATGCTGCAGTGCCTTTTGAGGGATGACATAATATAACTTGGAATTCCCTGTTTCAGTGCAGATTTAAGGCACTCTTCTGCCCTTGTAAATTTCCTCTTTATATATACTGCCCATTTATCTCCTTTAATGAAGGGCCTGCACAGAGCCTTCTCGCTCTTCTTATACTTGTCAAGAAATCTCTTTTCGTGGCTACTTCCCACCCTTGGACCAAGGTGGAGTTTTGCCTCAGGTAGGCTCAGGGACTCAAGCTCAAAGAGGAGGGTTATACTCTCTCCCACATGATAGCTATTGCCAAGAAGTATGAAACCATGAAGCTCTAGCTGCTTTGAGAGGTTCTTGATAGTCTTCTTCACCTGGGGGTAAAGTATGTCTTCAATCACCTCAGGTGAAGGAAAACTCAGAGCCAGAATCTCTGAACCTCTGGCTCTAAATTTGCTGATTACTTCTTCCTTTTTAACCTTCCTATCTTCCGGGAAAAAGAACTTTTCACTGGGTTCTCTCAGGTAGGCCCTGCTGGCGTGAATGAAGAGAGCAAGCTTTTCTCTGGAGAGAGCACTGGCCACATTTCTATTTTCATCTACAGGGTCAATGAAGATAAGGGCATCTCCTTTGAATTTTTTCAGCTTGTCCTTCCCAACCTCCTCAAAGGCAAGGACTTCGCCAAATCTCATTTTTGAAGCAGCCTTGATAAGAGCTTCAAAGCTTCCAAACTTTATTATTAAAAGC
Organism: Candidatus Hydrothermarchaeota archaeon; assembly: GCA_964501105.1. Lineage (GTDB taxonomy): Archaea > Hydrothermarchaeota > Hydrothermarchaeia > Hydrothermarchaeales > BMS3B > BMS3B. The sequence goes on along the minus strand of CAZCRG010000031.1, from coordinate 6,536 downwards.
TCGCAGAGATAGCCCGAGAAGCCTTCAACTTTAGCTTCTGCTCCATAGGCACCTATTCCTTTGAGGAACTGCTTGAGAAGCCTTACCTCATTTTCCTTTCCCTTTATTCTTTCCTTAACAAAATCATGGTGGAAGGGCGTTCTATCTACAGCACTGAGCTTAAAGGTAGGTGAAGTTACAGCATAGCAGGGCACAATTTCTATCTCAAAGCCCCTGTATGTTCCCCTCACATAGGGGTGCTCTGCATAGTGCTTCTCAGGATTTTCCAGAACTGCTTCACCAATTCTGGTTACAATCTTCTCCATATCAGCCTTAGAGTACTCCTGAGGAAAGAAAAGGAAAAAGTCAAGGTCCTTCTTATACCTGAGCCAGGTATCTCTTGCCGAGGAGCCCAGGAGCCTTGCATAAAGCCTCTCGTCATAGCCCCTGGCTTTGCTCTCTATTTTTTCTCTAAGTTCCTCAGCTACAACTCTGAGTTCCTTCTTCTCCTCCTGGGTTGGCACTATAGCATTGAGTACCTTCTGCATGAGTTTAGATGGCTCTTCAAAGATTAAAAGCTTAGCCCTATGAGAGAGTAGAGAAACTCAAAATTTAGTGACTGTAAGCCTGGAAATTATTGCATTTTCCTTAAGGTTAACTCCCGGTGGACCAACTGAAAGAGTGGTGTGGCTGATGTTTTCACCTGGATGGATTACCATGGTGGGGTGAGACGCTTCATTTATCACAAGATTTGGACTGGGAGAAAGCAGGGCATAGGAGTTCTCGGGCAGGGAAATCTTCTCATTGAACTCTATTACATAGCTTCCTCCTCCAAGAGTCCACCATCCGTAGGCATCGCCTTCCATTTTCATCTTGGGATACTTTTTGAGCTTCCCTGCCTTTAGTTCCTTTCCACTAAAATCCAAGTTCCCGGGTTCCTCAAGGATATACACCTGCTTGAGGGTAAGCTCGACCCACCAGCTTTTAACCTGATTTTCTGGTTGAAGCATCCCCTCCACATAGTCTGAAGCCATTTTTCCAGGAATTAAACTTCCCTTAATCTGCATTTTAGGTATCACTCAAATCACCTCCCTATTATTAATATACCCTCCCTACTATTAATAATATATTAAAGTCTAATTCTCTGTGAGTAGCCAGAGTTCTTCTATTCTTTGAAGCTTTCCTTGTAGTATGGAGCATTATATCCCATTTTTCTGTACCCATCAGCAACCCTGAGGTCTAGAAGCACAACTTTTACCTTCTGTCAAGCATTTTTTAAGCTTCGCCTCCCAAGATATTTATTGGAGGAATGTCTTATAAAAATTGAAAGCAGGGAGGTAAGAAAATGCCCATTGCAAGGGTCGAGCTTCTTGAAAAGAAGTACAGAGAAGGGCACTCCAGGAAGGAGTATCTGGTGAACCTGTTTAATGGAGATCTCAAAATAAAGCATGTTTATAGTGCTCCTATTGCTCCTGGCAGCTTTAGGGCAGGCCACTATCACACAAAGAAAGTGGAGTATGTAGCAGTATTGAGGGGAAAGGTGAAGCTCAAGCTTGAAGACATAAGAACTGGGGAGAGGGAGACATTACTTCTCGACTCCTCTGAGGACAGGATAAAGAGAGTTGAGATAGTGCCCTACATTGCCCACAGGCTTGAAAATATTGGTGACAGGATGGCTGAAGTTATTGTTCTCTCCACAGAGATTTTTAATGAAAAAGAGCCTGATTCAGTGTTTTATGAATTGAGTTGAGCCTCCCATCAAATTTTCGACAATCACATAACCTTACTCTTGTTACTTTACATACGTAAATTTAAACTTTACAAAGGTAAAGGCATGGTCACAGAAAAACAGCTTTCAATTCTGAGAAGACTCTACAGGCATTCAAGAAGCCTTAAAGTTTATTCCACCACATTAAAGCAGGAGACTCTGGCTAAGGAGCTTGGCATAAGCAGGCAGGCATTAAGCTCTCACCTCAGGGAACTCAGGGAACAGGGTTATCTGCGCACAGGAAGGGGCTTCATAGATATAACAGATAAGGCTCTTGCAGAGATAGGCAAGGCTGGAGATGAAGCCTTTGTACTCATCAGGGTTAAACCTTCTGCGAGAAAGAAAGTTTTCAATAAGATTAAAAATTTAAGTCATGAGAGGATATATAGGGTTACTGGAAACTATGATATTATTGCAGTGGTGGATGTGGAACAGCTTAAAGAGTTTCTTGATGGAGTTGAAAGGCTGGAAGGCATTGAGGTTACCTCGTCGCATGTGGTTATAGAAATGCATCAGGTGTGAGTATGGGAAAGATAAGGATAAATGAAAAGTACTGCAAGGGCTGCAATATATGTATAGAGTACTGTCCCATGAAGGTTTTTGAACCTGGAGAGGAGCCAAATCAGAGAGGCTACTTCATGCCAGTGGTTGCTCACCCTGAAAGATGCACAAAGCTGAAGCTGAGCAAGCATCTGAAGAGGAAAGTCTGCGGCCTCTGCCAGGATATGTGTCCCGACTTTGCCATTGAAATCGATATCTATGCTGAGGAGGATGAATAATGCATCTCAAGGGCAAGCTTTTTCTTCAGGGTAATATAGCCTGTGCAGAAGGTGCAATTGCTGCAGGAATGCGCTTCTTTGCAGGCTATCCAATAACGCCAAGCACAGAGGTGGCTGAGTGGCTTGCCAAAAGGCTGCCAAAGGTTAATGGCATTTACCAGCAGATGGAGGATGAGATAGGCAGTATTTCCGCCATAATCGGTGCAAGATGGGCTGGAGTTAAGGCCATGACTGCCACCTCAGGTCCTGGTTTCTCTCTTATGATGGAGAACCTTGGTTATGCTGCTATGACTGAAACCCCTATAGTGGTTGTTAATGTCCAGAGAAGTGGCCCAAGCACAGGGCAGCCCACAATGCCGGCCTCTGGCGATATTCTCCAGGCTATGCATGGCTCCCACGGTGACTATGAGATTATCCTGCTTTCTCCCAACTCTGTTCAGGAGATGTTCAACTTAACTCTTGAGGCTTTCAACCTGAGCGAAAAGTATAGAGTGCCAGTACTTCTCATGAGTGATGAGGTTGTGGGGCACATGAGGGAGAAGGTCTATCTTCCCGAGAAAGTTGAGACCTTTGAGGCACCTCTGAGCGAGAAAGGGGTTAACTACTTTGATGCAGAGCAGGAGACCCTTGTACCAAAGATGCAGGTCTTTGGAAGAGGTTACAATGTTCATGTCACCGGTTTAACTCACGATGAGAGAGGTTACCCCAGTACAAATGACCCTGAGGTGCATTCACGACTTGTGAGGAGGCTCTGCGAGAAGATTACAAAAAATGCCGAGAAAATTGTAAAGTATGAGCTCAGTTATGATGAGGATGCCAAGGCGATAGTTATAACCTATGGTGGAGTTTCCAGAGCAGCCATGGAGGCTGTTCTGAGACTGAGAAAGAGGGGAAAGAAGGTTGGCCTTCTCAGGCTTATAACCCTCAATCCTCTACCGGAAAAGCTAATAAGGAAGCTCACCCGCTATGCAACCCCTATAGTCATTGAGATGAATCTGGGTCAGATAAAGAAAGAAGTGGAGAGATTTTCCAGGAGGAAGGTTTACTTCTCAGGCAAAATAGGTGGTGAGCTTCCCTCTCCAAAGGAGATTGAAGAGTTTATTGTGAAGGTGATGAAATGGTAGTTCATCCCTCTATTACCTTTCTGAGAGAGGAAAGACTTCCTCATATACTTTGCGAGGGCTGTGGAATTGGCACAATAGTGAATGCCATGCTGGAGGCTATTGTTGAGCTTGGAATAGACAGGGAAAAGCTTGTCTTTGTCTCTGGCATAGGCTGCTCTTCAAGGGTTCCTGGCTACCTGAACTTTGACTCTCTGCACACAACCCATGGAAGAGCCTTAGCTTTTGCCACAGGCTTAAAGCTGGCCAACCCGGAGCTTGAGGTTGTGGTTATAACTGGAGATGGAGATATGGCAAGTATAGGCGGGAACCACTTCCTCCATGCAGCAAGGCGCAATATAGACCTTCTTACTATCTGCGTCAACAACCATAACTATGGCATGACAGGTGGCCAGGCTTCACCAACAACACCCAGAAAATGGAAGAGCACCACGACACCCTATGGAGCTCTGGAGCCTCCCATGGATATATCCAGGGTGGCAGAAGCAGCAGGAGCAAATTATGTTGCCAGGTGGAGCACTGCAGCACCCCTTCAGATTAAGGAAGCCATAAAGAAGGCCTTCCAGAGGGAGGGCTTCCGCCTTGTTGAGGTTCTATCTCAGTGCCCCACTGCCTTTGGCAGAAGAAATAAGCTCAGGACTGCTGTGGAGATGCTCAAGTGGTACAAGGAGCACACAATTTCTATCGAAAAAGCTAAGGAGCTGGAAGAAAAGGGTGAAGACCTATCAGCTTTTGTGGTTGTGGGAGAGTTTGCCGACAGGAACAAGCCAGGGCTGTGCCGTCTCTATGGCCTTGTCGAAGAGAAGAAGGAAGAAAAGGAAGAGAAGGAAGAGAAGGAAGAGGAAAGGAAGGTTACTAAAGAAGAGGTTAAGATTGCTAAAGATAAGATCCTCAGGGTAATTGAAAAGCTCTCCTCACCCAGGGTGAGACTTCTCATGGAGAAGGGAGAGATAGAAGAAGCAGAGAAGCTTCTGGCAGAGGAGGCTAAAAAATGAGGAAAGAGATACGCTTCGGCGGCTTTGGCGGTCAGGGTATTGTTACAGCAGGGATAATTCTTGCCAGAGCTGCTGCTCTCCATGATAATTTGAATGCCCTTCAAACTCAGAGTTATGGGCCCGAGGCAAGAGGCGGTGCATCAAAGTCAGAAGTAATTATAAGCGACTCTGAAATCTACTACCCCAAGGTACAGAAGCCTGATATCTTTGTATGTATGAGTCAGCAGGCTTTAGATAAATACCTGAAGGATTTGAGGGGAGTGCTGATTTATGATGGCTCTCTTATCAAGAAAGTGCCAGAGGGAGTAAAAGCTTACAGTATACCTGCAACAATGCTGGCAAAGAGGGAGCTGGGAAAGACTATAGTGGCAAATATTATAATGCTGGGTGCTCTGGCTGAGATTACAGAGGTTGTGAGCAGAGATGCTCTGAAAAAGGCAGTTCTGGAAAGTGTTCCAAAAGGAACTGAAGAGCTTAATATTAAGGCTCTTGAAATAGGCTTTGAGGAGGGTAGAAAAGCTCTGGAGGGTGAAAATGGAGATTCTTAAAAAGCTTCTCAGCAACCCTGAGATAGCCCAGCTCAAGGCAGAATGGGAGAGAAATAAACAGAGGATTGAGAATATACCGGAGATGAGCGATGAGATTCTTGAAATGCTTCTGGAGAGGGCGGAGGCTATATCAAATAGAGAGAGTAGGGAGGAAATTCTCAGGTTAGCGAAGGAGATTATTGAGGCAGAGGAGGAAGAGGAGGTTGACTCTGCCATCTCAGAACTTATTGTTCAGGCAGAGAGGAAGAAAATGGCCCTTCAGGTGATTAAAGAGATTAAGGCTGAGATGGAAAGAAGGAAATCCACTTAAATTTTTTAAGTTATTATGTGTTTTCTCATCTTATTGAGAAAGTGATAGGGGAGGCAAATAAATACCCAACTATGCCAGGCAACTATCTACAAACTTTCAGAGGAATAAGATTTTCAAAAATTCTAACTAAGCTAAAACTCTATCCTCAAGCCTCTTCAGTCTACTCAGAATATCATTTATAACTTTCTGCTCCTTTCTAAAACTCTCAAATTCAACCTTTAGCTCTCCAATACCAAAGGTTAGCTCATCTATTCTTCTGTTTGTTTCATCTATCCTGTGGTTGGTATCATCTATCCTTGAGGTGAGTTCTATCCTTACTTCATCTATCCTTGCAGTTAACTCTTCTCTCACAGTGTCTATTCTTTTATTGGTATCATCTATTCTCTTATTGGTTTCGTCTATTCTTTTATTGGTTTCATCTATCCTTGCAGTTAACTCTTCTCTCACAGTGTCTATTCTTTTATTGGTA
>CAZCRG010000031.1:0-467 GCA_964501105.1 Candidatus Hydrothermarchaeota archaeon | reverse complement strand
TTTTATTGGTTTCATCTATCCTTGCAGTTAACTCTTCTCTCACAGTGTCTATTCTCTTATTGGTTTCATCTATCCTTGCGGTTAACTCTTCTCTAACAGCATCTATTCTCTGATTAGTTTGCTCTACCCTTTTGCTCAAATCAATGAGATGCTGGTTTATATCGCTGAGCCTGTTGCCAAACTCTTCCTGCCTGCCCTTGATCTCCCTGACTTCCTCCTTAAGAATGGAAAACTCAGGCAATATCAACTCTTTAATAGCTTCCCTGACTGCATCCCTCATACCTAAATGGTAAAATGTAACCTTTTAAAAGGATTGCAAAAAATTGCTCTGTCGCACAGCACTAAACTCCCAAATAATCACGGGTTGAATTTTATGTATCCATGAACTTATGGAAGTGTTATATGAAAGTTGTGCAACAGAGCACCTGTATTAAAGATTTGTGGATAGATTTATAATCCAGGCATCT
>CAZCRG010000030.1:9993-17560 GCA_964501105.1 Candidatus Hydrothermarchaeota archaeon | reverse complement strand
GCTTTATATACACTATTCAGAAGTTTTTCCATATCTTTCATGTTGGCCCTATTCTCATCGATACCAAGCTTTTTCATTTGATTTATAACAATCTTTTCTGCCATTTTTTTACCTAAAATTCCTGAAAGTGACATCTTCATTGTTTGTATTATTTCTGCTGCTTTATCATTTTGTCTATATTTGCCAATAATAAAGTCAATATCTTCTTCATTTATTCTAATCCTGTATTTTTTGAGGAGTTCCTCCCTATCCTCAGTCACAACATCTTCTTCCTTTGTATTCTGTATTGTCTGGCTTGATGGTTTGAGTTTAACACTGTAATTCTCAAGGATTTCATCAACAATTTTCTTTACATAATCTGAAAACTCAAGAACTTCTGCAGCACCTTCTCTCACTCTTATATCTTCAATAAGCTCAACTTCTGGATTTGCAGAAGCCACATCTTTCTCGAGTATTATTACTCTCAGTTCACCATCACTAAAGATAAGCCATTCTGAATTTAGTTTGCCATCTTTTTTAAAACTAATACAGAGGGCTCCACTGAAGCCCTCTGATTTTAAATTTTCTAATATCCTGTCAAATTCTTCTTCTCCAAACTTAACTATTCCTGAGAATTTGCTTTCGTGACTGAGATCTATCAGTTCTCTGAGTTTACTCTCACTTAACATCTATTATTCTTCTCCTTTGAGCATTTTCCACATGGCATAATATGCAATGCCAATCATGAATCCTGAGCCACCTTCACCTATGAACTCTTTGAGAAATTCTGCTTCAATGTCATATACTCTCTGTATTACTCCAAGAAATTTCCAGAAGACCATTAGTCCAAAGGCAACTGTAAATAACAGGAAACTCTTTTCCAGGGCTCCACCCTCATATACTTTTCTAAGTTGATAAGTGAAGAATACAAGAAACACTGAAGCAAATAGCCATATGGAATCTTCAGCAAGTCTTATTTTGCCAATTATATCTTTCTGCTCTGGTGTTATTGCAAATCCTACACTGACAAGAAAGATTAGTGTCACGAGTAATATTACACTCCAGCGCATTTATTCCACCTCCATAATTCTACTGGCAGTTATATAATAGTCAATAAATCCCAGCATTATTAGCCCTGCTGCTATTATTCCAAGGAAGTATCTTATCTCCTGGAGCAAAAAGGAATAGTTGTATCCAGGTACAAATTTCCAGTAAACCCTTAAGGCAAATAGAATAGTACCTATGAAAATAGTATTCCAGGCCCTTGTAGCACCTTCGACCATTCCTCTAAATTGCCAGGCGAATATTGCTGCTACACCCCAGCCTATCATCTGTATTATATGCAAAAGGCTTGCTCCTAAAATAAGGGGTCTATCATAAAATGGCTTTTCTTCGGCGGCATATACTCCAAAAATTAAAACTAAAATCACCACCAGTATTGTTAAAATTTCCCTGAATTTCACATCCACCACCTCTTTAATAATAAAGTATAACAAAACATATAAAAATTTTTTTATTTGTTACTATATTTCTCGGGAAAATTTTATTATAGTAATAATTTCAGTAATACTCATGCCCAAATGTGAAATCTGTGGTAGTGAAACTCAGGAGGTTGTTACCTGTAGTAACTGCGGCACAAGCTTCTGCTACTACTGCGGCGATACTGGTGCTCAGGATTGTGAATACTGTGCAGAAGAAGATTTATAGCTGCTGAGTATACTTAAGAGCTCTTTCTGAGGCATGTCAGTTTTAATGGCAGTGGGCTGAATATGGGTCCTTGTGGCTGTGTAGCCCCTCTCTATTATATTTTCAATAATATCCTCCATTCTGGGAAGATTTCCAAGGTTTAGAATTGAACCCAGGCTGTGGATGTCGTAGTAGAAGGGGATTTCTGCCTCCTGGGCAATAGTATTCAGAACCCTTTGAGCCCTTGAGCTCAGGTGTTCTGAGTTATTTAAAGCCCTATCCACAAGGGACTGATCCTTTATTTTTCCCAGCCAGAGAGGTCCAGCTATACTCATCTTTCTGCCGCAGCACTCTTTTAGTTCTGGATAGATGCTTTTTTCAACCTCAAAACTCTTACACTTATGGCAGAAATAGAGGTAACCGAGATTTTCAAGGCTCCTGTCAGCCCTTTTTGCTCCTCTGACAACTTTCAAGAAGCACCTGAAGTAGTGCTGGGTGGCATGGCAGAGAACTGGTATAACTGCTCTCTCATATTTAGCAGCTGTTCTTGCAGTATAGCCAAGAAGTATTCTCAACCCTGCCTCCTTGCAGAGGTTACCCTTTATGGGTATGGCTAAGTACTTCCTCAGGGTGACTTTTGGGTATACTCCACACAGGGGTGCAGTGTCAGTGGCAGTAATTGCAACAACACCTTTATTTGAGACACATCTTAATGCATTGTCAAGGAATGGTACTGGCGTTCCGAAGGGGTCTATGTCTATGAAGTTGAATTTATCCTTCGTCTCGTTTAAAAGAAGATTTGCCTCTCTGCTGTAAACCTCCACTTCAAGGCTGTTGAGCTCTGCATTTTCTTTTATTAAATTTACAGCCTCACTATTTATGTCGTTGAGAGCCACTTTGGCTCCAGCTTCTTTAGCTACTCTCAGTCCCTTGGCTCCTGTTGCTGCAAGGAGGTCCAGAAATTTCACCTCCTCAAGGCTCCTCGCTAAAGCTACTGTTATGTCCCTGTTGAGTTCCATTCTTGGATTGAAAAATACTCTGGAAGCCTTCTTGCTCACAGTCTCAAAGCTTTCCTCATATACCTTGAGGAGAGTTGAGCCTTCAGTAATCACCTTGAGCATTTCAACCTCTACTTGGCCTGATTTCTTTAAATTTGAAGTGCTTATCCTCGCTTCTATGCCTGTGCTTAATCTCACCGCTATCGTCGATGTAAAATTCTATTGCATTGCCCCTGACTTCCTTACTTTCAATAATTTCAGCCAGCTTTTTTCTGAAGGCCTCTTTTATTTTTGCTATGTGCTCATCCACATATTTTTTCAACTCCTCAGAACCCCTTTCAAAGCCGAGGGTCTTGAGGCTCTCCCTGAAGTCATGCTTGAAGCTTACAAGAGTTTCCTGATTCATAGGTGTTATGCCGTCGATGTGCATCCTCACTATAATCACGAGCTCATTTCTGTAGTTTATAAAAGACTTCTTCATTATATTCTTCTCAAATTCTTCCCACTCCATTCCTTTAGCCTCCTGTACATAGGATTGATAAGTGCTATTCACTGAAGTAAAGGTTGAAGGTGCTGGAAAGCCTCTATATATAATACCATATTAAGAGTGAAATGTTTATAAAGGGCTGTAGCCCCCTTATATTCAGTCTCTGTTGCGTAAGCAACCGGGGTGTAGAGAGAGGGTCCTTATATTTAGTACCAATCCCCTTCTTTATATTTTTGAATCTATGGCGTCAGCCATGGGGGTTTAGAAAGGGGGTGAAACCCCCTTCTCTATATCTTCATCATCTTTCTTAGCCTTTTACCGACTTCTTCAATGGGATGTTCTGCATCCTTCTTTCTCATGCTGTTCAGCACTGGAGCACCAGCCTGATTCTCAAGCATCCACTCTCTTGCGAAGGCGCCGCTCTGAATTTCCTTTAGCACTTCCTTCATATTTTTCTTTACATCCTTGCCAATAATTCTGGGCCCTCTTGTTCTCCCACCATATTCTGCAGTGTTGGAAACTCTCTTCCACATTCCTTCTATACCCTCTCTGTAGTAGAGGTCAACAATGAGCTTGAGTTCATGGAGACACTCAAAGTAAGCCACTTCAGGCTGGTAGCCAGCTTCAACAAGGGTTTCAAAGGCAGCCTTAACAAGCTCTGCGCTTCCTCCGCAGAGGTCAACCTGCTCGCCAAAGAGGTCAGTTTCTGTCTCTTCTGCAAAAGTTGTCTCAAGGACGCCTACTCTTGTGGCACCGCAGGCTTTAGCCATGGCAAGTGCCTTTGCTTTTGCCCTGCCTGTAAAATCCTGCTCCACAGCAATTAAAGCGGGAACACCAGAGCCTCTTTCAAATTCCTGCCTCACGAGAGCCCCTGGCCCCTTAGGTGCCATCATTATAACATCCACGTTGGCAGGAGGAACAATCTGGTTGAATCTAATATTGAAGCCGTGGGAGAAGCTCAGAGCATTACCTTCACTGAGATTTTCGTGGATATACTTCCTGTAAACCTCTGGCTGCTTTTCGTCAGGGATTAAGATGTGCACTATATCTCCAAGTTTTGCTGCCTCATCTATGGGATATACTTCAAAACCATCTTCTTTTGCCTTTTTCCAGGAGGCGCCGTTCTCTCTCAGGCCCAGAATTACTTTCAAGCCTGAGTCCCTCATATTTTTAGCCTGAGCAGAGCCCTGAATGCCATAGCCTATTACAGCTATTGTCTGGTCTTTGAGCACCTCCAGTTCTACATCCTTGTCATAGTAAATTCTAGCCATACGAAATCACCTCACAGAATATTATAATTATGAATATTTAAATATACTCCAGGCGGATATATAATGGGGCGGAGAACAGTCCGTAGCGAAAGGTTTATATACCCCCATTGAGGCTTTTCTCTATGTAGAAAACCTCTTAGCGAAAGGTATAAATACCCCCCTTAGTGGTTTTATTAACAGAGGAGAAAAAGGAGGTAGAATATGGTAAGTATAAAAAAGATAAGTGCAATAGCTACTGGAGCACTCTTTGTGGGTGCTACTGTAGGATTAGCGGCAGCTGTTAGCGTGCCCAGTGATCTCTCTGCAGATATGCTTGCAGACAATGGTGTGGCAAAGGCCCAGCTTGTTGTGGGTAAGGATGCCCCTGGAAAGGATGCTGATACTGCCAGCGCAGAGATTATAAAGGAAGCCGTGGCTGAGAAGCTCGCTGTGAGTGGTGCTGGTGGCGATATTCAGATAGAGTATAGTGTTGATGACCTCAACGATGATAGTACAGATGACAAGGAGTTTGATGCTTCTTTCAACAGTAGCGGACTGCAGAGTGATTTTGCAGATTCAACAAAGATTCAGCTTACCAGTGGTAATATTGGAGACGGCAGGTATGTTAATTTCACCACACCCTTGCTGTATGACGGTAATGGCGATGGCGACCTGAAGGATTCCAGTACAGGCGATGACTATGCAATATACAATGGTGTTTATGTCTTAGATGCCAGTGGTGGTGAGATTCAGCTCGGTTACGAGCCAGTTCCTGATGGGACTTTCTTTGTAGGCAATATGGGTGTCGGCGATGTGGTCAAGATAAGGGGAAGCAAGTATGTTCTTACAGATACTGACCTCTCAGACCAGAATGCAGAGATGGGTCCTGCTATAACCAAGAAGTTATCACCAGTTAGCAGTGTCAATCCAGATTCTGCTGTAGTTATTTCTGGAACCAAAAAGATGCTTGTGTACAATAATACCCTGTATCTATACGATGGCAACTCTCTGCTCGATACAATAACTCTTAACACCACACTAACAGACTTCCAGGACTATACCAATAATATAACCAGTGATGAGTTCAAAGCCTATAAGCTTTATGCAGTATTGCAGAGATCAGCCTGGTATGTCACTATGGCTGAGAAGTCTCAGCTTGTTAAGGTTTCAAATGACCAGGAGGGTGTTCTTGGATACAACAAGGTCAAGATAAATGACCCTGACTTCCCCAAGACCAATGAGATAATCCTTCTTGGAGATCCAATCTCCCTGGTAAAAGGAGATACAGTTGATATTCCAGATACCTACTACACTGCCAAGTTTACTCTGGATAAGTACCTTGATATCAAGAGGAAGAAGACAGAGACAGTCGCAAGTGGAACCAAGCTCAAAACCAATGTTGATCCTGGCAAGAGCTTCTTGAATGAGACTGATATTACTGTGACAGCTGTTGGCGGTGATATTCAGATAGAGTATAGTGTTGATGACCTCAACGATGATAGTACAGATGACAAGGAGTTTGATGCTTCTTTCAACAGTAGCGGACTGCAGAGTGATTTTGCAGATTCAACAAAGATTCAGCTTACCAGTGGTAATATTGGAGACGGCAGGTATGTTAATTTCACCACACCCTTGCTGTATGACGGTAATGGCGATGGCGACCTGAAGGATTCCAGTACAGGCGATGACTATGCAATATACAATGGTGTTTATGTCTTAGATGCCAGTGGTGGTGAGATTCAGCTCGGTTACGAGCCAGTTCCTGATGGGACTTTCTTTGTAGGCAATATGGGTGTCGGCGATGTGGTCAAGATAAGGGGAAGCAAGTATGTTCTTACAGATACTGACCTCTCAGACCAGAATGCAGAGATGGGTCCTGCTATAACCAAGAAGTTATCACCAGTTAGCAGTGTCAATCCAGATTCTGCTGTAGTTATTTCTGGAACCAAAAAGATGCTTGTGTACAATAATACCCTGTATCTATACGATGGCAACTCTCTGCTCGATACAATAACTCTTAACACCACACTAACAGACTTCCAGGACTATACCAATAATATAACCAGTGATGAGTTCAAAGCCTATAAGCTTTATGCAGTATTGCAGAGATCAGCCTGGTATGTCACTATGGCTGAGAAGTCTCAGCTTGTTAAGGTTTCAAATGACCAGGAGGGTGTTCTTGGATACAACAAGGTCAAGATAAATGACCCTGACTTCCCCAAGACCAATGAGATAATCCTTCTTGGAGATCCAATCTCCCTGGTAAAAGGAGATACAGTTGATATTCCAGATACCTACTACACTGCCAAGTTTACTCTGGATAAGTACCTTGATATCAAGAGGAAGAAGACAGAGACAGTCGCAAGTGGAACCAAGCTTAAAGCCAATGTTGATCCTGGCAAGAGCTTCTTGAATACTACTGATATCGTTATGACAGTTTCTGGCGGCTCAGAAGCCACACCAGAGCTTGAGATAGTGGATGAAGACACTGCCAGCAATGACATGAACCATGTGCTCATAGGCGGTCCAGTGGCCAACAAGATGGTTGCCCAGCTTGTGGAAGCAGGCAAGAGCAAGGTTGACTGGTACAACAGCGATGGTGACATTGAAGTTGTCTCAGGTCACCCTGCAGCTGGCAAGTATGCCATAATAGTTGCAGGTAAGGATAGAGAAGCCACAAAGGCTGCAGCAGAGGCTCTTGCAGCCTGGCTGTAAACCTTTTATCTTTTTTTTAATTTTATATTTCTCTGGAGGAGGGAAAATAAACAACATTGCTGGTGTGGATGGTAGTTATTGATTGTATAAATGCTTATTATATCCTGCCAGGTCCTGTCAAGATTGCTCTGAGCTATCAAAAACTCTCCAATAGTTACTCTTTCCTGTTTTCTTATTAGAGGTGTAGTAATGGATATTGAAGCTCTTCTTGAAAAGTTTAAGGATGCTGTTATTGGCGAGATCAGAACTGAATTTAAAGAGTTCAAGAAGGAGGTTACTGGCCAATTAGAAGGTTACAGAATAGCAATAGAAACAATGAGCAGGAGGATGGATTCTATAGAGAGGAGAATGGACGCTCTGGAGGCAGGACAGAGAGCCCTGGATAGAAAAATAGAGAATGTTAGAAAAGAGCTTAAGGATGAGATTGCAAAGGTGGACGCTAAAGTTGATAG
>CAZCRG010000030.1:1563-9893 GCA_964501105.1 Candidatus Hydrothermarchaeota archaeon | reverse complement strand
TTTAAGAATTGAGCTTAAAGAAGAGATAGCAAAGGTGGACGCTAAAGTTGATAGTTTAAGAATTGAGCTTAAAGAAGAGATAGCAAAGGTGGACGCTAAAGTTGATAGTGTCAGAACCGAGCTTAAAGAAGAGATAAATTCTGCTAGAGTTGAGCTTAAAGATGAGATTCACAAGCAAACTAGTAGAATAGATGCCCTAAATGGTAGAGTTGATGATCTCACAGGAGCTATTATGCATCTTACTGATAGAGTAGCAGGCCTGGAGGCTGAGGTAAAGCTGCTTAGAGAAAAAGAGAAAGTCATAGAAGACCTCACAACAAGAGTTGGAAGACTGGAGAGCAAAGTAATAGCTTAAAACTAAACTTCTAAAAGATAGAGAAGCCACAAAGGCAGCAGCAGAGGCTATTGCAGCCTGGCTGTAAATGAGGCGAAAGCCTCCTACCTATTTTTATTTTTTGTTTTATCCTATTTTTTTGTATTTCAGAACCTGGAGAGCCTGAGGGAAGATAGGAAGAAGGTTTCAGTTGTAGATTAACTGGTAAGTCGGTATATAATTGAGTTGAACAGGGGAATTTTCTCATTTTTTATATTCCAGTTAGATGTTCTTTTTACAATGCTAACCAAAAGACTTTAATATCTATAAAAATTATTTTCCTACTATGAGACTTGTTCTAATTTTAATTGCAGCTCTATCTGCATTATCGGGCGTGGAAGCTCAGGTGTCAACTGGTGGTGAATATGGTCTTGTAAATACTCTGAAAATAAAACCCTATGATGCCAGTGGCGATGGAATAGAGGATAGTGCACTTGCCGTCTCCAGGGGTATTAACCATCAGGTAAAGGCCTTTGGTCTTGAGTCCTGGGAATACAAACTGAATAATATAGAGGATGCCTGTGTAGTAGAGGGGATTGCAGTACTTCTGGGTAATAGTGTTGTCGGTGTAAATAAAGGAGAAGGACTCTGGAGTATTGATGAGCGGGGTTACTCCTGTGTTTCTTTAGATACTGATGGCAATGGTTTATATGATACTGTTGTGGTTGGAGGCAGTTCAAAGATTTTTGCTGTGGATGCAAATGGTAATATTCTCTGGAAGAAAGATGCCGGTACAATGAATAGACATATTTCTGGAATAAGAAAGTATGCCTTTGCTTCCAGCGGCCCAACAATATATATAATAAAAGCTACTACAGGCTCAATAGCTTTCTCAAAGACTTTCGATAATACAATAGTCGATTTAGCTCCGTTAGAGTTTGATGATGGCTATGGTGTTGTTGTTGCCTTTGAGAATGGAAAGGTAGCTGGTTTTACGACTTCAGGTGAAAAACTTTTTGAACAGAGTGGTTATGCTGAGAATGGAAATGTGGGTGTTGAAGCACTATTTGATAATAGCCGTGGATTATACACAAAAGCTATATTCAGACCTGAAATTGGACTATTCATAGTTTCTCCTTCTGGTATGAAACAGGGTATGAATGCAGGAAACAATTTATACACTCATGCAGTTGCCATTGACCTTGATGGGGATGGGAAAAAAGATGATATAATAGCAACAAAGGAGAGTGAGACAAAGCCTTTCACAGCAATATTCAATGCCAATGGAGCGTTAGTTGCAAATATTTCTGTTGGAGGGAAGTATATTGCTGTTCTTGATCTTGATGGGGATGGTATAGAAGATGATGCTCTTATTGCAACTTCCACATCAATAGTTCCCGTTTATGTCGATATAGATGATAACACTAAGTGTACAGTCAGGAGTAATATCGATGAGAGTAAAGAATCAGCTGAAAATTCTGTCGGTAGTGCAACTGAAGGCAGTGAATATAATTATTCTGAGTTAATTCAAAATACTGATAATGGTAGTACTGGCTTGAGTTTAAAAATTTCAGGAAAAAGCTTTGTTAAGTCTGGAGAGGAAGTTTCGCTCTGTGCTGAGGTTTCACCTGAGAATTCCGATATCTTAATGTACATCTGGAGAGAGGGTTCAATTATACTCAATACAAATGTTTCCTCACCATGTCTTGTTAAAACTTTCAGTGAGGGCAATCATACAGTTACACTTCAGATTACAGACAGCTCTGGAAACTCTGCACTGGCAAAAGCTGTGGTTGTTGTTGCTCCTGTTGATTTAAACAAAGACACTGATAAAGATGGGCTCAGTGATGAACAGGAAAAGCTTCTGGGCACAGATCCAGAGAATCCTGACACAGATGGAGATGGAATACTGGACTCTAAAGACCCGAATCCCCTGGTTGCAGGTGAGAATAAAAAGGAAGACGATGAGAAAAAATTATTCCACTTTAAACTAAGATTTGATTTAAAACTCCTGCTGATACCTGTTGTTCTAGTTGTGCTTTACGTAGCATGGAGAAAAATAGGGGATTTTATAGCCGAGAGACGCTACGGCTGGATGAGATAGCATAAGAAATATATATCCATAAAATGGAAAGATAATAGAGGTGGGAAAATGAAATTACTGGTGAGTGTTGCTTTATTTTTTATTATCCTGGCTGGCGGTGTTTATTCAGCCACCCTTTCAGAGGAATTTGAAAGAGATTATACTATTATAGGAAGCAACTATGGTAAAGTTGCTTATGATTATGTTGATTCAGATAAAGATGGTATGGCTGATTCTCTTGCAATAGTAGGAGATGATGGCTCCACACTGAGATTTATAAAATTTGAAACTCAGCCTTCAGTGTTATGGACAGTTAAGCTTGAAAGGGCGGGTAGTTTTGATATAGCATCTCTTGACCTTAAAGGCAGTGGCTTTAAAGACTGCTTTGTTGTTGGCTCAAAGGATGTAATAGCCTATGATGCTCTGGGAAATGAGGTCTGGAAGTATTCTCTGGGAGCTTCAGTTTACTCAATTATCCCTCTGGATTTGAATGGTGATGGTGTGGAGAATGAGGTGGTTACTGGGATGTGGGGTAAAATTATAGCTCTAAGCTCAGAGGGTGAAGAGCTATGGAGCTATGAAATCTCAGGTAGGGGAGACAAAATTGTACCTCTGGACACAAATGGTGATAACATTAAGGATTCTATAGCAATAGCTCTTGCAAACAGGATAATTATATTAAATCCTCTGGGCAAGGAGAAGGTAGCTATAAGTGCCTCTCATTTTGATAAAAATATAGTAGTTATTGGAAGTTATACTGGAAAAGAAAATATTTCACGAATTGTGACTGTTGAGGTGAATGGAAAAGTTAAATCCTTTGATGTAGAGGGTAAAGAGCTCTGGCAGGCCAGTGTCTATGTGGACAATCCAGATATTGTTAAAGTGAAGTCTCTGGACTATTCGGGCAGTGGATTGGATAACTATATTGCAGTATTTACAGGTTTTCTGTATCTTTATGATGAGGATGGTAACAGGGTATGGACATATAGCCAGACTATATTTAATGATTTTGCACTGGCAGATTTAGATTCTGATGGTTTTGAGAATGAATTTTTTGGTTGTTCAGATAAAAAGCTCTATGCCATTTCCAAGGGACAGCAGGTTGGTTACTATATGGAGGACAGCAAGAAGATTTCACCTTACAATAGGACTGGAGCCAATTATATTGCAGCTATAGATATAGACGGTGATGGGAGTAAAGATGATATCCTCGGAGTTACAGCAACTGATATTTTTGTACTTTCTCATAAGGAGAAGGAAAAACCAAGAAAGAGATTAATTGTAGTGGCAAATTCCATAGACTATAAACTTGCGACAGATTTGTTTGACTACCTAAGAGATGCAGGTTTTGAGGTAATCCATATTTTCCCTGAAGATTTTGCCAATTATAAGAAGGAGAAGAATATTGTTATTCTCGGCGGGCACCTTGCTCCAGAGGGTACTGGTGAGATAGTCTCAGATTTGCTCACCTCTGAACAGAAGGCTGAGCTGGAGCAGAAAGGTGCAGTGAAGATTTTTAAGTTCTCCAATATCTATACCCTGGGGCAGAGAATTACAGTTCTTGCAGGCAATACCAGAGAGGAAACCAAGCAGGCTCACAGGCTTTACAGAGGAGAACTGCTATAGCTCCACCTCTATTCCCAGAATCTCTCTTTTTCCCTCTGCCACATCTCTTGCAATTTCAGCGCTCCCTCTTGCGGCGCTCCATTTATCGAGTTTGATTACAGGAGCAATCTTCTCCAGGGATTTTTTAAGGGAGGAGAATATTATCTCAGATTCTCCACCTCTTCCTGTTATAACAAAGGCCTGAGGCTCAACCTCGGCCAAGAAAGAAAAGATTTCCATCTTTACACTCATAATTAGAGTCCTGAGGGCAAGCTCTGCTCTTTCACTGCCGGGATTGAGAATTTCAGAAGCATCTTTAAAATTATAGATTTTCTTTGCTCCAGAGTTGTAAAAAGCTTCATTTGCAGTAATCTCGCCCCTGTCAATACTCCTGATAGCTTCGAGGTCGAGAGGCCCATGCTCCAGACCTATTGCTCCTATGCAGGCATCAAGGGCTCCGAAGAACTTTGAGTTTTTAATTGCAATTGTAACAGTATTGCTTCCTATATCAGATATAATAATATTCTCAGCGTTGACTCTTAAATAAGCGTCATAACTCAGGCTCACCTTCTCGCTGCTTGCCATATGAGAGTAAAGAGCTCTAAACCTCTCGTCAAGAACTTCAGTATTTCTGTGAAGTCCTGGAATCACTATAGTTTTAAAGTTTTCCACAATCTCGTCATAAACTCTTGTTCCAGTGCCGATATAGCTCCCTGTGCTCTCTTCCACAACACCTCTTCCATGGACTTTTTCGGCGAGGGTAATCTTATTTATACTATCTCCCATGGAGTAGGTAACTCCAGCCAGCTCTATATTTTTAATTTCAATTCTCTTTGAAAGTTCTTCAATCACAGAAAAATCCTTTTCTCCTCTGGGGATTTCAAAGGAAATATTTTCAGGAAGCAAATAAAATCTTACTGCACTGGTGCCGTGGTCTATTCCAAGATAGCTCATACTGTCAGTAAATACACCTTTAACCATAGTATCTGTTTCAAAAAACAGCCTGAGATTTTTGTACTGGCAAAATATTTTTATATAACACTAACTTAGGTTGCTATGAGTGAGCATGGCAAGGAGGTAATTATATGAAGAGAGGAATTCTGGCATTAGTGTTAGTAGCCCTTTTGCTGGCAGCAGGCTGTGCCCAGAAAGGTGCAGAAGGGACAGGAGGAGAAAAAGTTGCCACAGCAGAGGGTGAGGAGTACATAAAGATAGGCGTTGTCCTGCCTTTAACAGGAAAGGCAAGCACAACTGGTAATGACATGTGGCAGGCAGCACAGATGGCTGCAGAGGAGATAAACGCCAAGGGCGGTGTTAAGGTTGGAGACAAATATATGAAAATCAAGCTTATTCAGGGTGATACAGAAACCAATCCTGAAAAGGGCGTTGAAGCAGTAACAAGGCTGATTACCAGCGACAATGTTGATATTCTTGTGGGCGGCTTTTCCAGTGCCATAACCTATGCAGACTCTGCAGTGGCTGCAAGAGAGGGAGTACCCTTTATTATAACTGGTGCTTCAACACCCATGATTACCAGGAGAACTGACATAGACACTTCCTGGTTCTTCCATCACTGCCCAACAACTGATGACTTCTCCTCAGCCACACTGCAGTTTGCCCACGAGGTTATTAGACCTGAGGTAAATAAGAAGTTCGGTTTCAGTGATGACAGGAAGCTGAGGGTTGCCATAATATACCAGGATACAAAGTACGGCAAGGGTGTTCTTGATGGAGTGAAGAAAGCTATTGCTTCTAATCCAGATTGGAAACTTGAGATTGTTGCAGAGGAGCCCTTTGCAATGGGTGAAAGCAACTTCCAGACTGTTCTTACCAAGGTGAAGGAAGCCAAGCCAGATGTTGTCTATGCAGCCACTTTCCTGAATGAGCAGGTACCTCTTGTTACTCAGGCTAGAAGGGATGTCGGTCTTAACACCATATTCATGGCAGTTGAAGCTACTGATGACCCTGACTACTATTCCCAGGTCGGCGAATATGGAGACTACTCCATACAGGAGTCAAGATTTTCGCCCTACACAGTCCCTCAGGGCAGTATAAGAGAGAGAGCAATGAAGTTCAGGGAAGACTTCAAAGCCAAGTACAACGACTACCCAAGTATGATGGGTGCCTCCACCTATGAGGGTATTTACATAGCAGCTAAGGCCATAGAGATGGCAGGAAGCCTGGACAAGCAGAAGGTTAAGGAAGCTCTAACCAACTTCGAGATGCCCGAGATAGTAGAAGCAATGAAGGACGGCAAAATCTCCTTCAAGAATGAATACAGAGAAAGCAGCTTCCAGCTCTACATGGAGCAGCTGAGGTACAACCCAGAGATAGGCGAGCCAAGGCCAAAGATAGTCTGGCCAGATAATCTCAAGGAAGCTGAGTTTGAATTGCCTGAGTGGTACCAGGCTGGAAGCTAAAGCTTCCACCTCTATTTTTTTATATCGGTACTTATCTATATAGGGAAGATGGACGCCAGTATAATTTCTCAGATACTGCTCTGGGGCATATATGCAGGCTGCATTTATATCCTGCTAACTACAGGTCTCACTCTAATCTTTGGCGTGATGAAACTTGTCAACTTTGCCCACGGCGAATTTTTGATGCTTGGAGCCTTTATCTCTTACTTTGCAGCTTATTATCTGCATCCCTATGCGGCGATAGTTATTGCCATGGCAGCTCTCGGTGCCTTTGGCATAGCAACAGAGAGAATTGTCTTCAGACCTGTGCTTGGAACAGGAAAGCTGAATGAAATAATAATCTCTCTCGGTTTGATAATGGTGCTCCAGAATCTTGTGGCTCACCTCTGGGGAAATGACGATAAATGGATAACAAGCCCCTATTCTTCAATAGCTTATCCAATGGCTGGAGTCAAGGTGCCCTTTGATTATATTGTCATATTTGTTGTAACTGTCTCAATTCTTATTCTTCTCTACCTTTTCCTGAATAAGACAAAGCTTGGAAGAGCAATGCGTGCCACCTCTGAGAATAGGGATGCAGCCAAACTCATGGGAATAGATGTTGAAAAGATTGACATGCTGGCCTTCTCCATAGGTGCTTCATTAGCTGCTCTCGGTGGTGGCCTGTGGGCAGTTTCTGGAATTTCCTTTAACTATGCCTCAGGCTCTCTGCCAGCAATAAAAGCTTTTGCAGTAATTATTATTGGAGGGCTGGGAAGTATTCCTGGTGCCATTGTTGGCGGCCTGCTTCTCGGCATTGCTGAGAGTTTTGCAGCCTACTTCCTGGGCGCTGCATGGAAGGATGCAGTCTCTTTCCTTATTCTAACTATTGTACTTATAGCGAAGCCCACAGGACTTTTTGGAGGTGAAGAGTAGGTGGAAAAGAGGCACTTAATTTTTGCTTTTATTATTCTGGCCTTTGCCTTGCTGCCCTTTATCACTCATGAGCACCGCTTCTATATGGTTCTTGCAAAGAATATACTAATAATGATTATTCTTGCTTCAGCCTGGAACCTGCTGGCTTATTCGGGGCAGGGCTCTCTCGGACATGCTGCTTTTGTGGGTATAGGTGGCTATGCTTCTGCTATACTCACTCTTGAGCTGGGCATCTCTCCTTTCTTAGGTCTGCTTCTGGGTGGAGCTATGGCTGCTTTTCTTGGCCTCTTTGTAGGTATTCTTGTGGTAAGGCTCAGAGAGTGGTTTTTAGCTATGGTGACTTTTGGCGTTCCAATAATTATTAAAACCTTAACTGTGACAGAGGTAAAGCCAGTCTCTTATCCTGTGCTCAGTGGGATAATTTCAAAGTTTTCCTCACTTCAGAGAGCTCTTGGTGGCCATGATGGTTTATTTCCGGGGGCCATTGTAAAAGGAAGTCTTGCAGAATACTACCTGATCTTTTTTATAACCATAATTTCTCTTGCCTTCATCTATGGTGTGTTTAAATCCAAGTGGGGCTTTGCCTTTGCAGCCATAAGGGATAATGAGCTTGAGGCTAAAGTTCTCGGGGTTAATACTGTGAAGTACAAGCTTACTGCCTTTGTGCTCAGTTCCTTTATTGCAGGCGTTGCAGGAGCACTTCTTGCCCACAATACTCGATATATAAACCCGGGAATTTATGGAATTGAGTATTCCTTTAACCCTGTGCTCTACTCTGTTGTGGGAGGGATGGGCACAGTTCAGGGGCCAGTTATAGGCACTGTAATTTTATCAATTTTAAATGAGGTTCTCAAGGGCTTTGGCTTAACCTATCTGAAGAATGTGATAATAGGAATTATTATTATCCTCACTGTGCTCTTCCTGCCCAAGGGTATAGTGAGCATTTTTGATAGAAACAGCCCAAAGAAGCACTGAGTTTTAAATTTTAAGGCTG
>CAZCRG010000030.1:0-1463 GCA_964501105.1 Candidatus Hydrothermarchaeota archaeon | reverse complement strand
AGCATTTTTGATAGAAACAGCCCAAAGAAGCACTGAGTTTTAAATTTTAAGGCTGGGGAGAATACTCGAGAATTCAGGTTTTAAGAAGATCGGAAATTGGTAAATTTCTTCTTAATTTTTTGTATAAAGTTGTCTTTATTTTTTGCTTCAGGTGTAGAAGTGGGCTCTTCTATATGGATTACTTTGTCGGTGTTTATTCTTGTGATTTTGTCTTCCTGTAGGAGTTCTATGTAGTCACTGCCATGAGTAATTAATATTCCTGAGAAAGATTTTCCATTTTCTGTATATACTGTTACTTCTAGGATTCGCCTGAGGGAAAACCCATAAATAAATGCCAATATCGTATAAGTTACTATAAATAGTAATATATTTAAGATCATACTATTAAGTGCCATATTTCTATAATTCCATTTTTCCTTAAATAAAATGTCTATATCCTGTTTGAATGTGAAATAAATATACATAATAATACAAAAGGCAAATAAAAGCATTATTACAATATTTACCTTTTTTTTAGATTTACTTTTTGATAATGTTGACTTTGAATTTTTTATTAAATTGGAATATTCACTTATAAAAATTAACCCATAAATAACTACTCCAATAATTCCATCATAAATAAAGAAATTTGTGATTAAATACTCCAAAATATCAAAATATTTTTTATCAAAATTATCAAAATTGGATTGTAAAATCTCCAATAGTACTATAAATGACATAGGCAAAAACAAAAATTGTATTAGGAAAAATACGCCCTCCATATATGCATCCACTATTTTGTGGTGTCTTCCTTCCATATACTCGATAATCTTCCCAAAATACAGTATAGTTGCACCTACAATTGCTATTAACGCTGAAACATCGATAATTGTAAGTTGGGGTGGGTTAACCATTTCACTCCCTCACTATTTTTAAATTATAGTGAGGAATATAAAAGTTCCCATAGCCCTCCTTCTCTGCAAAGACATAAATTTTCAACAACGTTAGAAAATAAAATTTAAATATGGAAAAAATAGTTCAGATTGAAGTCCCCAGTGTAATATTAGAAATAATTTCTGAGAAAAATCTTAAAGATGAACTTAAACTTCTGATTGCCCTGGAGCTTTATCGTGAAGGTAGTGTATCACTGGGCAAAGCATCTGAGATTGCGGGAATAAGTATATATGAATTCATGTATGAGCTGAGGAAAAGGAGAATTCCCATAAACTATGATGAAGAAGAGCTTGAAGAAGATCTAAAAACTATAGAAAAGCTGATAAAATGATAGTTGTATCTAATACCAGTCCGCTGATAGTGCTGTATAATATCAATGAATTGGAAGTTCTAAAATTTCTTTTTCATAGAGTAATAATCCCAGAAGCTGTAAATTATGAATGCAAGTTTAGTTTACCAGAATGGGTGGAAACAAAAGAAGTTAAAAACCATAGACTGATAAAAACTTTAATTGAAAGGCTACATAAAGG
>CAZCRG010000029.1:0-17588 GCA_964501105.1 Candidatus Hydrothermarchaeota archaeon | reverse complement strand
CACATATAGAGGAAAGTACACCCATTTCAGATAAGACCCTGGTATGGTTTCTTCCCATATATCCAACACCAATTACACCAATATTCATATATACTCCTCCAAATTGTATGTAATTGTATATTTTTATTATTCGCCAGCAGTTAAAATATATGGCAGGTTTTATTGTTACTCCAGTAGTTTAATTTACCAGTATTTATAGGTAACGTGATAATGTCTCATAAATTGAGTCAGGAGAGCTATCTTCCATTACAATTAAACAATATAAAGCAGCCCTAATAAAGCAGTCTTACTACAAGAACCTATTTTCCCGATATGCACTTACTGAGATTATTAATAATTTTATGCTCTGCTTATTCAAAAAATTAAAAAATCAAGCCACTTAGTGGCATGAAGAGCAACCTGAATCACAGGAGCTATGCACTTCATTGGGATTATATATTGTAAAGCCTGCGCCGTACTCTGTCTCGACAAAGTCCAGCTCAAAGCCTTCAAGATAAGCTTCAATCTGCTCTGTAAGAAAGAGTTTAATTCCATTGGAGGTTATAACCTTCTCGTCTTCTTCAGCCTTTTCTGCCAGTGCCATACCATAACTTGGTCCATGACATCCAATGCCTGAGATATAAAGCTTTATCCCATATTCTTCCTTATTTTCAGATTTTAGTATTTTTTTCAGTTCTTCAGCGGCTCTATCTGTAACCAATACCATTTGTATCACCAGACTTTATGGTGGTTTATAATGCCATCTTAAATTAAATATATAATATGTTAACTTTCTCCAGCTATTGGAGGCGTTAATATGGAACTTGGAAAGCGTGAGAGGGATATACTCAAGGGCAGAGAAGGGGATGGAATGAAAAAGGCCCTTGAGATATTAATTGCCCTCGCCGAGATTCACAACGCCAAAAGACTTATACCCATAACAAGTGCCCAGGTTTCAGGTGTCTCTTACAAGACTATAGGTGATGCTGGTTTAGAGTTTCTAAGGGATATGGCTGAAACTGGAGTAAAGGTCAAGGTCCCCTCTACACTTAATCCTGCAGGAGTGGACTTCACATCAGAGCTGGAATTTCCTGAGGACTTTATGGAGAAGCAGAAGGAGATTATTGAAGCTTATACAAAAATGGGAATTTTGCCTTCCTGCACCTGCACGCCTTATTATGCGGGGAACCTGCCAAGGATGGGAGAGCACATTGCCTGGGCTGAGTCCAGTGCAGTTATCTATGCCAACTCTGTTCTTGGAGCAAGGACAAATAGGGAGAGTGCTCTTTCAGCCCTTTCGGCTGCATTAGTAGGAAAGGTACCTGAATATGGACTCCATCTTACTGAGAATAGAGCTCCAACAGTACTTGTTGAAGTTGAATCTCCAATTCTCAATGAAGCAGATTTTGGTGCTCTGGGCTACTATATAGGGCAGAACTATGAGGGAATACCCTACTTCAGAATACGCAAGAAGCCAAGAGCTGAGAACCTTAAAACTCTTGGTGCAGCCCTCGCCACAGGACAGGTGTCCATGTTCCACTATCACAATGTTACCCCGGAGGCCTCTTCCTACTCTCTCGATAAGGTTGAAAAGGTTGAAATAACACCCAAGGAGATCTCTGAAGCCTATGAGGAGCTCAACAGTACAGAGGATGTGGATGTTATTGCTGTGGGCTGTCCCCATGCTGGTATAGCTGAAATTTTGGAGGTAATCAAGGCAAAGCCAAAGAAAGAAGTCTGGGTTTTCACTTCAAAGCACCTGAAGGAGCTCTTTAAGGATAGGATAGACAATGAAAATATAAAGCTAATAGCAGATACCTGCATGGTAGTCTCGCCTCTTGAAAAGATGGGTATCAAGAGTATAGGGGTAAACTCCGCCAAGGCTGCCTTCTACTCCATGAACCTCTCAAACCTTAAGGTGAGATTTGATTCCCTTGAGAATCTCCTTAAAGAGTGAGTAAGCTTTTTTATGGGATTTTGAGAGAAATAGCTCAGGTGGGAAAAGCAGGAGCAGTCGCTTGAGCCAAAGCCTCTAACAGGCTGAGAGTCAGCTAAGGAAGCCACAATTTCATTAATTCTGCATTCAAGCCTTTCTTCTGAAATAAAGATAAAGGTACCCTCAGGGACAGTCTCTTCTCTGAGATAATCTATATGCCATCTCTTTTTCTTATCTTTTCTGAGGTGACGTTTCAGTCTTGCCTCCAAGCCTGAAAGGGCTGAGCCAGTATAACAGTAATAACCCCTCCTGAAGCTGAAAAAACCAAGCTTTCCAATTTTTAGCTCTCTATCATTTTTCAGTCTCAGTAGTAGTAAGTAAGTACCCTT
Organism: Candidatus Hydrothermarchaeota archaeon; assembly: GCA_964501105.1. Lineage (GTDB taxonomy): Archaea > Hydrothermarchaeota > Hydrothermarchaeia > Hydrothermarchaeales > BMS3B > BMS3B. The sequence continues at coordinate 15,284 of CAZCRG010000029.1, read as the reverse complement.
CACTATGGATAATATGAAAATTTACATTAATAAAATATATCAGAAAGATTTATATTGGCTATAAGATATAATATAATAAACAGAAAATAAAAGGTGTTAGAGCTATGCCAAAGGAGTATCTTGATTTGGATGAGAAAGATAGAATGATTATTTCACTTCTCAAGGAGAAGCCTGACATTTCACAAAGTGATATTGCAGAAAAGGTGGGTATATCTCAGCCCAGTGTAGGTGTAAGACTTAGAAAGCTCAAAAACAAGGGTGCAGTTTCCTTCCTAATTGGAATGAATTTTAAAAAAGTTGGACTCTACTTAGCAAAAGTTGACCTGACAGCAAAAAATACTGCAGAGGTTCTTGACAGCTTCAGGGGGTGTCCATATTTTCTCAACGGGCTTATAGTATCAGGGAAAAACAATCTCTGCCTTTTCCTTGTTGGTGAGGATATATCAACTCTTGAAGCAATAGTGGACAGGCATCTGAGGTCAAATCCCAATGTAAGCGATGTCGAGATGAATGTTCTGATTACCTCCAGTGATGACCTTATTTTCCCTGTGAGAATGACCTTTGAGCAGCAGGATAAACCTCCCTGTGGCTCAGAGGGGAAATGCGACAGCTGCCCCTACTACAAATCAGAGCGCTGCCTTGGCTGTCCCATAACAGGACATTACAGAGGCAACTTCTGGTAGACATTATATAGAAAGCTTTATATGTTACCACTGAAAATACCCCCTAGGGGTGATGTTTATGGCAGAGATAGACTTTGAGAGTGAAAAGTTTCAGAAACTTTCCCCTCTTGAGAAAATAATAATACTTGAAGAGAGAAAAAGGAAAATAGAGGCCAGAATAGAAAAGATATTATACGGTGGCAATCTACAAGGAAAAAAAGAGGATTCTGAAGAGAGAGAATTTAGTATCAATCCTCTCCAGAAGTAATTATCAACTTCCCTATTCTAAAGCTTGCACCTTCAAACACCAGCTTTACCTTTCTTCCTGTAACAGGGACTGCTACAGCCTTTGCTGCCTCTGGCTTTTCCTGTACCTTTTCTTCTTTAATTTCTTCTTCTTTGATACTCTCAGCCTCTTCTTTCAGGACAGGATGCTTCTTATCCAGAAGGAAGTTTCTCAGCGATTCCAGGTTCTCTGCTTCTTTTTCTGTGGCAATCTTGTCTATCACACTCTCAGGGATATAATCTGAGAATTTCTCTTTAAGTTCAGAGGGCATCCAGACAACCTTCTCCCAGCCGCCATCTCCCTGAAGAAACTTATCTGACTTCATGTAGGCATAGCTTATGCCAAGAAAGCCAGGTGTGGGTATACCGCCGCCAATCTGTTTTATAAGAGTGGCAAAGTCCATGCCGAAGGGCGTGTTACCCTTAAAGGCGGAATCAACTATTCCAAAGCCGTTGACCTCAGGTATATAAAAGGCTATAGCTTCGGCGCAGCCACAGGAAGTGTGAGGATGCTCAAACATGCTGTGTAGATAGAGCCTCTCGGTTGAACCGGAGCTTTTCTCCTTTATCTTTTCATTTACGCCAGAATACTCACCCTTGACTATCTCGAGAGCTTCACCTTTTGGCACTTCAAAAATTGGACCATGAGGATCAATTTTTACTGCAGCCTTGGCTTCAAGCCATGATATGGAGCCGCAGTTGGATGTCCTGGAGGGAGAGATAATACAGGCATGGTTTGGCGCATGGCTCTGGCAGAGCAGGCAGCCATAGAAGGTATCGACATCCTCATCCTTTATACTCTTTACCTTTTCATCCCTTCTGGCAAAGACCTCTCTTGCATTCTTTAGAAGCTCCTCCACCTCCTCCTTTTTGGTGTAGAAGCTGACTTCCATCTTCTCAATAACCTTGTATTCCTTTTTGAAGAGGTCAATCAGAGCGCTGCCAATGTGCTTCAGAGAAAGCCCTGCCTTTGCTGACTCATCACTAACCCTGCACCACATTAAATCTCTTGAGCCATTGTGCATGAAGCCCTGAATGTAATTCATAAATTCATGAATTCTTCTTTCAAATACGCCCTCAATATCCTCCTCAAGCTTCTCCCCGGCCACCTTAATATAAACTCCAAAGGGCAGGCTTTCGCCCTTTTCCATTTCAGGTATATCCTTACCGATGATAGTTACCTTTCCATCCTCAACCTCAGAGGCTGAGGCAACTCTGAGAAGCTCAACTCCAAGCTCTCTGCCTAGGTCGGCAAAGGCTCTGTCAGTATGAATTCTTTCACCTTCATAAATGCTGGCAACATCAACAGGAATACCTTTGGGCATAGTATCACCTTAGTGCGAAAGTAAAAAGTAACATAGGGAAATATTAATAATCAGGGCTCTAAAGCTTCCCTTACTTCAGAATTGGTTATTTCTGCCCGTGTCAGGATTTCTTTGAGCTCCTTTCCACTATATCTGGAAGCAAGAAGTCTTACAGTCTCTCTAACTTCCCAGGGGAAAATCACCCAGGCATCAGTTTCCTGGATGTAGATATCCGGGATAAACTCTGACTGGGGCTTCTTTATCAGTGTAGCTACAGTTATCTTGCCAGCATTATTCTCCTCAAGGTGCTTTTTGGCCAGAATTAAGCTTTTTCCTGTATCTGCAATATCGTCAACAAGGAGTATTTTCTTTCCAGTAACGTCAATCTGTACAGGATGAATTATTTTTGGCTCATCAGCAGTCTCACCAATATTTGAGTAGAATTTAACTCTAACTGTGTAGAGTTCATCATTGTCCAGGAGGTCGCTGAGTATCCTTGCAGGCACCAGCCCTCCTCGGGCAAGGCCTATAATAATGTCAAATTCAACTCTGTGGTTCCTTATCTCTCTGGCTATTTCAATACATAGCTCTTCTACATCATCCCAGTAAAGTCTCAGGTATTCCATCAACCTACTTTTGATGTGGTAGTATATTAAGATTACCTACAGGTAAAGCAAAACCAACTTTATAAACATGAGGTGAGAGTTAATTCTATGATAAAGGTGGGGTGCTGCGGTTTTCCTATTTCGAGAAAAAAGTATTATGGGGAGTTAAGTCTTGTGGAGGTACAGCAAACCTTTTACAGGAGAGTAAGAATTCCCACTCTGAAAGGGTGGCGCTCTGAAGCACCAGAGGGTTTTGAATTTACCCTCAAGGCTCTGCAGTTTATAACCCATCCTGCTAAAAGTCCCACCTACAGAAAAGCTGGAGTTGAAATCCCAGAAGAGAAAAAAGTATGCTACGGCTTCTTTAGAAACACTCAGGAGGTTTTTGCTGCCTATGAATATACCCTTGAAGCTGCTCTTGCCCTTGAGGCAAAAGTGGTAATCTTCCAGACTCCCCCCAGTTTTAAAGCAGAGAAAGAAAATATTGATAATATGAGAAACTTTTTCTCTTCAGTGGAAAGAAAGGGCCTTATTTTCGGCTTTGAGCCTCGAGGCAAAGGCTGGACAGGTGACATTGTTGGAAAAATCTGCTCAGAACTGGATTTAATTCATGTGGTTGACCCCTTCAAAGACCTGCCAGCTATTGACAGTAATATTAACTATTTCCGCCTTCACGGCAGAGACGGCTACAGGTACAAATACAGTAGAGAGGAGCTTGAAGAGCTTTTAAATCTGTACAATAACCTGGAGTCTCAGGAGATATATGTGCTCTTCAACAACACAGCCATGTTTGAAAATGCAAGAGAGTTTAAAAATATGATTATTTAGAGTTCTCTCTCAATATAATTCAAAGCCTCCTTTACTCCAGCAGCAATGCCGTCTGTCTCCATGAGCCCCAGAGGCTTTATACCATCGCCCACATTCACTATATTCTTTACAGGAGTTTTTGGTGAGATTATCTTCCCGCTGGGACTCCTGTTCACAGGCCAGTCATTTTTATACACCTGTACAGCCAGAATTTTGCAGTGCTTCTTGAAATCAGGGAAAATATTGTTTAAATCCTTTATCCCTTTTTCAATCTCCTCCCTGACATCCATACCTGGCTTCAAACCCTGGTGCGACATCAGGAGGTGCTTACCCTGAGGGGCAAGGTCAGGTGAAGCATTTGTAACCTCATTAATGCCATGGATTCGTTCAGCTTCTGGTGTAAGCAGCACTCCGCTGAAGCCCAGCATTGCTTTATCGCAGGCAACACTTATCTTTATCCCCCAGGAACTTCTGAGATTGCTAACTGAGCTTTTATAGCTACGTGGCAAAAGTTCATCAGCAAGGTAAGAAGTTGCTTTTGGGCCTATGTTGCTCACTATGAGGTCATAACTCTTTTTCTCACCATCCACAACAATACCTTCAGCAGCCTCGCTGCCGTAGACCTTCTCAACTCTCTTCTTCAGGTGGAGCTTTCCTCCCTCTGCTGAAAGAATTTCAAGTAGAGCGTCAGTAACACCTTTGCATCCGCCTCGGGGCACTCCTGGTCCGCCGTATTTATAGATATACTTTATCTCTTCCAGAACCTCTCTTGAAGGAACTTCGCTGGCATCAAGGCTCAGACTCCAGCCTGTGAAGGCATTTGCTATTTTCTGGGCAAGCTCGCTTTTTACCTGCTTTTCAACCCACTCAGCGTAGCTCTCCTCCCCTCCTTTGCTTAACTTCAGCTTTGCCAGCAGTTTGAGAATTCCAGCCCTCTGGCGGAGAGGAAAAGCTCCTACAACTTCTCTGTGAGTTAAATTTTCGCCGTTAATCCTGAAGAGGGCTTGTGGCCTTGAGTCCACAATTTCAATATTAGCACCAACCTCTCTGAGCAACTCTGCAAGAGGGCCAGAGCTTCCATGGGGAATCATATGAAGAGCACCAGTGGAAAGCTGGTAGCCCTTATATTCAATATTTGTAAACCTTCCCCCCGGATAGGGGAGCTTTTCGTAGACATCGACTTCATAGCCCTTTTGTGCAAGAGAGCAGGCAGCCAGGAGTCCACCCAAGCCAGAGCCAATAACACAGGCTTTCATCTCAATCCTCCACTATGGCATCATTTGGGCAGTAGTTTATGCAGAGCTTGCATTCTATGCACTTCTCCTTGAGAATTTCAGCCTTACCAAAGACAGCAATCGCCTCCTGCCTGCAGAAGGGCATACAGTGGGCACAGCCTACACAGCGCTCCTCTATTACCTTCATAGCTTTCCAGCCCTCACCTTCTCGAGAATCTCCTTTGCTCTATCCATTCTGACCTTTCCCTCTTTAACAAGAAGCTTTGCCACTCTGTCAATTTCATCGCCCTTTGCTCCTGCCATAGCAGCAATATTCCTGGCATGAAGGCTCATATGTCCGCGCTGAATTCCTTCTGTGGCAAGTGCTCTGAGAGCAGCAAAGTTTTGAGCAAGGCCTACAGCAGCCATAACTCTTGAAAGCTCCTGAGCGGAGGTTACACCGAGAATCTTTATAGCAGCTTTGGCTACTGGATGAACTGCAGTGGCTCCTCCAATAAGCCCTGCTGCAATTGGTACCTCTATGGTACCAACAAGGTCTCCATCCTTGTTCTTTTCGTAGGTGGTGAGAGGCTTATAGCTACCTTTGATGGCAGCATAAGCATGAGCTCCAGCCTCTATGGCACGAGTATCATTTCCTGTTGCAAGGGTTAAGGCGATTATTCCATTCATTATTCCCTTGTTGTGGGTGGTGCACCTGAAGACATCTGCTTCTGCAAAGGCGTAGGCATTGAGGATACCATCCACAACTTCCTCGCCCCCTATAGCTTCCTTATCAAAGACTGCTTTGGCTCTTGCAAGTCTGAATTTTGCGAGATTGGAGATTATCCTCAGGTATACTCTGCCCTCTGTAACTTCCTCTATCAGAGGAGCAACTGCCTCAGCCATTGTATTGACAGCATTGGCTCCCATGGCATCTCTGCAATCCACAAGGAGATGAGTAACCACCATGGGACCAAGTTTTGTGTCTATAACCCTCACATCTATGTCCTTGCAGCCTCCTCCCAGCTTGACAAGAATAGGATCCTGTTCATTTGCCTTTTCAATTATCTTGTCCTTTATGCTCAGGATATCCATCTTTGCTCCATGGGGGTCCTTAACACCAGTAAGCTGCACCTGACCTATCATCAGCGGCTCTGTAGCTGAAGTTATAAAGCCTCCCCTGACTCTCGCCATTCGTGCAGCATTGCTGGCTGCTGCAACAACACTGGGCTCCTCTATTGCCATGGGGATCAGGTAATCTTTTCCATCTATGAGAAAGTTGGTGGCAATACCTAAAGGAAGCTCCAGTGTGCCCACAACATTTTCAATCATCCTGTCAGCCTGTTCCAGGCTCAATCCTCTGCCTGAGATAGCCTCGACTTCCTCCTCTCCCAGATTGGAGAACTCCTTTACCTTTTTAAGCCTCTCCTCGGGAGGAAGCTTATAAAAACCAGATATCCTTGAACTTTTCATTTTTTCACCTCGGGTAATTTTGCTCTTTCATACTCTTCATCTTTTCCCAGTGGTTTAGTTGCATCTATACCCACTTTTGTTGTAATTGCAGACTTGCCTGCACTGGGATCAAGGCTTGAGCCCTTAACTCCCTCAAAGATATAGGCATCCTTGTGAGCCTGAAATCTTGTTGCTATGGCAAATTCAACTTCCTCGGGCGAGAATATGTCTATATCTTCGTCCACAATAACAACATGCTTCATACTCTTATGACCTTCAAAGGCAGCCTTAATAGCTTTCTCTGGCTCCTCTTCGCTCCTCTTTTTAATAGACACAAAGCCATGGAGCCAGCTGCACCCACCCTCGCTCAGGACTACATTTTTCACCTCTGCCACTTTTGAAACCTCGTTGTATATTGAGGGCTCTCTTGGCATGCCCATCAAGAGCCTGTGCTCCACACTGCTGGGCACAAGGGCATGGTATATGGCATCCTTCTTCACTGATATTCTGCTCACTTCAATCACAGGCTGCTCTCTCACAATGTCATAGGTGCCTGTTATATCTGTGAAGGGGCCCTCTTCAACTCTTACTTCAGGGAGTATCCTGCCTTCAATCACAATCTCAGCCTCAGAAGGAACTCTCAGCTCGACACTTCTGCATTCAGCTAAGGTAACAGGCTCACCAGCAAGAGAACCTGCGAGGGCAAGCTCGTCTTCAAAGCTGTTAAAGGAGTAGCTGGCTGCAAAGAGCACACTCGGGTGAAGGCCTATGGCTATGGCTATTTCAAGGGGTTCATTCTTTTCTTCCTTCTTTTTGTAAAAGGCATAGAGGTGCCTCTCTACGAGGCGTATTGCAAGATGATTATCATCAAGAACAAGCATTCTGTGCACACTTGCATTCCTGCCATGCTCCTCATCCTCGGCGAAGACCACACCTGAGGTTATGTAGGCTCCGGCATCCTTCTCGAAGTGGGTAAGTATTGGAAGTTCTTTAAGGCTCTTTAATTCTTCATCCTGCCACTTCGCACTATCAACTTCCTCAGGCTCAAGAGGATTTTTTAAGGCTTCCATGACCCTTTTTATAAAGTTCTCTTTAGTTGTGCCCAGGGCAGAGCACATTCTTTCTCGAGAGGTGACCAGGTTGCCCACTACTCTGACCCTGCTTCCCTCAACTTTGTTGAAGAGTACAGTTTTTCTGTAGTTCTCCATTAATATTTTCGAGATTTCAAATTCTGGACTAACTTCATTATCAATGGTTAAATCGGCCTCTAAAAAGTCTCTCAGGCTTTTCACTGTCCCCACCTTTTGTAAAGGTTGTTTTCTATACCAAGAGCATCGAGAACCTTACCGGCTATAAAGCTGAGCATATCATCTATACTTTCAGGCGAGGGGTAGAAGGCTGGCATTGCTGGCAGAATAACAGCACCAAGGTTGGAGAGCTTTAGCATATTCTCCAGGTGTATTGAGTTCAGAGGGGTTTCCCTGGGAACAAGTATGAGTTTTTTCCTTTCTTTAAGCATTACATCAGCACTTCTTGTTATTAAGTTTGAGGCATAGCCACAGGCAATAGCAGATAGGGTTTTCATTGAGCAGGGGATTATTACCATGGCATCGGCACTGGAGGAGCCGCTGGAGAAGGGTGCCTCAATTTCCTCCTCTCCGTAGAAGTCCTGAATGAGAGCTATTTTATCTCCTGCCTCCTCTCTGAAGATTTTCAGTGCAGGTTTGCTTATGACGCCGCTGTAGTCAATATTTAACTCCTTAAGGGCCTCAATTAGTCTTGCAGCGTAGGGCATGCCGCTGGCACCGGTGATGGCAATGAGAATTTTCATAGCAATATTTATGCTCTGTTGCTTTTATATATTTTCCAGAGTTGTTGTATATTGACAGCCCCAGTTGTACTCTATTGACAGGTTTGCTGCTGAATAATTATTTGTTTTCTTTAAATCCTCAAAACTCTGATTTTAACTAAGGGATTTTAGAAATGTTTATATCAATAAAGTTCTGATTTTTTGTGCAACTTCTTCCGGGTTGTCTATGTTTTTCATTTTTATGTTGAACTGCTTTCCAGTACCGCTTGCTACAATCACATGCCCAAGTTTTAAAACACCTTCCCAAAAATCCCTCATAATTTCTACACTTCGTATTTTGTTTATTGGTATCTCCTTAATTTTAAGTTGTATTGGAGACTTATACTTTTTTATCACACGTAAATTGGTTATAAGATAGGACGTGCGTTTATTAACTGCAATTTCTGATAATGCCAGCATTACCAGTATCGCCCCAGATAAATAAGATATAAAACCTATGTTTTTGTATATTTCATTCGTTGGCTTATGTAAATATGCACTAAAAATCAAAAGTAATGCCCCCATTACAGCCTTCAGATAAGCTGGCTTGAAACTTGGATGTATCTCTAATATTATATCTTCATCCTCAGACAATTTGAGCATCTTATCCCCTCAATAGTTTAATTAGAAATCCAATTATACCAAGTGCTACTGGAACAACAGTGAAATACATTTCATCTACCCTATATCCTTCGACTTCTAAGGTTTTTGACTTTGTAAGTGTAATAGATTTGTCATATTTGTTAGTTTCTGCAAAATCTGCCTTGTCTTCCCAGGGCTCATATCCCTCTTTTTCTACACGGACAGTGTGGCTCCTACAGTCCACTTCACCCTCAAAAGGAGTATCTCCCTTGTAGACTCCATCGACGTAAACTCTTACATTTGTGGGACTTGAGGACAGCTTTATTATGCAGTTTGCATGCTCAGGTGATTTTTGTTTGGATTGCACAGACTTCCTTTCGGAGAGGCTTGGTTCTATTGAAACCTTCTCACTTTCAACTCTCCGGGTTACTTCATAGGTTTCATAACCATTTTCACGTCCTGCTTCTATCTGTGATGGAGCCTGTGGTTGTGCAGTTGTATATTCTGGAGTTTGAGGTGGTGTATACTCTGGAGTGTGTGGGGAGGATGGGGATGAGATTATCCTGACCTGTGCTGGCACCCCCTGAGCGTATCCACTACAGTCCTCTCCATACTGGATGTCAACGCCCAGTTCCTGAACACCAAGAATATCTCCGGGAACCACAAAGTCTATATACACAGTTTTAATTTCCTGAGAGAGGAGATAGAATCCCGGAGAGGAAGCCAAGTCCATTCCACCAAGAGTTAAGTAGAGGTTGCAGATTCCCATACTGCCCTCGGAGGGATTGGTTATTTCTACTATAGCCTGTCCGCTATCCCCTACCGTATATTCATATCTGTCGGTAGAGACCACAGCCTGAGGAGGAACCACAGACTTCTCAACTGTAAGGGATGTATAGAAACTCTCACTCCACGCAGCAGGACCACAAAAAGCTGGTTCCTCACACTGCTCAACAGTAACCTCTATCTGATAATCACCTGGTGGAGCGGAGTTTTTAACATTTATTGTGAAGTAGGTGGTGGTGCTTCCCCCAGGAGGTATTGTGTCAAGCTCATTAACAGCATAGTCTCTGGAATCCTCAAGCCCTAGAAAGTGGAGATACACCGAAGGAAAAGGAAGTGTATCGCTGCCTGTGTTGACAACAGTGACAGCCACACTAACACTATCTCCCTGATAAGCAACCGCTGGCATGTCTATGTAAACATCCACATCGTAATTCCCCGTGTAAGTGACTCCTCCAATACCTCCACCTCCTCCACCGGCGGTAGGCGTGGTGGATGGGAATACAATCTCAGGTGGAGGATGGCAGGATGAACACTCCTCAGCAATATGACAGTTCTGACAGAAAGTATTGTGTCCTTCAAACTTCTCAAAGGCTAACTTATGTCCACCTGACCTTATAAAGTCGAGATCAGGAGCTTCATGGCAGTTGTCACACAATCCAATACCGTGTAAGTTCTGTGCATGGACGATATTAATAGTAAATAGCAGAAGAAACACCAAACCACTCAACCTATCTACCACAACTCTCCCTCCTTCCACATTCTCTAAAATATCTATCAAGAGCCACTCTTACAGCATCACTTAGATTTCTTGCCTCCCCCTTCTCAATCATATTATATAATTCCTCAACAAGCTGAGCAGGTGCCCTGAAGTTTATATTCCTGTTTTTTATTTGCAGTTTAACAGGCTGCATAAGACCACCTATGTAATAATATGTAATAACAACGTGTAAAGTTTTTGAAAGAATATGTAACAAAAAGTATGCAAACATATTTATCACAATTGAAAGAATATTGTTACATGGGCTCACATAAGGTAAACGTGAATGTGAGAATACCAGTTGGTTTAAAAAAGTGGCTTGATGAGCTTGTAGAAGAAGGATATTATGGAAATGTTGCAGACATAATAAGGTTGTCCCTGTATCATTTTAGGGAAAAGATTGAAAAAGAAAAAAAAGAGAAAATATTGAGTGCCGAACAGATCGTTGATATATTAGAGAACAGTCCAAATATTAAAAAGAAGGTGCTTGAGGCACTTCACAAAAAATAGGCAATATGAATTTTATAAGTTATTTATAGGTCAGTCTGCCTCCTTTAAATCCTCAAAACTCTGATTTTATTACCTAACTTTGCCACTTCAGTTACATACATCAAATATTACAAACTACCTCAAATAGTCGGCTTATAGCCCTATAATATGATAACCCTTGGACGGCAGAGATATCCAATTTAATTCTCCTGTCTGTACCTGAAGGCTGTCTGTATGTTACTGTATAATTATAACTAAAAAAGGAGTCGGGAAGGCAGGAGAGCACATATAAGATATTCTCTGGATACTTTCTATTGCAATCAGTTCCAGTTATACCTTATTGTGGTTGCCACTTTCTGAATATTCTCCTTCCAGACTCTTCTTGTAATTTCTCTATCCTTTCCTGCAAAGATGTAAACCACTCCTCCTGTCCTGAAAACACTCTTCTTTACTGAGAACAGACTCCCCTTAAGGATTTCTTCCTTTTCCTGTTCAGTTGTTATTTTTGATACAATTTCTCCTATGCCCTCATAGGCTCTGTGACCACCCAGAATTATTATATAGTTTTTCCTGGAATATTGTGTGAAGTTGTGGGCATCTGTTATATACAGCTTAATTCCTCTTTCCCTCATTATTTTTATAAGTTCTTCCGCCAGACTTAAATCTATTGAATTTGCAAGTAGCACTGCTTCAGGTGTATAGCTCCCGCCTCCAGCCAGAGCAGGTGAAGTGGGGCTAACCGCTATATTTCCGCCAATACCAAAGACACTTGTGTGATTTATTACTGCATACACATAGCCTGTGCCTGTGGTGGAGTTGTAATATCTTCCTGCCTCATACACCCTGAGTCCACCTTTATCGTCTGGAATTGTTCTGTTTACATACCTGGAGGTGTTTATCCATGCTGTACCATTCCAGTAGAAGATAGATACTGTGTTTGCATCTATTCCTGTTATTTCAGAAGAGTTGAAGTGGATTTCTATTCTAACTCTGCTTATATTCTGCACAGGTGTGGTATTTGTGATTTCAACATACTTTATGCCTCTATCCACCTCACCCAGGGTTGTTGTTCTGTTTAGTACTATAGCACCAAGGGAGAAGCCTGAAACTGAAGCCTTTAAACCAAGGGTGGTATTGGAAGAGGCTGTAACCTCTATAGCCACATCAGTTGTGTTTATAATCACCATGGTGTTATTGCCCTGGATTGAAGTAAGATTGGATTGTGTGTGCTTTACCACATAGAAAGTAACTGGAGAAGAGGTGTTTGTATTTCCTGCAAGATCTGTGGCATGTACTCTTAGTGTGTACTTACCCTGGCTGAGGCTTATGTTCGCCTGCCAGAAGTTTCCTGGTCCCGTGAGGTTTACAACTATTCCCGAAACCTCTGCCCATGCCCTGCTCAGATTCTCACCTACTAAAATACTTATATTCACTCCCCCTGAGGAATCAAAGTGAGCGGTATTTAAAGGTGAGAGTAGAGTTATAGAGGGGGAAGTAATGTCTATGGTCAGAGTTCTGATTTCAGTGGAATTTGTGTTGTTAGAGGTATCATTACCCCACACTCTGTAATAATAGGTGCCCTGCTGGAGATTTGTGAAGTTGATATACCAGCTTTTACCTGAGCCGTTGAGTGTGTAGTTGCCAGAGAAGGTTGAATTCCAGATTTCAAGCCAGGTAGAATCAAGAGGTTCATCTGCTGTTATGTTCACATATATCAGGCGAGAGTTTTGCACACTGTTGTTGACTGGAGTTGGCGAGACAAAACTCATAGATGGCTTTGTGGTATCTGAATATACAGTGGTATTAACAGTAAATACAACAACTGTAAAGTCTGTGTTCCCCCAGGTGTCACTGGCATATACTTTAATCTCATGCATACCAATGCTCAGATTACTCAGAGTGGTGTTGGGTATGAAGCTAACATTTGCTCCGTTGTCAAGAGAATACCACCAGGTAGAGATATTCTCACTGGAAGATAAATTAAGGGAAAGTGAGGAGATGTTATAAGTTCTATTCTGTGGGGAGTATATAGTAATGTGTGGAGGTATAGTGTCTATACTGAAGTAAACCAGCTGAGTGGAATTAATATTGCCTGAAGTGTCGCTGGCGTATATCCTCATATAATGTTGACCATCACTTAGATTTGAAACACTCCCTGTATAGTAGCTCCCATTTTGAGTAAGTGTTATATTTACTGGAGTTGTCATGACTTCAGCTATCACACTGTCTATGCCATTTATATCAGTTGCAGACACATTTATCTCAACAGAGTTTCTTCCATAGGTTTTATTCTCAGGTGAGATTATTGTAATTTCAGGTGGGGTGGTGTCAACTGTGAAATAAACTTCTGTTTTGTTCACATTACCAGAGGTGTCGCTGGCGTAAACAATCAGGTGGTTTGCTCCTTCTGAAGCTGTTATTGTTGTGTTGGGAGTGAAGCTTGTGTTAACACCATTGTTCAAGGAGTACCACCAGGCTGAAATCTGTTCATCTGCATAAACTTTTAGACTGATTGTCTTTGATGTGTAGATCCTGCTGGCTGGAGAGATTAGAGTAATAGCAGGCGGTGTTTTATCTACTGGCAGGCTGATTGCAATTTTTCTTAAATCTGTGGAATTCCAGTTCCCTGCAAAATCTCCACCATAGACCCTGTAATAGTAAACACCATCGCTCAGATTTGTTATATTCTTATACCAGTTCTTTCCGCTTCCTGACATGGAGATATTTGTGCCATTCCACTCAAGTACTGCACTATGAAGATTCTCACTGGAGGTTATGTTTATGAACAGGTAGCTCAGGTTTGAGGTGGTGTTATCAGAAGGCGTGGGATATACAAAGGCAAGAGCTGGCGGGGTTGTATCTACAACTGCTGTAAGGGGCAGGTAGTCAACATTCTTCCAGTCGGCTGTGAGATTGTAGGGAGAGTCGCAGATGCCATCTGAATCTGCATCGGCGCAGTTCTCACTATAGCCAGAGCCATCTGGCTTTGCCCAGTAGTTCCCTCCAAGATAGCTTCCACCAATTATATTTACTCCCGCCTGTTTTGAAGTGTTCCAGTAGTTGGTGCCTGCTTCAATCCCGGGCTTTCCACTGGTTGTGTTGAAAATGTTGTTGTATATATGATTGCTCCAGGATTCATTGATATATATTCCGTAATTGCAGGAGTGAACTTTCATCCCTCTGAGAATATTTGAGGAGTCCTTTTTCATGTAGAAGCAGTAGTTGTTGCCTGTTATCTCAGAGTTTTCAAAGGTGTTGTTGTCAGAGTAATAAGATTCCACACCAGTGTGTGTGCTGAAGATTTTTATATTGCTGAAGCTGGAGAAATCTGTGGCAAACATTAATATTCCTGTGGGGGTGTCCTCAACTGTGAGATTATTTATTGTGGAATGGCTGGCATTGCACAGCACAAGCTGGGCGAGAGTTTTGTCTGAGAGGTTTACCGCACTATAGTAAAGGGCTATCTCTCTGCCGCTGGAATCTGTGTTGTTTATCAGAGTGTTGGTACAGTGGGAGGCATTTCCATAGAAGTTGACAATGTGTTTGCCGCTGTTTATTATTTTATTTCCTGTCAGCTCATTGTTCTGGGAATAACCCAATATGATTCCATCTTCACTGGAGTTCTCAACTTTATTCTCCTTCAGGACGTTCCCCGTGGCATAGTTCAGATATAAACCATTAACGCATTTTAAAAGAGAGTTGTTTCTAATAAGGTTGCCATTTCCAGTACTCAGGAGTATGCCGTCTTCATAACCCTCAACTTCATTGAATTGAATGGTGTTGTTGTAACCATTAATGTATATACCGCTGAAAGAAGAGGACTGGGTTTCAATGTGGTTGTTCTCAACTGTGCAGTTCTTTGAGCCTGTGTCAACTGAGATTCCTGTGGCTGTGTTGTTTATAATGGTGTTGTTCCTTACCTGTGTGAACTCTGATATTTCAACTTCAATTCCATCAGCACCTCCATATATTGTGTTGTTCTCTATCAGGACATAGCCTCCCCTGCTCTTTATTCCAAGATTTCCACTGGCATCTGCGAAATTATCTGTTATATTTATATGCCAGGATTCAACGGCATAAACTCCATTTTTATTGGCTGTGAGGTTGTTTCTGTATATCCTGCTTTCATTTGAAGATTCCATGTAGATTCCATTAATTGTGTTGTTGTAGAGGGTATTTTCATAGAGCGTGGTGTTGTTTGACCTGTAAACTTCAATGCCAGTATCACTGCTGGTGCCTATGTAGTTGTTGGAGAGGGAACTCCCCTGAGAGTAGTAGAGGTATATGCCATTGTCATTTCCTGAGAGGGTGCTGTTGAGTATTCTGCTGCCGGGTGAGGCGTAGATGTATATACCCACATCATTGCCTGTAGCTGTCCATTTCTCCATCGTCAAGTGGGGGGAACCTGGAAGGGATTGTGCAGTGATGCAGGGGTTTCGTGTCGCCGAATAATTAGTGCCTGGTGGTGTACGGCGTTGTGGATTTTTTTATG
>CAZCRG010000028.1:10908-17970 GCA_964501105.1 Candidatus Hydrothermarchaeota archaeon | reverse complement strand
CCCGGCGGCAACATGTGCGGTGGTTGTCAGGAGTACCCTGATGTAAAGCCGGCGACTTCCCAGCCACCGGCAGGCCTGCCTACGCCGACAGGGCAGAGGTAGAAGGCAGGGTTGGGCAGTCTTACCAGCTTGGAGATGCAGAGGTGAGAATAATAGAGGCTCCTGATGGAAGGCTCTACTACGACATCACGCCACAATCGCAGATGCTCAACCTGAATGAGAGGACAGTGCTTGCAGCTGTGCTTGAAGAAGCACAGAGAGGAGCTATGAATCTGGACGAGGCGAAAGGGATGCTCAGCCAGATGTGCCGCGAGACAGGGATACCAGAGAAGAGGCTTATAGGTTTTCTGGAAAGCTACCTGTACAGCTTCGGCGACCTGCACTACTTCCTGCTTGACGAGAATCTCACTGACATCTTTGTTTTTGCCAGTGGTAGAGTTGTGGTAGAGCACTACGATTTCTCAACAATGGAGTGCACCCTCAGGTTCACCCGTGAGGGTCTTGAAGCCCTTGCCCTCGCCTACGAAAGAATCACAGGCAAGACCTTCAGCATGAGCTCGCCCACCTCAGTCTACTTCTGGGATGAGCTAAACTGTAGAATATCAGCAGCAGGTTATGTGGCAAACTTCTATACAGTGCCAGAGTTCGCCATCAGAAAGTGGCCATCTGAGCCCTGGAGCGCCCTTGAGCTCATAAGAAGAGGTTCATTGAGTTTCAGGCTTGCTGCTCTTCTCAACCTTGCAGTGTATGCAGGGCTGGCGATTATAATAGCTGGAGACAAAGGTGGAGGCAAGAGCACCATTCTCAACGCTCTGCTCTTCATGATTCCCAGGAGGAGCAGAAAGCTCGCCATCCTCACAGACAGGGAGATACACAGCTGGTTCTACAAGAACGACTTCAGGATCTCAGAGCTCAGGGTGCACACAGGCGAGAGCGTAACTTCGCAGGGTGTGCCCATAAGGCAGGCAGTAAACTTCATGCTGGTATTTGGCGAAGCCAGGCTCACCATATTCAACGAGATAAAGTTCAAAGAAGAAGCTGCTCCCTTCTTCGGCACAACAGCAGTGGCCGGTGTGAACAGTATAGCCACGACAATGCATGCAAGTTCTCCTGAAGGAATAATCCACAGGCTGATATACAGCTTCGATCTTAATCCAGAGGCTATAAGGAATATAGATCTCATAGTCATGGCAGAGCCCAAAAGAGACATTACAGGCAGGCTGAGAAGGGCAGTGACAAGGGTTGCAGAAATTCAACCCTTTAGAAGGAACCCTCTGGAAGAGGAAAAGATGATAGATATAGCAAAGTTCAACGGCACAGACTGGGACTTCATGCTTGACAGTAGTCACTTAGTGAAAAAAGTGGCAGAAAGATTCTCCCTGAGCGAGGATGATGTGCTTCTCCTTATTGATGACCTTGAGGAGAAGTATAGAGAGCTGTTCAGAAGGAAGGCAGAAGTTAAGCTTGACAGGGTTGAAATTCCTGAGGAGATAGAGGAATTCTTCAGGAGGTGGCAGAGATGAGCCAGCCAGCAACAAGGCTGAGGCACCTGCTATACCTCAGCCCCTTCTCAGGCAGGGTGGTGCTCTGCAGAGATCTGAAGTGCACCTGCGGTGAGCTCTGGCTCAGGTATGTTCTCGTGCTCATACCACCTATCTCACCTGCCTTTGAGCTTGCAGAAGCCCTTGCAGATACTCTGAGAGAGCTTGGCTTAAAGGCAAGGCTGAAGCTCAAAGAGGAGGCTGTGATAAAGATTCCACTTAAAGGGGCCGTGAGGGGAGGATTCTTAGACCCCGAGTTCTACTTTGACGAGGAGGAGTTCAAGACCGGAACTACAGCAGCAATGCTTCTATCCAAGGCAGAGGAGGTTGTTCATGCCGAGGCTTCCTGTAGGTAAGCCTTTTAAAGAGTTTCTGAGCTTCAGAGGAGCCCTGCTGGCGCTACCTGGTACGCCCTTCTCCGGAGTCATTGAGTGCTCTCAGGGAGGCGTGCTTCTGAGTGACGGCTCTGTGATTGCCGCATGGCATGAGAGCGGATTCTATGGTAAGGAGGCTCTGCAGAGGCTATCCACTGTCAGGTCTCCCGTCAGTGTAAAAAAATATGATGAGATAGACATGAAACTTGCATTTGACCTTATGATGAGCAGGCTGGAGATTCTTGATGACGCTGTTCAGGAGGTTCTACTCAATGAAGAGGATAAACCTCTTAACAGAGAGGAAGTGCTACGAAGATACAGGATAAGAGAACCTACAGAGGATGAAATAAACAGGATACTCCAGCAAATGTGAATGAAGTAGCTACTACTTTTTTGGCTGTAGTGATTCTTTTATATAGGCTTTTCGTGTCATGGTAGATATGAAGGCATTAGTTTTTCTCATTGTGACACTCATTGTGCTTGCACCTGTGCATGGCGCTGTAGTAACCAGGCTTACCGGCAAGAAATTTTCTTCAGGAAGTACAGTACAACTTGCCAAAACAGAGTTCTCAGACAGAGTCTCTGTGAAAAATGGGGCAAATATTACAGCCACTCAGAAAGTGAAAGTGACAGTACCCCTGAACATCAGTTGTGTGTACAACATAAAAAAGCAAACCTATGTCATAAAGAAGATTCGTGTACATCGAGGCTACTTCCATATATCTGGTTGGGGGGATTTTGAGTATTGTGATGTATCATTAGATTATAATTATTGGGATGGGTCAACATCTTGGTACAGCAGTATAGGTGGTGAATATGCCACATGCTACGTAGCCGTAAAGATCTTGCTGTCTGTATTAGGTTTTCAGAACGCTAATAAGCTGGCCGAGGAATTTTCTGCTTTAGATGGTAGTGGAGGCTATAATGATAGCTGTAAAGCCCTGCGCCGTAGTGCTGGAGATGAGTGCCATTGGGACAGGGATTCTAATTCTATAACTCTTGTGCCTTACAGAAACTTCAGTTACACCATATATAATAACCTAGTGCCAGAAGACACTCTCATAAATATAGAAGGTACTGAAATAGATATGCCAGGAGTAGCTTGTCCGCAGGGCATAGCTGACCAAAGGACATTTACATATATAAAAAATAAACTATTAGAGAAACTTCGTTCAGAGCACGTATATAATGCCAATCTTGAAGGAAACTATATTTCGAATTTAAATAACTTGATTACCTCTTTGAAAATTATAGAGTTCAATTTTAAGAAGATATTGAAGGACGGACGTGGTTATGAGGAAAAAAAGCGGTTACTCGTTAGCCAGCTTGGAATATATAACTGGATTTACGGAAGTGGTTCTTTTTCAGTTGATTTTAAGCCAGAAGGTTCAATAGTACTTAATATTAATTATCCTGTATATAACTATTAGCGCTCTGATTCTTTTATAAGTCTTCTTTTTTCAGAAGTGCATGGTGATCCAATGAAAAAAATGTGTATATTGCTTTCAGTGATAGCTATTTTAATTACCAGCAGTGTAAGTGCCATGCCTTTAAGTTACCTTAACAAAGATGAAACAGTGACGAGGCAGGGTAACTATATCTATACACCTCTCGCCTATAGGGTGAGTTATGCTGAGAAGCACATCAGCGACTGCGGTATTATTCCAGACTCGGAGGACGGAATAATAGCCTCTGCACCGGAGATGTTGGCAAGGATGGTAGAGATAGCTGCTATGTACAGGTACACAGGAGATAGGGAATATCTCGAACTCTTCAAAAAGGCAGCTTCTGCCAGAGAGAATCTGATCGCTGGCTCAGGTGGCTATGTGCCCTACTACTTCACAACGAGCTGCGAACCAGCCAGCTTTGCAACAGATCAGGGAATACTCAGTGATGCAATAACTCTGGGACAGCTTCTCATAGCTGGTGAGGCAGGGCTACCAGAGGTTACTGTGGAGAAGAGTATGAGTTACAGCTCGTGCTCATGGGAATCCAGCACTTTACAGGGTGAAGAATCTCTGCCCAGCATCTGCCAGGTTCTTGGCCTGGAGGAGAATGCCACTGCAGGAGAAGATACTGAAGAAATAGAGGAGGTTCAGAGCACAGGCTGCACTGAGGAGTGCTACACAGCTCAGGTTAGAGTTGAATACACCATAAAAGACATGAAAAACCTTGAGATAGATGTCAAGAGAGTCTGGGTTCAGACACAGGACGGTGAGGTTGAGGTAGATCCCAGTAGCCTGAACCTGGATGCGCTAAAGGCACAGCTCAGTGAAACCGCTCTTGACGACTACCTCAATGCCATTGCCAGAGAAGTGCTGAAGAATCCAGAGGTAAAGAAGGGTGTCTATGAGAAAAAGGGCAATGGACTGCTATATCAGGCAGCAAAGCAGACCTTCAGTGTTTTGCGTGGGGAAGAGCCTGACACTTTCAAAATAGCCAGGTATGGCAGGGAATGGCAGGGAAATATTCTCACAGATGACTGTCAAGATGTATGTCTCTACAGGGGTGCAGTCTACATTCCCTTCCTTGTGGATGCTACCAATCTCACAAGATTCAGTGGCATAATTGTTAGTGAGGATCTCAGCTACACAGTTAATATTACTCAGGGCTGGAATCTATCCAGGGGCAGACTCTACTACACTGAACAGGGCTGGAATCCGCTGTATGGTGGCATACAGATAATTTATCATCCTATCAGGAGCTATATTGTGCACTATGCAGGTAGCCTTGAGAGCATGACCTACTACCTCACAGGCTCGGAGAGGCTCACAGAACACATAAGCCACTATGCAAGGATGGTGAAAATTCCCACTGGTGTATATAGTGTAAGCTCAGCTTTCATAGCCAATGACTCTTCAACAGTTGTGGCAAGAGTACCAGGAATTTCAGAGGCTTACAGAGAGCCTGCTAACCCGCTTAGTAGCGAGAGGCTTCTGCTTGTGGCAAACCTGAGCTGGAGGGAAGCAGATAAGCTCAGAAAAGAGGCATACGAGGATAGTAATGCTGCCAAACTCTTCATAGCCCTTGAGAACCTATACGCCAATAGCATAGGTAAGAGTCCAGACTCAAGCATTGCAAGGGAGATAAGCGTGCTGCTCAGCCTGAGCAACAGCACAGCATGGGAGTTCGCACAGAGGAAGGCGGAATCTCCCGGGGAAGCTGTGAGGTACTATCAGACCTACATGGACTTCAGGCGCGTTTTCCACGACACCTACTTACCTGTAGTCAGAGAGGCTGTGAGGCAGGATATAGCAAGAGGGAAGCCATCCCAGGAGAACAGAGTGCTTCTTGCAGTGCTCGCAGACAAAGCAAGAAGAGCAGATCTTGAGGACTTCCAGGAGATCTATGCAGCCTACACAGAATACTTCTCCGAGCACACCAAAAACTACACAACGCTGAAGGCTCTCGCAGAAGCGGCTAAAATAGAGGAGATTCTCCAGCCCAGTATGGCAATTGAAAGAGGCGACTTGTCTCAGAACCTCACTGCAGAGCTGAGCGGAGATGTCAGGAAGATCCTCACCGAGGAAATTCAGAGAAGAGCAGGCGAAAATGAGCAGCTGAAAGCAAACCTCACTGCAAAGCTTGGTGGTTTCACCTCTGGAGTAGTCTCTCTTGAAGAATCTCTGGAGGAAGTGAAGAGAGCAGAGAAGGTTTTCAGGGATAGCAAGCTTGCACTGGCAAGGCAAATTCTTGAGAGTGCACAGCAGGGTAGAATCTCTGAGCAGCAGGCAAGAGATTCCATAGCAGGGCTATTCGGCTTCACAAAGCCAGCCGTGGTAGCACCTCCTCCGCCACAGGAAGAGAAGAAGCCACCGGCACCAGAGGATGCTATCAAAAAACCAGTGACACAGCAGGAGCAGCCGCAGCCATCTCAGACTCAGCAACAACCAGGGAAAAGATCTTCACAGCAGATGGTAGCCATTGTAGTGCTCCTGGTGGCAGGGATAATAGCTATAGTGCTGAAGCTCAGGAGAAGACAGCCACCAGTGATAAGATGAGAACTATCCACTATATTTTTCTTCTTTTTTCTTTTTTGGTTGTAATTGCATTCATGCTGAAACTTCTCTCCTACAACTCAGAAAATTTTGAGAAAACCACCTGTATAAGGTCTGCGATGCTACTCAGAACCACAATAGACAGCCTGGTTGAAGAAGGCTCCTGTGCTGATGTATCTCTTGCCATACCTGAAAAGTGTTATGTGAGTGTCGCTGGAGATATTCTCTGGTATGGTTGCAATGGCTGGATAAAAAGTGCAAACTTATCTATCAATATTGGTACATCCTACACTGCAAACACAACACAGAGGCTCAGAGTGTGCAACCTCGGCAACTTCACTTTCACCACGCTATAAATGTTCAGGTGTATCTGCTCATGCCTACGAGTTCCCATAGACCGCTCTCACAGGTGTACTGCACATTTTTTACCTCTTTTATGTGGATGTAGCCCGGCAACAGACTCACAAGCTTCTTGCCGTTGAGCCCATTGCATCCAATAACAAGCTTTCTGTAGGTGCCATCTCCTCTGGCTGCGAAGGTTCTGATTTTCTCTGCGATCTTCTTGAACCAGTGCTTCAGAGCAAGCTCTCTGTTTCGTTCAAACCTTCTCTGACTCTGCCCTCCCCTTCCGTGTTTTCCTGGGACGTTGCTGTATCCGTGCCACTTCACCACTATGCGGTGGCCGTCAAAAAGACCTATGCTCGCCTCTCTGGAATCAAACACGCAGAGCAAATACGGAAGCTCCCTCGACGGCTCTGGCTTCACGAAGTCCCTGCCGCAGTGGTAAACCTTCTGCACCCCACGGTATGGCTCCATCTTTAAGGAGCTACCATCCCAGTAGAAGCTCCAGCCGGAAAAGGAGAAGTCCACTTCGCTAAAGACAGGACAGAATAGCCCTCAGACCAGCCTCCACAGTCTTCCGGGTGCTTTTCTTCTTGATGTTCCTTGCCTGCGCCACCTCAGAGCGCAGGAACCTCTTTGCCTTCTCCACGTCAGTTCCCTGTGGCAGGTGCAACGATATCTTCATGGCTTCCACCTCTTTTTTCTGATAAAAGATAGCCCGGGGAGGATTCGAACCCCCGTTGTCGGGTCCAAAGCCCGACATGCTTGACCGCTACACCACCGGGCTGGTGAATCTATTCTATACAA
>CAZCRG010000028.1:5064-10808 GCA_964501105.1 Candidatus Hydrothermarchaeota archaeon | reverse complement strand
AAGCCCGACATGCTTGACCGCTACACCACCGGGCTGGTGAATCTATTCTATACAATAGAGATTTAAGATTCCACAGGTGCTATCTTCACAGCGTGTTCTTTTTTAACCCAATTATCGAAGCACTCCTGTGAGCAGAGGTGCTCTGTGCCGTAGTCCACACAGAGCACAGTATCGGCTTCGGAAAGATTTTTGCCACACTCATCGCAGGTCTCGAGGATATCTCCGCAGGCTGAACAGTAAGACTCCTCTCTCGCCATAACCAGTATTGACATCTAGAACACCCCCTTGTCCTTCAGAACACCAAGACTCTGCATACCCTCAAGCCTCTCAACCTCTATGCTATTTTGAATCTTCAGCCAGGTGGGTGTTCCACGAATGCTGTATCTGTCACATATTTCCTCCTGAGTGGAGCAATCTATCATATTCACCTTTGAGACTTCGTCACCCAGGATCTTAATTTGCCTGATGCAATGAGGACAGGTAGGCAGGTAGAAGAGATACCAGCCATCTTCAAGACTGGTAGAGGTTGTGTTGATTACACTGACAATGGGTGGCTCAGCCTGCGCAGTCTCGTTCAGGGGTGGCATCTTCATTCTTGGAATTCCCAGCGCTTCTTCTACGTTCTGCAGGTACTCAGGGGTAATCTCCTGAGCGAAGAGTACCATGTCCCTGGATTCTGTGATGTAGAGCTTTCTGGTCTCACCTGTAAAACTTACTGTAAACTCGTGCACTACAAAATTCTTTGAGCCTTCGTAGGCTATACTGACGTTGTCTCTTAACTCTGGAGGGAACATGCTTTTCACAATTTTCTCTGCAAGCTCTTTGGGTGGCTCCTGGTTTTGCTTAAGTGGCTTCTCCTGTGGCTGGGAATAGAGTATAACTTTTGTGCCTGCAGGAGTAAAAGTGCAACCGCTGGCAATCAGGGAAAATATAGCCAGAATTAATACTGCCAATTCTGCTCTTCTCATATACATCACCAGGGAACAAGAAAAAGATGAGTATTTAAAAGAATCAGAAATTGGAAAAATTAGTACAAAAAAGAGAACCTTCTCCCTCATCCTCCTCCCTCAATTAGACAAAAAAATTTTTGATATATTTATATAAAATATATTTGTCAATGTTATTTTTGTTTTTTGGAATATGGGCAGGTTCACCCTCAGACCAGTGTCTGGAGAGCTGTTCATAGGCAGGGAGGAGATTCTAAACAACCTGGTTGAGGAGCTTTCCAGGGTGGACAGCGCAGAAGGCTTCTGCATCCACGGCAGGAGGAGAATCGGCAAAACCTCCCTTCTCAGGGAGCTTGAGAGAAGGCTCAGGGGCTATGACAGGATTGTTCCGGTTTACTTCTCCTTCTGGGAGGCGGGCACGCTGAGTCTCAAAGACCTCGTTGAGAGGCTTTCTGAAGCCATAATTGCCGCTTACCAGGAGAGGGGGTTTCTGAAGGTGGAACTCAGCGTCAGAAAAGTTCTCGGAAGCACCAGAGAGGTTATCGCCAAGGTTGCTGGCAAGGCAAAGGTGCAGGTCAAGGTGGAGGAGGTGGAGTTCCTGCTCAGCATCAGGGACAGACCTCCAGGAGACTACATCCCTGTATTCAGGCGGGTGTTTGACATGGCGGAGAAGCTGGCAGAGAAAACTGGAACAAAGTGCGTACTCCTACTGGACGAGTTTCCCGAGATCCTCCGGATAGAGAACGGTCTTCAGATCGTCAAGATGCTGAGGACAGCCTATGAGGAGTATAAGCACACCGCCCTGGTGATCTCGGGCTCGGTTAGAAAAACAATGGAGCTGGTGGTACTCTCGGAGGCTGCACCCTTCTACAGGCAGGTTCTCGTTAAAAGAATCCCGCCCCTGACGAGAACGGAGGTCGCCCGATTCCTAGAAAGGTACGCGGGAATCAAGTACGAAAAGCTGGCGAACGAGCTCTATGAGATAACCGGAGGAGTACCCTTCTACCTCCAGTGGCTCGGAAGGGTGGGGAGCCTTAAAAGAGCAGAGGAGGCTGTCGAAGAGTTTATCGAGGAGGAGGGCAACATCATCTTCCAGGAGGAGTTCGATAGGCTGAGCGGCACTGAAAGGAAAATAATCACAGCCCTGGCAAAAGGCAGGGAAAGACCCGCCGAAATAGCCAGGGAAGCGGAAATCGAGACCAACGCAGCCGCCACCTACCTCAGGGGCCTGGTGGACAAGGAGGTAGTGGAGAAGGTGGAAAGGGGAAGATACAGGATCAGGGACAGGCTCTTTGAGAGGTGGATACGCACGGCAGTCGTGGAGAAGTCCCTGAGCGAGAGGGTGCTGGACGCCCTGACAAAACCCACCTCCCTGCAGGAGCTCTACGAACTCCTGCCGGAGCACACAAAGACGGGAATAAGAGGCACAGTCTACAGGCTCATGAACAGAGGACTGGTGAAAAGAGTCGGAAAAGGAAAGTATGTAAGGGTGTGATAGAAGAAAAGAGAGACTTCTAATTTTTGTTTCATATAAAACAGTAATAGCCTGCCTGAGGAGAGGCAAAAGGAGGACTCTTCTAGACTACTGCACCTCCCTCGCTTGAGAAAAGAGAAGCTTCTCTTCTGGAGTGCAGAGAGGTGTTACTCTTCTTCTTCAGCAGCTTTTTTAAACTCCTTTTTGGCCCTTCCCAGGCTTCTGGCGAGCTCAGGAATCTTCTGCCCTCCAAATAAGATCACAACAATACCTGCAATGACAAGGAGTTCTTCATATCCGAGCACTATTTCACCTCCTGAATATTTTTCTGAAGAATCTTCTGAGAGTGGACTCTTCACTATTCTGGATTTCAATTCCAGCCAGTGAGGCAGCGATTTTCTTAACAGCTTTACTCACGTCAGCATAAGGGTGGCTTATTACAAAAGGTACACCTGAGTTTATACTACGCCTTACGAGATTGGTTTCATCAGGCACAGTACCTATAAGAGTGCACTCAAGCACTGCCGCAATGTCCTCTGGTATAACACAGGAATTGTCTGGTACTCTACGTGGTACTTTATTTACAACTGTACCCAGGACATTACTTCCAAGTTTTCTTGAAATCATCATGATCTTCAAAGCATCAGATACACTACTCACTTCCGGGTTTGTGATTATAATTGTAGCATCGCAACTCGCAATTGCCTGGATCACAGCTCTGCCAAGCCCTGCCGGTGAATCCACCAACAGGAAATCTGTGTTTTTAAGGATCTGTATAATCTCTGAGAGTCTCTCGACATCTACCTTAAGCAGTGAATCAAGGGTCAGCCCTGAAGGCACAATATTCACTCCATAGCTATTGAATATAATCTCTTCAGGGGCTGCTTTTCCACACAGGTAATCGTGTAATGTTTTTGGTGTGGTTTCAAGGTTCATCAGTAGCGACAGATTTGCCATATCTACATCAGCATCCAGAATGGTCACATCTTTACCAAACTGGCTGAGAGTTATTCCAAGATTAGCAGTGAGTGTACTTTTCCCAACTCCACCTTTACCTGATGCCATAACAATAGAGATTCCCACAATATAGCCTCCATAATATTGCACCCTGATACATTTATAAAGGAATCAGACACCGGCAGACAACACAATATCATGAGATGTCGGCACAGCGAGGAGAATTTGATACACCCTGTATAGTATTCTTCCTCTTAACGGGGCAACATACATTGCACCGAGCGCAGTTCTAATGTTGTTCTCAAAGTACTGTCTTTTTGCGTTGAGATTCTTTAGTGCAAGCTCCTTTGTGAAGCCCTCCGCAGAGACAGTGGCAATATACATTACTGCAACAGCACCCTCCTTTTCCAGCTTCTGGATTAAGCCACGAATCTGTCTCCTCTCATCTTCAAGAGTTTTGACTCCGTGCTCATCCCCTGCTTTTTTGGCGTCTGCCAGCATGTTCCTTATCTGGGCTTCTCTGACTCTTACCTGATCGAGGACTGCACGCAGGTCTGCAGGCACAACCAGAGCGCCTATCAACCCGGGCTCCTTTAAGCTCATCAGCAAGCTTGAGATTCTGCCAAGGTAATCGTTGCGCTCAGTAAGGCTCATGTCATAATATATCTCTGGAGGAACAATCCTGAGAATACTCATGGCTATGTATTTCTCCCCGGCTACTCTCCTTAATACTGCATCTTCCACCACCTCAACAGGATCCAGAGTGGCAGAGAGAGTACCACCGAAAATTGCAAGTAGATAATCTGCGTAGCTGGCAAGCACCACTCCAGAGGCTATAAGTGCAAAGCCCGTCATAGCAAGAGTTTTCGAGTGGAACTCTTTGTAGCTGGCAAGGACAAGAAGCATACCCATAATTGAAAATACAGCTGAAATCCAGAGGTTCTTTGTGTACTCCATGTTAAGCTCTGAGATAGGCAGGCTTATAAAGGAATCAAAAACTCTGATTCTTTTAAATAACCCATCTGCAACTGGCAGACATGTTGAACTCTGCCGTGGTGATAGTAACTCAGGAGTGCAACTTCTCCTGCGAGTACTGTTTTTTTAAGAAAAAGAAGCAGGGGACAATGAGTATGTGCACCGCCAGAGAAGCTGCAGAGTTTCTGAAGCTTCACCTTGAAAGAGGAGGGACATGTTTCTTCTTTGGAGGTGAACCTCTCCTGAGGAGGGATATAATCGAGGTTTTCGTAAAAGAGCTGACAGGCAGGGTAAGGTTTGGCATAACAACCAACGGGAGCATAGATGATGATAAAACTCTGAGCTTTCTCAGAGAGCATAATTTTGGTGTGCTCCTGAGCCACGACGGCGAACTTGGCAACAAAAGAGGAAGGCTGAGCAGGAAGAATCTGCTCAGGTTCAGAGAACTCAATCCCGAGATAGCGGTGCAGGTTCACCCTGACAATGTGCAGTACCTCAGCAGGAATCTCATGTCTATGGCAGAGCTTGGATTCCGGGACATAGCAATAAACGTGGTGGTGGACAGCTACAGAGAGTGGAGCAGGGAGCACATAAAAATCTTCCAGAGAGAACTGGATAAGGCGGTTCAGCTATCAGTGGAACTAAGCATAAAAAAGAGATTCTCCTCTTCACCAACTGTGCTGTGCTCCTCTCCAAGGATATGCGGTGCAGCCAGTGAGAGGAGCATAGCCATATCTCCAGAGGGTAAGTTGCACCCCTGCCAGAGGCTGTTGGGCGTCTCAGCAGGAGATATATACTCGGGCGTTGACACAGGAGTATTCTCTGCGCTCAGGGAGATTCCCGCCTGTACAGTCTGCGATGTGGAACACTGTGCCCCCTGCTATGCAAGTAACCTCGAATCTCAACGGGATATGCACAGGCTAAGCAAGAGCTACTGCACGTTGATGAGGATAATGAAAAGAGCGGTTATAGCTGCTGATGTTTGAAATCATGGGCTTGTGGGTATTCTGGTTATTATTGTGTCAAGCCTGTTAGAAGTGTTGCCCACCTGGCTCTTTGTACGGGATCTCCAGTACACTGCCAGCAGAACGAGTAGAGTACTCACACCCGCTGCTGCTATGCCGTATATGATGTATTCTCCGCTTACACCTTCTCTGTCCAGAAACATCTTTTTCAGCATTACTTCACCTCATGGGGTTGTTGGTACATTATTGAGTGCTGTACCCAGCCTGCCACTTGCTGTGGCCATCCTGTTTTTCATCTGACCTCTCCAGTATACTGCTAACAGTATAACTATACCCACTACTGCAGCCGCCGCAAGACCGAAGAGAACATACTCTCCGCTCACGCCTTCTCTTTCCAGAAACATCTTTTTCGCATGTTTTTTCAAC
>CAZCRG010000028.1:0-4964 GCA_964501105.1 Candidatus Hydrothermarchaeota archaeon | reverse complement strand
TCCAGAAACATCTTTTTCGCATGTTTTTTCAACTCATGTTTAATCAGTTTATTCACCTCCAGTAAATTGTCCAGATATCTCTATATACACAAGCCTTTATAAAAGAATCAAAACAACCTGCCATTGTGATACTTCTGCACTTCAACTCTACCCCACTCCTCAAGCACTGCAAGTGCTGAAGCTACCTCTTCATCTGCTTTTAGCTTTTCTACCACTTCAGGAGTGCCTATAACCCATATTATGAAGTTCTCAGGGAATCCTATTGCTTTGAGAAGAAGCTTTTTAAGCTTTGGTATTGCATGCTGTGTTTTTCCTGTTTCACACTCCACAAGGTATATAAGCCTCCCTTTCATGCCAACTACATCTGGTAGATTTGCTCTCTTTTTTATTCTGGATTCCACGGCTCTAACAATGCCGCGCTCAGCCACCACTCGTCTCTCCACAACATCCACCCTCCTCCTGGTTATTATCTCTGCCTCAACTCCCATGATTGTAAGTTTCTCATGAGCCAGCCTGCACATAACTACATGCAGGATGCTCTGGTCTCTGCACCAGCTGGCTGGTGCATAGTAACCTGCCTCTGAGAGCATTATGCCCGAGGAGCACATCTCCCTGAGAAGGGCTTCAACATCACTCAGTGCTGGCAAGCCAGCAACTGAAGGCGCATATCTCTCCAGAGCCATTCTTACTTCCTCGGCAGTGAGAGGAATCCTGTCATAGCCGAGAGAGGCGGAGAACTTCCTCATTGCCTCTTCAACCTCTTCAGCAGAGACCTCAACCTCCCTCTCAGGTTCAGCCTCGACAGCCTCAGGGAAAACTATGAAGATCTCATCTCTATCTCTTGTCTTTACGAGCCCCGAAGCGAGGGCAAAGAGTATTACGAGCAGAATAAAAATATCTCCAGGCTTCAGGTTCACTCTCTTCCCCGCCACAGGAATCTCAACATCATGGACTCTTACTCTCTCACTACCCTCTGGCAGAACTCCTGCTGTGATTTCTGCCCTCTTCCAGCCCTTTGTAGTGAGCACCTCAACACTGCCTGAGAAGGGCTTCCCGTTTTCAAGAAGCACAACCTGCTCCCCTCTCTTTTCCAGGGAGTAACTCGGGATGCTGAGTATCCTCGATATAAGAGTCGTGTTACCCCTACTCAGCGTGATCAGCCACTCCCCTGGGCTGAGTTCAATCCTGTATAGTTTCCCGCTTTCTACAGAGTAGCTTCTCTTTTCTTTTCCTCCAATTTCTCTTATACTGAGCACGCCACCTGTTCCTGCCACTCCCACGATTGCATCACTGCCTTCTCTGCGGATGTCCAGCACTGCTCTGGCTTCTGGAACTCTTACCTGCTCGACGCTCACCTGCTCAAGATACCTTCCCAGGTAACCCAGAACCACAATGCTGTAGTTTCCTGCGGGAAGTTCTTTTGCAATCTCAGCCTGAACATACTCATCTTCGCCCTGATAGAGAGCCTCCCCACCGAGCACATAATCCAGAAGGAGAGAGGCTGCCTTTCGTGGAGAGGTGAGCTGATCAATGGGGAAAGTGAAGGCAACGAGTCTGCCCTCCTTATATACACAGGGCCTTCCATCCTCCCTCCAGGCAAGAACCTCATCTATCTGCTCGTTAGTGGGATACCACAGGCTTGTAACAGTCTCGCCTCTGAAGGTGCAGGTGCTCTCACTTTCACCATAGCCTTTTATTTCCCTGAAGCTCACCCCACCAGAGGGGTTGATGTAGTACTTGCCGGGTGGATGTGCCCCGAAGTAAACAACCTCTTTACAATCCTTCATGTGCTCTTCGTCAATAACACCTCCTGTGGCCAGGCATACTTCTTTGCCGCCACTAATTCCAAGCCTTCTGAACACCTCGAGTAGTTCTCTCTTCACCCTGCTCACAAAGCTGTTGTCAGTGAAGATAGAGCCCTCAAGAATCTCAGCACCTCTTACCCTGCCGAGAATCCTCACCTCTGGTGTCAGGCCTGTAGAATCCACATTTATGACAAGCACGCCTGGCAGAGCTTGAGCATGCACCCTTACTTTGTTCTCAAGCTCTGGTGCAGTAACCTCGGCAGTACACTTTCCCCTGCTGGTTTTTGCGGAAATCTTCAGCCTCTCCCCTGGCTTCCAGGGGTACCTGAGCATAAAAGTATCTTTCTCTTCAGATGATGAAAAAACTTCATCTCCAGCCCTCAGCTCCTTGATGCTCACCACCCCTTCAGGGTCTACGAGCAGATATCTACCCTGCTCATCGTAGCTGGCTACAATCCTGCATGAAATTTCACCACTCCCCATTGTACTTTTGAGTATTACCAGAACCAGAGTTGCAAGAACCAGTAGTATTGGTAGTATTATGTGAACTTTCCTCATATTTAGCCCACCAGGAAGAACATAACAATACCATAGAGCACAAGAGCCATTCCTGCATAGAGCAGGTAGTATCTGTACTTACCTCTGTAGTAAACACCTGTTGCATAGCTTGCCAGAGTTGCTATGAAAAGGCTTGAGAACAGGCTGGCAGTACCGGTAGCTGTGCCAACCACTCTCAGGTTAGCCCTGCCAAGAGCGAGAATCTTTGTCCCGAGTTCTGGTATTTCGCCAGTTTTCTCTATAACACCGCCACCAGAGAGAATCTTCACCATATATACGGCAAGCACGGACACAAAAGGCAACATAAAGAATAGCATTATAGTAGTTGCTCTAAAACCTCTAAGCTGACTTAGAAGTGATATTCTGACAGATATAAGCTCGTTGAATAAGCCTGAGACCTCAGAGATTGCCTTTCCAAGTTCCCTCCCATAGTGCCGCATCTCGGCAATCATAGTACTGATAGCTTCCACCTCACCGAAGGGTATAAGCCTCTGAGCCACTCCTGCTCTGAGCAGTCTTGCGGCTCTGGCATGCATGGAGAAAGCCTGCTCAAAACCGGAGTCTCTCAGCAACCTGCCAGAAGCTCTGAGCAGTACTTCATAGAGTTCATGCATCAGTAATAGGGAGGCTGAAAACATTTTTTCTGTGTCGAGGGATGGTAGAGCATAGAACACCAGCGCAAGGCCAACAGCAGCAAAAAAAACAGGATTAAATAGTGAAAGCACAGTTGTAACTGCGATAATCACAAAAACCTGTCTACCGCTGAGAATTTCCCGTGGAAAAGTTCTCCTCACACCAAGCAGAGTCTCTGCAAGAGTTTCATCAACCTGCTGCTCCGTGACTACTGCAGAGGGAAGGCTTGCAGACAGAACCACAGCGGCAACCACCACAAGAGAGAGCATCAGTACTGAGCCTGTTATGAAACCTACTGTGGGATTTACACCAAAGAAGCTCAGGGAGAAGGGAACAAGTAGTAGAAGAACTGCAGGTGACAATCCTATAAGAGCAAGGGCGATATTCATAGCTCTGGAGAACCTCTGTGTATCGTCAGCGCCCATCTTACGGTAGGCTGAAATGACTTCTTTGAGAGCATGGCTGTAGTCTGGATCTGGCTTTTCAATCTCGGCTACAATCATCCCTACAATAGCAGGTATGTGGTATCCAAAAATTTCACTCTCTTTTTTTATTATATGGAGGGCTTCTTTCACTGTGCTTGCACTTCCAAGCTGTAATGCTGAGAGTGCTCTTTTAATTATCACAGACTGTGCCCGCTCAGCAGCAGAGATAAAAGCATGATACTGGCTTTTGAACTTTGTTGTCATCAGAAACATTACAGTAAAGTTGAGGAAGTCGGAGAGGAAGCTCACCCTCTCAAAGTTGAGCAGAATCTTTGGGACAAAGAGCAGGGCTACAGAGGCTGTAAGCAGAAGAAGGGCTACTGGTAGAAAGATGTTCGCAAGCAGAGAGAGCAGAAGAAGAAAAGCTGCCGGCAGTGCTAAAGTCAGTGAGGCAGATTCCAGTTCTCCAGGAGAATATCTCATACCATGTAGCCCGGTGAGAATCTCTATTTCTTTAATAACTCCGGGAAAATCAAACTCTGCTATGGCAAGACTTCTCATAAGCCAGTAGAATCTCTCAGCCGTGCTCATTTCCTTTGCCCGAAAATCCCTTTTTTCTTAGCCTTCAGCGGCAACCCCAGTTTTTCAGCAAGCTCTTCAACGGCTCCTGCGAACTTTTTATCTCTGAGTATATCCTCCGGTTTTCTCTCATTCATTGCTCTGAAAACTCTCTGTGAAGCAGGAATTTCTGCAAGATTCTTCAGCCCTGGCAGAGAGACCTCCATGTCACCCTTGTTGACCTTGTTCACTACATAGCCCACTATAGGATTTGTGATTTCCACCTGCTCAAAGCTTCTAAGTAGCTCCCTGGTCTCCTCCACCTTATGCGGGTCAGGGGTTGTTATCACAAGCACTCTGACTTCTGGACGCTCAAGCAGGAATCTAAGCAGGCTCTCGCATGCTCTCGTGTCTATAACACAGGGCTGAGCAAGTATATCCCTGCAGGTTCTGCATTCCTGCAGAATCGCTCGCAATCCAGATAAAGGGTCGCAGTCATAAACCTGAGCAGTAGTAAGCTGTGCAAAAGCAACAGCAAGTGTGGTTTTACCTGCGCCTCCAGTTCCAGCAATTGTTAGCTTCATGCCTGCTCTGAGATAGACAGACTTATAAAAGAATCAGAGACTTAGTGTTATATGGAGTAGCTACTCTTTTTTCTGCCATGCATATATCCCCTGTATCAGGACAAAAGTCTTAAGTATTGCTGTTTGTAAGTGTATGATGGATGCATCGTCTTGAGATGTCGTATTTGTCTGTGCAAATGCAGGGGCTATAGCCAAAACACAAACAATAAAGGCAACCCAAGTTAAATACAAATTCTCATTTTCCATCCCCTCCTAAAATTTTTTGAAGTGCTTTAGAAACGAGCACATAAGTTACAAACATGACAACAAATCCAGGGTATATTTTTGGATTAGAAAAATCCAACAAAGCAGGATTTATCCTAAAAACTTCTTCAGGAAAAACAATTATTTTAAAAATCCAC
>CAZCRG010000027.1:0-18207 GCA_964501105.1 Candidatus Hydrothermarchaeota archaeon | reverse complement strand
TAAAGATAGAAATATTAATATAATATTGAAAGGTTATAATTGCAATAGAATGGGTAGTTTAATCATAAAAGAGGTATTTTCTAATCTTCTTTCGAATGCAATTAAGTATTCTTATCCTGATACAACAGTTGAGATAGTTCTAACTAATAGAGGTTACGACTGTCTTGTAGAAGTAAAAGATGAAGGACCTGGTATAAAAGACAAATATAAAAAATCTATATTTGAAAGATTTATAAGAAAAGATAAACATGGCGTAAAGGGGAGTGGACTTGGTTTAGCAATTGTCAAAACTATTGTAGATATGCACTCTGGCAAAGTTTGGGTTGAAGATAACAATCCCAAGGGAAGTATTTTTAAGGTTCTCCTGCCAAAGAATGAGCATGTTAAAGAGTCTAAGAGCTACTCTCGGCTTTCTCAGCATAATACCAGTAGGTATGGAGAGAGTTGAAAAGGTAGCCCAAGCTTCATGGACTTTCCCAGTGGCAGGTGCTGTGATAGGTGTTCTGGCTTCTCTTGCTGCTCTCATTTTCACCTACTTTTTTCCACGGGACATAGCTGTTCTTGTAGCTCTCGCCTCTCTCTATATCTTATCAGGTTTTCACCATCTCGACGGCTTGCTTGACTGGGCAGATGCTCTTTTTATAAGAGGTGACAGGGAGAAAAAGCTCAAGGCTATGCACGATTTAAATCACGGGGTTTCTGCCTTTGCCACTGGCTTTTTTGTTCTTCTTGCTGGCTTTCTGGTTATCAAACACAGCTTTGGCTTTCTATCCCAGCTAGTCATTGCTGAAAGCACTGCCAAGTTTTCAATGGTGTTCTCCTGCTACATCTCTAAAGAGGCAAGTCATAAAGGCATGGGGAGTATTTTTCTCAATCATATTAAGGGGAACCACCCTCTTCTATTCAAAGCCTTTTTAGCCTACCTGCCTCTTCTCGCCCTGGCCTTTCTGAAAGCACCTTACGTGCTTATAACTGCTGTGGCTTTAAGCTTTATTATGGTGAGGAATGCAGAGAAGAACTTCGGGGGCATCTCAGGCGACATTCTTGGTGCCATCAACGAGATTGTCAGAACTGCTACTCTTCTGGTGCTGTTATGAGCTTCTCAGCCCTTATCATGGCAGGAGGTAAAGCGAGAAGATTGAAGCTGGAGGTTGAGAAACCCCTTCTTAATTTTAGAGGAAAGCCCATGATAGACTGCATAATTGAAGCTCTTGATATTGAAGAAATAGAAAGAGTAGCTGTAGCAGTAACAGAAAATACCCCTGAAACAAAAGCTTATCTTGAAGAAAAGGGCATGGAGGTTATTATTACACCTGCTAAGGGTTATGTTGAAGATTTAACTTATGCTTTGAGAAAGCTGAGGCTGGGTAAAACTATAACTCTAACCAGCGACCTGCCCCTCATCAGAAAGAAGGATATTAAATATGTGCTCAGCGAATATACCTCTCGAGGCTGCCCATCCTTAGCTGTACTCTGCAGAGAGGAGGTATATAAAAAACTGGGCTTAAGGGCTGATATAAAGCTCCCTGAGGGCATTCCAACTGGTATAAATGTTTTAGATGGAGAGTACCTTGAAGGTGAGCAGTGCTATCTCGTGGTAAGTAATCCCAGATTAGCTGTAAATGTTAATTATAATGAGGATTTAAAGATTGCAGAGAAGGTTTTAGAGGAGGTTGAAGATGCCACTGAGTAATGAACTTCTTGAGATTCTCGCCTGCCCAATGTGCAAGGGGGATATTGAGTATAAAGCTGATGAAGACTTCTACTACTGTGAGAAGGATGACATAAGGTATTATGCCAGAGATTTTAAAGGTGAAGCCTGCCCCAAGTGCGGAGAAAATTTAAAGCCTATTAAGGGTGAGGTGCTTATCTGCAAGGCATGCAGCAGGTGGTATCCCATCATAGATGATATTCCTCACATGCTCCCAGATGAGCTTAGAGAGGACCTTGTGAAGTAATGGGCCTGTAGGCTAGCGGATAGACTTCCGGGCTTCGGACCCGGAGGCCGGGGTTCAATTCCCCGCAGGCCCGCTTAATTTTGTAAAAACTCCCTCCACAAGCCAGTGTAAAAATACATGCATATCACCTGTAAATTTTCAGATTTCATATTAAAAACAAAACGCACGATATAAAGGTACATTTGCAATTCCGTTATAATTGTGCATAGAAACACAAAATTTTCGCTTTGTCTAAACAACATTGGTATACAATGGAATCTGTTAAAAAAGCATGCGCTTTAAGTGTACTTTTTACGGGCATTGTTATTTCACTGGGTTTTAGCCCAAAATAAAGCATACATAGACTTGCTTAGGTGTAGGTTCAAGGAGCACCTTAAAATACATAAGAAAAAGCTATGAGTTCGCTGGTGACTGTGACTTAGCCTTCAAAAATTTAAATCCCATTTTTATTGTTGTTAGTGATCTCTCTCAGGCTAACACCACAGCTAAAACTTAAACTCCAAGCCCACAGAGGCAAACTTCATAATATCACCATAGGTGACTTTGAGCTCAGAAGACACCTCCAACCCTGTGCAGTGGTTTGGAGCTATTAATCCAAGATTGAGATTTTTTAGGTACTCCAGACTCTTCTTTCTGCGTTCTGCATCTACAAGTCCCAGATGAGTGCCACCTATTATACCATAAATTCTGTCATCACCTGTAACCTCTCTGGCATGCTCAATTATATTCACAATTCCTGAATGTGCACAGCCAAGGATTATTACTATGCCAGCCCTCACTTTTGCATACACACTCAGGTCATCTCTCAGAGGATCTGGCTTTTCTCTTCCATTCTCAACCACATACAGATTTCTATCCTCACCTTCAAACTCTGTTCTCCTGGGAACCTCCCCGCTTATCCACAAACCTGGGGCAATCTCTAGAGGCTCCACAACGGATACTAACTCGGCACCAATACTCTCGAGGTCTTCCTTTCTAAAGGGCACACCAATAAATCGGTTAAAGGGCTCCTTACCATACCGTAGTTGGAATATCTCAGGATGAGCATAAACCCTGCAGCCACCTGTGGCTTCAAGTACAGCCTTTAAACCACCTGTGTGGTCGTAGTGCCCATGGCTTATTATCACACCGTCCAGTTTGCTTAGGTCTTCTCCCATCAATACTGCGTTCTCCACAATTCTATCACTCTGTCCGGTGTCAAAGAGAAAACGCCTGCCTCTGAACTCTATAAGCATAGACAAACCATGTTCACCACACACACCTATGGGATTTGCAACTGTATTCTCTATCAGCACTTTCAATCGCATTGAACCACCATCTCTATTTGTTAAATTTAACATCTTCTTTCTCAAAAGTTGTTTACTATGTTAAATATTCATTTCGGATATTTTGTCTAATGTTAACAATAAGAAGGGACTTCGTCCCTTTAATGATTCCCCATCTGCAGTTACAATTTTTTAAAATTTTTCTGAATAAAATCCTTTAAACATAAATAACCTGTAATATCACTCTTCCCTCTTCTTCCAGAACTTTGGATAGGTTCCAGGTTTCATAATAACTCTATCAGTCTTAACAGATATGCCTTTACCCTCGCTCAGAATCTCAGCAGTATCCATCTGAGCTATGCCTGTGGCTATAAGCTCTCCCTTGAGAGTCATAACAGTTACCAACTGGCCCTTCTCCAGCTTTGCATCCACCCTGGCAATTCCAGGCACTGCAAGAGGCGCGCCGTGGCAGAGAGCATCCACTGCACTGTCTCTTACCACAACACTGGGAAGGAAGTTCACCACCCTTTCAACAGGTATAATTGTTTTTCTCAAAAATTCCTCAATCCCATTTTCCTTCCAGAAGATGTAGGCATCCTTAAGGTCATGAAGTGTAACTATATCATCCTCAGTCAAGTTTCCACTCTTGGTGCGGCGAAGCTCAATCATATGGGCACCTGTTCCTAAGACCTCCCCCATATCATGGCATAGTTTTCTTATATAGGTGCCTGCCTCGGATCCCACCTTAAAGAGAACATCTCTTCCATCCCTCTCCAGAAATTCCAGATAATAAATTTTTCTCTTTCTCAGCTGCCGCTTCACAGAGCTTCTTACTGGTGGACGCTGAATTATCTCCCCCGTAAACTCAGAAAAAACTTTCTTGATCTTCTCTTCCTCAGCATCTCCATGGAGGCGCATTACGCAGACATACTCTTTGCCTGCTCTTAGAAGGGAGCCCAAGACCTTTGTGGATTCTTCAAGAGCTATAGGCAAGACCCCCGACACCTTGGGGTCGAGGGTACCGCCATGACCTGCCTTCTTAATCTCAAGAATTTTCTTTACCCAGGCCACCACCTCATGAGAAGTGGGCCCACGAGGTTTATCGAGGTTTATAAATCCATACCTGATATGCTCCTCGATGCTTCGCTTCTCAGGCTCCTTACCAAA
The DNA here is from genome assembly GCA_964501105.1 of Candidatus Hydrothermarchaeota archaeon. Lineage (GTDB taxonomy): Archaea > Hydrothermarchaeota > Hydrothermarchaeia > Hydrothermarchaeales > BMS3B > BMS3B. The sequence continues at coordinate 13,817 of CAZCRG010000027.1, read as the reverse complement.
GCTCTTATCGGTGGTGGCTCTGGATAGAGTAATAAGCTTTCTCTCTGTTTCTGAAGGCAGTTTCTGCATCTTAACCTTCTATCCCATTTTCCTTTAGAGCCTTCTCAACTTCCTCAGTAGAAGCTCCTCTTGAAATCTCAAGAACTGTATCAAGAGGCTCTAAGTGCTTAACATTGCATCTCCTTCGCTTGACCCAGGGAGAATCTACAAGAACAAAGTTCTTGTCCACCAGGTCAACTATCACAACCTTCTTTCCAGCTTCCTTTCCTGCAAGTTTTACACATACTCTTCCTATATCCAGCATTTATATCACCTCTTCACTCCTTTTCAGTCCACCTTGCCTCGCGGCTTGGCTTCATCCATATCCTGGAGGAAGTTACCATATTGGTTATTACCTCTATAATATTCTCAGCATCCCATAGTTCAGTATTGAGGACTACGTCGTAGGGCTCAAGATTATCAATATCAATATTATAAATCTCCTTATACCTTTTCTTTTCACTGGCCTCTCTGGCAAGAGTTTCTTTCAGAGCAACCTCATAGGAGATATTTTCACGCATTGATACTCTTCTTGCCCTCTCCTCAATACTCGCTTTGAGCCATATTCTCAGGTCAGCATCCTTTATGAGATGAGCTGAGAGCCTCCCATCTATAACCACATTGCCATTTTTAGCTAGGGCAATCTGCCTCTGGTCTACCTCTCTGTCTATCTCTGGGTTCTCCTCAGCCAGCTTTGAGAACTCCTGAAGGCTCATTTTGCGCTCTTTTGCCATGTCCCTGAAAACCTTCCCTGCGCTGATATGTCTGAGATTGAATTTCTCTGAAAGAGCTTTAGCTACTGTTGTCTTTCCGCTGCCTATAGGGCCTGAGATGGTAATTATCATTCTCCTCTTACCCTTGCCTTTATCTCGACCCTCATGCAGCTTGAGCAAAGGTAACCACCATAGGGTCGGTTAACCTTTTTCTTTGACTTATTTATTCTTTTGAGAGCCCAGGGCCGAAGAATTTTCATGCCCTGCAGTTTCTTGCCGCATCTGGCACATTTAGCAGCCTTTGCTCTCTTCTTTCTGTAGTGAACAACCACCCTACCACCAGGTGTTCTTTTAGCAGTTGCCTTCATGGAACCTGATCTTAATCTGGGCTCAACCATTCTTTAACCTCCTACATTTCCAGATTCAAAATTTTCTTTATTATTGGTGAAACTGCAATTGAACTCAAGAAATACCATCCAAACCAGCCAAGCTGGTTTCCCCAGATGGGAAGATAGAAGGGAAGCTCCACTACTTTTATGTCAGAAGGAATATAATACCTGAGCCAGGAGAAGAGTAGCAGTATGGGAAGCATAGTATAGAGCATTGGCTTAAAACTGTTGGAAAACATCTCACTCTGGAGAGATAGCATCTCCTTGTTTAATTTGTTAAGCTCTTTCATATTTCCATTCTTCTGAGCTTTCTTCATCCTCTCCTGGTATTCCTTCATCTTCTCCTTTGTGGCTTTCATCTTCTTCTGGTCCACCACCTTATTGGTAACCAGAGTTATAAAGATGGAGATAGCAGTTGCTATAAAGAATACTCCCAGCATATAGTTGAGCTTTTCATCCTGAGTTAAATGGAATAGCCAGCCAAGAGCCTGTGTCATAATATTGAAAACTGGCATTAAAAAACTGGTAGGCATTTATATCGCCTTCATTAGCACATCAATGGCCTCTTCAAGCTTATTGTCGTGGTTCTGGACAATTTTTACTACTGCACCCGTGAGCATAGAATAGGCCATAGCAGTAGCTCTATTAATCTCCTGATGCTCCCTTATCTCCTCAACTGTATCTTCATCTCTAATTCTTGTTTCATCTTTCCTTCTTCTACCTGCTATCTCCTCAGGGTCAGCCTCCACTACTATAAACTGAGTGGGTCTGAGCTCCTCAAGTACCCAGCTTGGTAGGCCAGGGAGGTAACCCCTTGGAGTTTTTATGGTGCAGTGGGTATCCACAACAACATTGCTATTTTTAGCTTCTTCAGCTATAGCTTTGGCAGCTTCCCTCTGGATGTCTTTCTGCACATCAGGATGAAGCTTTCTCATTTCATCTCTGTTGGACACAAGATTTCTCTCAAGAGCCACTGAGAGCATCTTATCTCCGTAATTTACAACCTTAAAATCTTCTCCCAGCTTTTCAAGAGCACCATTTAACACTGTGGTCTTTCCTACGCCAGGTATTCCTGTAACCACAACAAGTTTCATATCTATCACCTCATATTACATCTCCAAGAATTTTACGCATCATGGGATGGAGCTCAAAGAGCTGCTCCTTTGCCATATCCTCATACATCCTGTAAAGTATGCCCACAGTAAGAAGAACACCAGTTCCTCCACCGAGAGCGCCAGTTAAATCGCCAAAAGCTGCAAGTAGAGCAACAGTGGCACCGCCAAGCACTGTAACTGCAGGAATATAGCGCTGAAGCACTCTCTCTATAATTCTCACATCGCCCCTGAACCCAGGTATCTGCATTCCGCCACTATGAAGTTGTCTTGCTACTGTTTTGGCGTTCATACCTGCAGTTTCAACCCAGAAAATTGAAAACAGTACTGAAAGGATTACTAGAATAATAGCAAAAATTATAGCATGCACTGGATCAAAGTCAGCCCTGTATATTGGCGTGGGATAGGTAAAGTATTTTACTATTCCTGTGTAGGTATTTGGACCTCCTGTGCCAACTGTGCCCAGAATAGGATAGCCAAGATTATCGAGAAGTCTTGCCCAGAGCTGGACATTGGCCATTAGAATACTTGCAAAGATTACCGGAATATTGCTTGCATATATAAATCTTATTGGAAATCTGCCCCTGGCACCTCTGAACCTGCCATATGTCAGAGGTATTTCAACACGAACACTTTCAACATAAACTACAAAAAGAAAAACAATTATTGTTCCAAGCAAAGGAGTTAAATCAAGCAGGGCATTGAACCCTGCTCCTTTAAACAGTAACTGATTAAAAGTATTTAATATCAAACCTGCATATTGCTCTCCTGTTTTTACCGGTGATATACTTCTATAGACTATCTGCTCACATACACCAGCTACAATAAACAATCCTATACCTGAACCAAATCCCCATCTCGAAACCACTTCATCCATGTATATTATCAGGGCTCCTGCTACAGCCAGCTGGGCAATTATTAGAAACTGATAGAAGGGGTCGCCATTCTGAGCAGGTAGAGCACCCATAATTACCATTACTCCACCTTCGAAGATAGTAAAGGCAAGAGAAAGAATCTTCTGGGTTCCCTGATATATTGCCTTATCTCGAGGATTACTTAAGTCAAGGTCAATTAGTTTACCACCAACAAGTATCTGAAGAATAATTGAGCCTGTTACAATGGGGCCAATACCAAGAGTTATAAGTGTTCCAAACTTGCTGGCAAGAATAGTCTGCATGGCACCGAAGTAGTTTACAGCCTTATCATGGTCTAAACCATAGAGCATTACATTGCTCATCACAAAGTAAATAACAAGAATTATACCTGTCCACTTGAGCTTATCCTTGAAGCCCAGAGGAACTCTTGGTCGTTCTACCTCAGGCAGACTGGTTAAAATATCCTCAAAATTATGGAGAACTCCCATAGTTTCACTCCAGAACCACTGCCTTTCCACCTGCTTCTTCTATTTTCTTTACAGCTGACTCTGAAAATCGTGGCGCCTTAACAACTAAAGCTCTTGTTACTTTACCTCTGCCCAGAACCTTCTCACAGCCTAAGGCTGTAATATCTATCTCAAGGCCCTCACTGCCCTCCCTGGCAATTCCTTCGGCAAGAAGCTCTGAAGCAATCTCATCCAGCTCACCAATGTTGATACTCCTGTAGATGTCCTTTACCTCTTCAGGAAGCTTAAAGCCGTACCTGCCAAAGTATCTGGGAGCATTCTTAACAACCCAGGTATACTTGCCTTTATGGGTACCTGCCATTCCAGTTCCGCCTCTGTTGCCGGCGCCTCTATTCTTCTTGTGAGAGCCTCTACCGCAGGTTCTGTGACCTATCTTCTTCCTTATCTTCCTGTGCTTGTGAGCCATGAAAATCACCTCATCTTATACAGCAGATTTCTAATTTCACTGCCCCTGTAGCCCAGAGAACCTCCTTCTCTGAAGCTCCTCTTTATTCCGCCTTTATGACCTTTCCTTGGCGGATGGAGTCTGAAAACCTTCTTGAGCTTGGGTATGTCGCTGAGTTCAGCCTTAAACTCAACAAAGGCTTTGGCGAAGTCAGCTATACTTTCAAAGGAGGTGTTCTCCTTCACATACTCGTCAGTCAGCTTCTTCTTACCCTCAAGTTCACCTCTATGCCTAAGGATGAACTCCACATCTTCAGCACTGACTTCGCCCCAGGTTACATAGTCTTTAACCTTCTGGAGCATGCCCTTATAGGTGGGTCTATCATCTATGAAGGTGCAGTGATTAACCCTTGTGAGGTTAAGCATTTTAAAGGTATCTCTAATATCTCCTCTAACATCTATACTGCCTCTAACTCTCACCACAGCCAGGCGCTTCATTTAAGCCACCTTCCCTGAAACTATACCTATGGAAGTGATCCTTTCTTTCTGAAGCTTTACTGTGTTGGTGTTCTTCAGAGCTTCATAGGTGGCTCTGGCGTTGTTAACTGTAGTCTTGGTCTGTCCCAGGCTTCTTGACCATACGTCCTGGATACCAGCCAGAGTCAGTATTCTCTTTGCCACATTGTTGCACACAAGGCCAACGCCTCTGGGTGCTGGCATTAAAGTTAATCTTACACTTCCTGCTCTGCCAGTTATGGCAAAGGGAACAGTATGGGGTGTGCCGCAGCCGCATTCCCAGGAGCCGCAGCCGCGCTTTACCTCAATGAGATTCATTTTAGCATTCTTGATAGCCTTTCTTATTGCAGGGCCTACCTCTCTGGCTACGCCCTTGCCAAGACCTACATAACCATCCTTATTCCCAACTGCAACAGTGGCTCTGAATCTGACTCTTCTTCCAGATTTATGCATCCTCTGAACCATGTTAATATCAATAACCTCCTCCTCAAGATCTGGCAGGAGGATATCCACAATTTCAGGTTCCATTATTGGAAGACCAACTTTAAATACTTCTGAAATACTCTTGATCTCGCCGCTTTTGACCATCCTACCAAGCTTTGTTTTAGGGAGCCATTCAGTTTCTTCCATGATCATGCACCTCTTATCTTATTGAGCACTTCTTCAAAGTGCTCAGGCAATTTTTCAGGATCCAGGCCTCTGGATATATACTGAGAGAAGCGCTTCTTTCTATCCTTCTCACTCAACTGCTTGGCGTAATTTGCTATGTGCTCTCCCCTTATCCTTTCATCACTCGGGAATATGTCTTCACCGTGGGGGACATTAAGGCCTGAATCGACTATACCTTTAAGGACAGCAAAGGCTCTTGTACCTGGAATTGGTGAAAGAAGCCCAAGGTCAAGAATGGCCTCCTCAATACCCTTCTCCTGAGCCTTTTTGCCCAGCAGAAAGCCAACAAGATAGCAGGCTGGTAAACTCTTACCAGAGCCTTTCCATCCCAGCTTCTGAACCTCCTTTGAATTTGCAGAAACTATTACCTTATCACCATCAGGGGAGAATTCAACAATCTGAGAAGTAACATGCTTTGTACTTACTCTAACTACTGCTCTGGGCTTTCTTGAGAGGAGAAGCTTCAGCCTTCTCCTGTAATCAGTTTTTCCTTCCCTTCTCCTTCTGAAGGGAACTCTGTATCTCGGTCCTCTTGCCATTACAATCACCCTTTAATTAAACCCTGTTCTTTTATGTAGTGTTTTAGATGAGCCCTGCTCTTGAAGGTACCACCCTTTGCCAGGAGATAGAGCCTCCTGTAGGTGCTGGGGGTTATCTCACCCTTCTCCTTGAGAGAGGAGAGTTCTTTCCTTAAAGCCCTTATGGTGACAATCCACCTTCTCTTTCTGGGGAATCTGGCACCCTTGGAGCCCTTTCTGCTACCATGACCGCGCCTTCTTCCCTTGGCCTTCTGAAGAGCTATCTTTCTTGCTCTTCCTCTGCTTGTGCCCTTTATGGGCCTTGCCTTTATCACGCCATCAGCTATCAGTGCCCTTATGTCATCTCTTGTGACAGCTGCTTCAATCTCTTCAGTAGCTTCAGGGTCAAACCACACTCTATTCATTCCAACCTTGAGAAGCTCTGAAGCAAGCCTTCGCTGTGTAAGCAGAGTCATTATCTTAAGCCTCCTTTGGTGGATTTAATACCTTCAGGCCCAGTTCCTGAGCCTTCGCATAGAGCTGAGACTTCTTTCTCTTACCAAGTTTTGAGGAGAACCTCACAGCCTGGGTTTCCTTATCAACTTCATTAAGCTCTTTTTCATTACTTACCAGAACTTCAAAGTAGCCTGAGGGATGCTTACCCTTCTCAGTAGATTTATTACCATAACCAATACTGGGCGATAGGAATTTTCCCTTTTTGTAACGTCTCGATTTATTTTGGATTCCTCTGGGCTTTCTCCATCCAGAGCGCCTCAGCTTTTTATGCCTGTGATAGTCAACTCTTTTAAACTCTGGTTTCCTTTTACTCATTTTTATCACCCTTTTCTACAAGATATATGCCATCCTGGAAGATTCTCCTGTCTCTGTTCTTTACCTTTGTAAGCTGCTCAAGCCTGGCTGCTGTCTGCCCAACTTCCTCTTTGTTTATTCCTTCAACTATAATCTCCTGTCCCTTTACCTTCACTGTACAGTTTCCAAAGATTTCAGTCTTTCTTGGCACCTTTTCGCCCAGAAAGTTCTCAACCATAACTTCATTACCCTGCACCTTAACAGTTACAGGGAAGTGGGAATAAACCACCTTAAGCTTGTAGGTGAAGCCCTCTGTTACACCTTTAATCATATTTTTTATATGGGCAACAAAGGTGCCAATCATAGCAAGCTGTCTTTTTCTGGGGAAGGAGGACAGAATAACTATACTGTTGCCCTCCTGGGTAAGCTTTATGCCAGGATAGTAAAGTTTCCTCTTCAACTCTCCCTTGGGGCCTTTCACAACTACCTCATCACCCTCAAGGGTCAAGCTTACTCCTTCAGGGGGCTCAACTACTTCTTTTAATAAAGGAATCTGCGCCATGGCTTCCACCTCAGTAAACGTAGGCAACCAGCCTGCCGCCTATATTTAGCTCTTTGGCTTTTTCGTGAGACATTATACCCTGAGTGGTTGAAACTACAAGAATACCAAAATCTCTGGCAGGAAGGAAACGTTTTTCAAACTTCTCAAATTCCAGTGCACCAACAGGGTACCTAGGCCTTATAACGCCACAATCATTTATTTTTCCATTTAGCTGTACTCTGAAAATCCCAGCCTTGCCGTCATCAATATACTCAAACTCTCCAATATAACCATACTCCTGCATAACCTTAAGGACATTGCCTATTAGCTTTGAAGATGGTTTAATTATACAGCTTAAGTTACCTGCGTGCTCATTATTTTTCAGGTTAGATAATGCATCTGCCAGTGGATCTATCTGCATTAAAATGCACCTCACTCATATTTTTTAAATCCTATTTCTGGAGCAATTTCTCTGAAACAGTGTCTGCAAATATAAAGCCCATATCTCCTTATAACAGGGCCATGAGAACCACATCTTCTGCACTTTCTTGTGCCCTTGCCCACTCTCTTTTTCTCTTCCATGATCTCAATCCTCCACCTGGACATTAAATTCCTTTTTTATGAATTCTATGGATTCATCCTTTGTAACCAAGTGCTTTTTACCTATCTTTGATTTTCTGAGGGATCTCTTCTTTACTCTATAGCCTGGCCTCTCTATACACACATTTATGTCCATCCCAAAAATACCAACATTTGGGTCATATTTTACCCCGGGTAAATCAATATGTTCTCTGATACCAAAAGAAAAATTTCCAAGTTCATCAAAATTTCTGGCTTTAAGTCTATTATCTTTTGCTTCAAAAGCACGTTTCAGGAAATCTATAGCTTTATCCTTTCTGAGAGTAACCTTACAGGCTATGGGTAAGCCCTTCCTTATTCCAAAGGGCTGAATTGTCTTTTTAGCTATTCTCCTTATTGGTTTCTGCCCAGTAAGTTGTTCAAGGAGCTTTTCTGCCTTGACTAGCCTTTCTCCTCCTTCACCTACACCCATATTTACTGTAACACTGGCTATTCTGAGCTGCCTCATGGGGTTCATGAGAACACCTCCTCAGGCAGAGCTGAACTTTCCTCGCCTATAACAAAGACATAATCCTCTATGGTCTCAAAAGTCCTGCCATCCTTTCCTTCCAGAACAACCTCATTGGGAATCGGGCTTCTTACCTTCTTTATTTCTTTTATTCTGGCTATCTCACCTCTGTGAGAGCCACCTGTGATATAGGCAAGGTTGCCTTCTTTATATTTAATGTGCTTTTCTATCTTCTTATCACCAAGGGTAACAATGAGGGTATCCTTGGTGTCATAAATATCTTCTTCAGGGTTTTCAGGGTTCTCCACAGGTATTAAGAGGTTTGTTCCGTCATGAAGATTGAGCTGAAGATTTCCGCCCTTGAGAATTGTCTTATTTCTTATTTTGTAGAGCTTTGTTCTGGCTGCCTCTTTATCTATATCTCTGAGGACAAGCCTTCCCTTCCTGTTTATCATGACTATCTTTGTTATCTCAGCCTCTGGAATCTCGAGTATATCCATCAAACCTATGGGGAACTTGTGGTCCTTTCTAATTCTGCCATCAACAAGAACCTTACCACTCTTTATAATTTTCCTTGCTTCTCTTGAGTTTTTAGCAAGCCCAAGCATATCCCTTACCACTACCAGAAGAGGAAGGGAAGTCTCATAATTGTGAGGCCCTGGGGAGGGCTTGACTATAAACTTGTGCTCTTTCCTTGGAATCTGCAGAGTTTTTGGTGCAGTTAATCTTTTTGCATGTCTGCTCATTTTTTCTACCTCTCAAGTACCTTTTTTCTTTTTTCGTCTTTGAGCTCTAATTTGGTTATCACAACATTTGAAGGGTGAACTGGATAGAAGCGTTCACTACCATCTGCTTTAGGAATTACAGCTCCAGCAACATATATCCTGCTCTCCTTAAGGAGAACTTTCTGAACTACTCCCTCAGTATCCTTAAAGTCACCCCTGACTATCTTAACTGTGTCGCCTTTGCGCACTGGGATACTCCTCTTCTTGTACTCCTTTCTCAACTCCTCACTGAGAGGAGCACTGAGAAACTTGTGCCTCTTGTGCAGGGGGGCAGTGTAAAGAGCTTTCCTCTGCTTACCCGGCTTTTTTGATACCATGAGCATCACCTACACTATTATACTGGCAGCACTGGCAAGCTGCTGCCACCTCTCAACAGCTTCCTTTGCAACAGCACCTTTTATTTCAGAGCCCTTGGGCTCACCCTTCTCATTGGTTATAACTGCTGCATTGTCCTCAAACTTTATCCTGGTGCCATCTCTTCTTCTGTACTCCTTTCTCTGCCTTATTATTACAGCATTCACCTTCTGCTTCCTCATTTCAGGAGTACCCTTCTTAACACTGGCCACAACAAGGTCGCCAACGCCAGCAGTGGGCATCCTTCGCCTTGTACCCTTTAAACCAATAACCTGGATAATCTCTATTTCTTTTGCACCTGTATTATCAGCCACAAGAAGTCTGGCTCCACTGGGCAAGGCTCTGGTAACCTTTGCCTTAAAGGCTCTCATGAACTTACCTCCTTTTCAACTACAACAAAGCTCTTGCCCTTGCTTATGGGCCTGCACTCCATAATCTTAACCTTATCGCCAACCTCAGCAGAGATACACTCTGGATTATGAGCAAAGATTCTTGATCTCCTGCGCTCATAACGCTCATACTTCTTAATATACCTGAGGTAGTTTCTCTCCACAACAACACTCCTCTTCATCTTGTCACTGACAACTATACCTTCAATAATCTGACCTCTAACCTTGAGACTCCCATGGAAGGGACAGTTATCATCGTTGCATTCTTTCTCAGGCTTTGATACATCTATACCAATATCACGCATAAGCTTCACCTCTTTATTCTATCTTCTGGTCTGGCAAGTATTCTCTTGCCCTCAACAGTAACCTCATTATCTTCAATATAAAAGAGAAATACACAGTGCTCCTTTGGAACCTTCTTTACTTTACCCTCTACCTCAATGTGCAGCATATTTCTTGTTTCATCTACCACTATGCCTGTGAGCCCAGTGAGAGTTGGGTCACTGGACTCAACTACACTACACTTGAGACCTATGAGTTCGTGTTTCACGATATTCCTGGGTGTTATCATTTCAGCTTCCTTTCCTTGAGATTTCACTCATTATTGTATTTATCCTTGCTATGGTACGCTTTATTTCCCTAATCCTTCCGGGATTTTCTGGTGCACCGCCTGCAGCCTTCTTTGAACGCTCACTGAAAAGTTCCTGCTTGAGCTCCTTAAGTTTCTCCTGCATCTGCTCGATACTCAATTCTCTGATTTCTTCTGCTCTCAGTATGGCCACCTTCAAGCCTCCTGTTTCTCTTCTTTCTCTTCAGCCTTTACTTCTGTCTCCTCTTTCTCCTCTTCCTGTTCCTCTGCCTGCTCACTGGAAGCCTTCTCTTCTTTCTCCTCCACTTCTTTCTCTTCTTCCTTTGCTTCCTGCTCTCTGATTTCCTCTATGATTTCCTTGACTTCTTCTCTCTCCATCTCCTTAACTTCGACCTCTTCTTCTTCCTCAAACTTTATGTCTCTGATTTCTATATCATCGGGGAGCTTCACACCAGGCGGCATTATCTTTACCTTAACGCCAATGACACCTAGCTTGGGAGCAGCAACAGCATAGCCAACCCTCAGAAACTTAAAGGCCGGCTCACCGCAGTGCTTGAGAAAGCCGTCAGTGAACTTTACAGTCTTTGCTCTTTCACCTGTGAGCTTGCCTGATATGGTTATCTCGGCGCCTCTTGCTCCTGCCTCTCTTATCTGTCTGAGAGCAGTATAGGCAGCCCTTCTGAAGTTGATACCCCTCTCAAGGGCATCAGCTACCTGTTTTGCCATCACTATGGGGTTGAGCTCTGGCACCTCTAACTCATTAACCTCAACCTGAGGATTATCAAGACCAAAGCGAGTTCTTAGGATGGTGGTGAGCTTTCTTATGGCAAGACCTTTCTTACCGATAACAAGGCCAGGCCTTCTCGCATTGATAATTACTCTTGTGCCCAGGGGAGTCCTCTGAATATCAATTTCACCTATACCTGCCCTGCTCAACTCTTTGAGAAGGTACTCCTTAACCTCCAATTTTCTTAAATTATCCTGAATGAACTTCCTCTCAAGAGCCATGAGATCACCTTTCCTCCAGAATTATCTGAACATGGGCTGTCTGTCTGTTCTTTGGCGAAGCTCTGCCGTAGGCTCTGGGCCGGAAGCCCCTTATTATGGGACCCCTCTGAGCCATAGCATGCTTTATGTAGAGTTTCTCAACATCCAGCCCCTTATATTCTGCATTCTTCTCAGCACTCTCCAGAAGCTTGAGGAAGTGCTGGGCAGCCTTCTTGGGATACCTTCCAGCACAGGCTTTAACAAGGTCACTTCTATGGGCTACACCCTTATTAAAGCGCTTCAGGGGCAGAGAGCGCCTCTGAGCAATTATATCCATGAGATAGCTCTTAGCCTGGGCAAGTTTCTTTCCTTTAAGCTCTCTGGCAAGTTCAATACTCCACTTTGGTGAGATTCTCAGAGCTCTGCCAGTAGCTTTTGCCACTCTGCCTTCATCTTCAACTTTAAAGGAATATCCAAGTTTTGGCATCTTAAATCACCCTACTTGAGAGGCACATACATACTTGACCTGGTAGCACCCATACCAGGGGAACCGTGCTGTACCCTTTTCCTTGTCAGAGCGAACTCACCCAGATAGTGACCAACCATTTCTTCTTTGATCTCAACCCTCTGGAACTCTTTTCCATTGTGAACCTCTATAGTTAAGCCCACCATCTCAGGGAGTATAATCAGATCCCTTGCATGGGTTCTCAGCTTAACTTTTTCACCATTCTTAAATCTCTTGATTTTCTGGAGAAGCTTCTTCTGCCTTGGCGAGAGGCCTCTTCTTAGAGTGCGCCTCTGTCTCGCAGGCAGAAGCTCTATAAACTTATCAATTCCCATTTCCTGAAGTTCCTCAAGGGTGTGACCGCGATACTTAAAAACTTTTCTTGCCATATCTATCTCCCTCCAGTTCGCCTGGCTGCTATAAGTCCAACCTTCCTTCCAGGAGGTACTCTCCTGGACACTGTAGTTGGCTTACCAGGAGCATGTGAACCACCACCGAAGGGGTGATTTACAACATTCATAGCAACCTTTCTCACTATTGGCCAGTACTTGGCCTTTGAGCTTAGCATATGGTAGCGCTTACCTGCCTTCATCACAGGTTTGTCTAACCTTCCACCACCAGCGACAACACCAACTGTTGCCCTGCAGGCAGATCTCAGTGTCTTAAGATGACCGCTGGGAAGCTGCACTGTGACATTGTCGCCTTCGTGATTTATAACAAGAGCATAATTGCCAGAGGCTCTAACAAGAGAACCGCCATCACCCGGGAAGTTCTCTATATTGCATACTGGAGTACCATCAGGAATGCTACCGAGAGGAAGAACATTGCCGGGAGCTATCCTTGCCTTAGCTCCAACCTCAATCACATCCCCAACCTTTACACCCTCTATGCCAAGCATATAACCCTTGCCACCTTCCTCATACTCAATACACAGAAGAGGGGCACTCCTCTCTGGAGCATGGATTATATCCTTTACCACGGCCTTTACACTGCCTGTCCTCTCTACTTCATCATACTTTCTGTACTTTAAATCTGTAACATATCTGTGAGAGGGAGCTCTATAAACACTCCCTCCATGACCACGCCTCTGGGAAGTAATACGTTTGCCCATGATTACCACCTAAAATATTCCAATTCTTGTAGCTATCTCTTCAGCCTTAAACTCTGGAGCAAGCGTCACAAAGGCTTTCTTTTCACCTTTGGGTGTGATTACAGTCCTTATGCCACTAACTTTAACCTCATAGAGCTTCTCAACTGCATCCTTTATCTGTCTCTTATTTGCCTGTCTATTCACTATAAATACAAGCTTGTTCTCACTCTCCAGTGTTTTCATTGTCTTTTCTGTTACACTGGGATAAAGTATAATTTCCTCGTGATGCATTATGAGAACCTCCTTTCAATATCCTTGAGAGCGCTTTCAGTATATACGCAGAGCCTTCCAGGATGAGTGCCAGGTGCTAAGTCCTCTGCACTAACATTCCTTGCAAGAACCACATCAACACCAGGGAAGTTCCTTGCTCCTCTAAAGATTCCTTTATCCTGGCTCACAACTATTAACAGGGACTTCTTCTTTCTGTACTTTCTGCCTCGCATTTTCCCCTTACCTGCTCTTATTTTCTTAACTCTTGCTCTCTCAATGTCATCAGACACACCTAAAGCTTCAAAAACTTCCCTTACTTCCTTTGCTTTTGCTATCTCTTCCAGACCATCCTCCACCACAAGAGGTATCTCCTTTACAGCATCAATTCTATGACCTCTTGCTGCTACAAGCTCCTTTGAAGTAGTAGCTGCAAGAGCTGAAGCAATGGCAAGCTTCTTTTCCTTCTTGTTTATCTTCTCATAGAGATTCTTTTCCACAGTGGGAGGATGAGCCCTCCTACCGCCAACTGTACTGGGGGCAAAAGCACCCCTGCCTGCGGCAGAGTATCTTGAACCCTTAACTCTGGGCACTCTCGAGGCACCGTGCCCAGGACCCCATGACTCTGCTGAGGTCCTCTTACCAGCAAGGGGATTGGGACCATAGCGCTG
>CAZCRG010000026.1:0-18210 GCA_964501105.1 Candidatus Hydrothermarchaeota archaeon | reverse complement strand
GAAATTCTTTCTGGGTGAGAGAATGCTCTATCACGCCTACATTTTAACAATAGCCATGCTGCTTTTCCTCTTTGCGTCCATAGAAGGCTATGCTGTTGCCAAGGGAAAGAAATCAAAGGATGAGAGCAGGCACAGACTTGCCACCTACCCTGCCTATGCTCTATTCCTGATTGCCCTTTTCGTCTACTACGGCTACGAGAGTCAGGTTATATCCTCAACTCCGGGAGCAAAAGATGCCTTCAGGAGCTCAGGTTTCCTTCTGCCCCATGTGATTTCAATAGCTCTATCCACAGTACTTCTGAGTATAACTCTTGTGCTGGGCTATATTAAAAGAAAAGTTCTCTTTGAAGAGGGCATAAAGAAGACTGAAATTGCTCATATGGCACTCGGTAGCTTCGGCATTTTCTTTTATGTGATTGCAGTGTTCTCAGGACTTACAATGTATCTGAAAGCAGGGCTGCTATGAAGCTCCACTTCTACACCTCAAATAAATTCAAGTTCAGAGTGGCAGAGAGTATTCTGAAGAGCTACGGGATTGAAGTGCTCATGATAAAGCCGGAGTTCAGGGAGATTCAGGCAGAAAAAAGCGAGGATAAGGTTATTGATGCATTAAATAATGCCACCCTTGAGCCTTCTATGGCCGAAGACTCAGGGCTCTACATTACCCAGCTGAAAGGCTTCCCCGGAGCAATAACAGGCTATGTGCAGAGAACTCTAACTCCAGAAGTTTTTTTGAGGCTTATTGATGAGGAGGTGGAAGCTTCTCTAGTTTCAGTGGCCGGGGTGAAAATTGAAGGCAAAATTGAGCTTTTCAGGGGTGAGGTAAAGGGAAGGGTTATACCTGAGCAGAGAGGTTATTCTGACTACTGGATAGACACAATCTTTATCCCCTATGGCAGAGACATAACAATAGCAGAGATGGGCATAAAAAAGTTCATCCCAATTTCAGACTGGAATATAAGCTTCAGGAAGGTTGGTGATTATCTCAGGAGGAAAATTAAATGAAGGCTGGATTTATTGGCTTGGGAAACCTTGGCAGAGCTATGGCGAAGAGGCTAATCTCTCAGGGCATAGATCTTGTGGTATGGAACAGAACCAGGGAGAAGGCTGAGAAGCTTGGAGTTGAGGTGGCAGAAAGTCCCTCTGATTTAATTTCAAAGGTTGATATTGTCTTCCTATGCCTCTTTGACAGCAAGGCTGTAAGCTCAGTCGCCACTGGTAAGGATGGCCTTCTGGAAGGCGAATGCGAAGAGAAGGTTATAATTGATACCACCACCAACCACTTTGAATCTGCTGCCAATTTCCATAAAATTTTCAGGGAGCGGGGAGCTTACTATCTCGAGGCACCTGTACTTGGAAGTGTTGTGCCAGCCTCTCAGGGAAAGCTAACAGTGCTTGTTAGCGGTGAGAAGGAAGCCTATGAGAAAGCCCTCCCCTATTTAAATAAGATTGGGGAGAATATATTCTTCCTTGGCGTGCCTGCTCTCGCCACAAAGATGAAGCTTGTGAACAACCTTGTGCTTGGCTCCTTTATGGCTGCTATAGCAGAGGCCCTCACCTTCGGCGAAGCTATAGGTCTCAGCAAAGAGGAAGTTCTGGATATTCTCTCATCCGGAGCTGGAAATTCCATGGTTTTAAATGCAAAGAAGGAAAAGCTTCTAAAGGAAGACTTCTCGACTCACTTCTCCTCCTCTCTCATATACAAGGACCTGGGCTACCTGCAGGAACTTGCAAAGTCTCTAAAAATGCCTCTTTTCACTGGCAGTACAGCAAAGGAGCTTTTTGCAATTGCTATATCAAAGAATATGGGCGATCTGGACTTCTCAGGAGTTTACAGGGCACTGAAGGAAATTCAGGTTTAGCTTTCAAAGCCTCTCAAGAACAAAATCAGGCTTGATACTGCTCTTCTTCACATCTTCTTCCTTTGTTACCCCGGTGAGAACAAGAGCAGTCTTCATACCCAGAGCTTTGCCAAAGGATATATCAGTCTCAAGCCTGTCGCCTATGAGAAGAGTTTCCTCAGGCTTAACATCAAGCTCCCTGAGGATAAGCTCCCCTATTATCTTTGAAGGCTTTCCTATCACTGTAGCTTCCTTTCCAGAAGCCACCTCCACTGCCTTAACTATGGAACCTGCTCCAGGCATTAAACCTCTCTCAGTTATCAAGGTGGCGTCGAGATTTGTTGCTATAAACTCTGCACCCTCCCTGATAAAGCGGGAAGCGAGAGTCAGTTTTGAGTAGTTGAATTCTCTGTCAAGTCCAGCAACAACAAAATTGCAGCCTCTAAAGCAAACTTCATGCCCCTGAGTCTCCATCTCTTTCCTCAAACCCTCTTCACCCACAACAAAAACTTTAGCATGACTGAACTTCTCCTTTATATACAAAGCTGAAGCGTAGCCAGAGGTGAAAATATCTTGTGGCGATGTCTCAATCCCCATGGCTGTGAGCTTCTTGGCATAGTCTTCCCTCGATTTTGTTGAATTGTTGGTCAGGAATATAACCCTGCCACGCCTTCTCAGCCTCTCAATCTTCTCTTTAGCCCCAGGCAAAAGCTCATCGCCAATATAAACAACACCATCCAGGTCAACAACAAAGGCTTTAAAGGTCATTAAATTTAAATAATCTCAGGAAAGATATAAAACCTTGCCCTTGATATCTCTTACAATTATTCAGTTATCATTCCGCTCAGAAGGTGTTGTTTATGAAAATGTCAGGTGCCAAAGCAATAGTTTCAGCTCTTGAAAGGGAAGGCGTTGATGTTATCTTTGGCATTCCCGGTGGAGCCAGTATCCCCCTCTACGATGCCCTTTACGACTCAGATATCAGGCATATTCTTACAAGGCACGAGCAGGGCGCAGCCCATGCTGCCGATGGCTACGCAAGGGCAAGTGGTAAAGTTGGAGTGTGCAGCGCCACCTCAGGCCCGGGTGCTACTAACCTTACCACAGGCATAGCCACAGCCTATATGGACTCCTCACCCATAGTTGCTCTAACAGGACAGGTGGCAAGAGCCTTCATAGGCAAAGATGCCTTTCAGGAGACTGATGTGGTGGGCATCACAATGCCCATAACAAAGCACAACTTCCAGCTCAGGAATGTTACTGAAATTCCAGAAGTCATAAAATCAGCCTTCCACATTGCCAAAACAGGAAGACCTGGTCCAGTTCTCATCGATATACCCAAGGATATCCAGGAGATTGAGGATGAGGTTGACTTCAATATTAAACTGGAAATAAAGGGTTATAAGCCCACACTTAAAGGCCATCCCAGGCAGATAAAGGAAGCTGCAAAGCTCATACTGGAGGCTGAGAGGCCTGTTATAATAGCAGGAGGAGGAGTGATAATCTCAGAAGCTTCTGAAGAACTTCTGGAGCTGGCCGAGCTTATAGGTGCACCTGTCACAACCACACTGATGGGTAAAGGAAGCTTCCCAGAAATGCATCCCCTCGCCCTTGGGGTTCTTGGAATGCATGGAAGAAAGGCTGCCAACTATGCTGTTACTGACAGCGATGTCTTAATAGCCATAGGAATGCGCTTCAGCGACAGGAGCACAGGTGTTGTGAGCTGCTTTGCTCCTGAAGCAAAGATTATTCACATAGATATAGACCCCGCTGAGATAGGGAAAAATGTGCCCGTTGATATTCCAGTGGTGGGAGATGCAAAGGTTGTACTTCAGGAGCTAATTAAAGTTCTAAAGGAAATTATGAAGTCAAAAAAGAGTCAGGCCTGGGAAGAGAAAATTAAAACCTGGAAGAAGGAATTCTCACCAAAAATGGACTACGACGATGTGCCTCTGAAGCCCCACCGGGTTATAAAGGATATAATGGACTCCCTGGGCGAGGAAGATATAGTTACCACTGAAGTTGGACAGTGCCAGATGTGGGCACACCACTACCTTGGCAGGAGCAGGCCCAGAACCTTCATAAGCTCAGGCGGCCTGGGCACTATGGGCTTTGGCTTCCCTGCAGCCATGGGAGCCAAGGTGGCAAGGCCAGAAGCAAGAGTTATTGATATAGCAGGCGACGGGAGCTTTTTAATGAATATACAGGAGCTTGCCACTGTGGTGGAGAATAATATAAATGTAGTGGTTGCAGTTTTTGACAACCGCTACCTCGGCATGGTCAGGCAGTGGCAGGAGCTTTTCTATGACAGGCGTTACTCAGCAGTTGACCTTGGTTCAACTCCCGACTTTGTGAAGGTGGCAGAGAGCTTTGGAGCTATTGGCAAGAGGGTTGAGAAGCCTGACGAGATAAAGCCTGCCCTGAAGGAAGCTTTTGATGCAGGCAAACCTGTTGTCCTTGACTTCATAATTGAGCATGAATGCAACATCTTCCCCATGGTTCCTCCAGGAAGATGTCTCAAGGATATTATAGAGTAGGTGATATTATGGAGAGTAAAACTCACTATGTCGTTGCCCTGGTTGAAGACAAGCCGGGGGTTATGCAGAGAGTTTCAGGGCTGCTCAGAAGGAGGAACTTCAATATACAGAGCATCTCAGTTGGCGCAACTGAAAAGCCAGGAATTTCAAGAATTACCCTTACACTAAAAGGTCAAAAGGAAGTGCTTGAGCAGGCTATAAAGCAGCTCAACAAACTTATAGAAGTTGTTAAAGTTTCAAGACTTGAAAAAGAGGAGAGTGTTGTCAGGGAACTTGTGCTGATAAAGGTGAGTACAGCCTCAGAGTCTGCAAGGGCCGAGGTTGTGCAGTATGCAAATATCTTCAGGGGAAGAGTTGTGGATGTTACAAGAGATAGTATGATTATAGAGATTACTGGTGACGAGAGCAAGATAAACGCCTTTCTTGAGCTAATGCGAGGCTATGGCATTAAAGAGGTGGCAAGGACAGGAAAGACAATAATGACACGAGGAAAAAAGACTGTAAGTCTTAAGGAGAAGTAGAATGGAAGAAAGAAAGAGGCGAAGGCCTGGTGTTGAAAGGGAAATTGAGGATATAAGGGAAGAGGACTACAGAGTACGGGTAACCGGGGTTGTGGTTGACAGAGATTCCAGCAACTATTCTGCTGTTCTCGACGACAGCACTGGAAGAGTTGATGTATTTTTCTCCACGAAGGAAGATTTTGATATAGCAGAAGAGGGAAAGCTGGTAAGAGTAATAGGAAAAGTTATTAAGGATGATGAAAAACTCTGGATAGATGTGGAGATTATTCAGAATATGCAGGGGTTAGATCCAGCTCTTTTCAAACAGGTTAAGTATATAGAAGAAACAGGAGGTTAGATTATGAGAGCCACTCTTGAAGAAATAAAGGTTTTAAAGTCAAGTATTGATGCTATTTCAAATATTATAGATGAAGCAGGAATAATTGTGAATAAAGAAGGTATGAGCCTCAGAGCCATGGATCCAGCTCATGTTGCCTTTGTTGACCTGGAGATTTCAAAGAATGCCTTTGCCGAGTATGAGGTTGAAGAGAACTTAATTCTCGGCCTGGATCTTGACAGGCTCAACACAATACTGAAAAGGGCAGGAAGCAGCGACAAAATAACTCTATCCACAAGTGATGAGGCAACTCTGAATATTGAGATAAAGAACACCTCCACAAGGCGCTTTGAGTTACCACTTATAGATATAAGTGAAGAGGAGATAAAGCTTCCAAATCTTGAGTTTCCTGCAGAGATTGAGCTTGACCCCAAGGTTCTTGTTGAAGGAATCAAGGATGCAGAGATTGTGAATGATAATATAATTTTTAGAGCAGATGAAAATTATCTATATCTTGAAGCCAAGGGCGACCTGGGCAGTGTTAAAGTAGAACTGGAAAAAGATGAAGCAATTCTATTTAATGTGCAGGAGCCCAGTAGAAGTATGTTCAGTATTGAATACCTCAAGGATATGATTAAAGCAAGTGATATAGCAAGGAGCGTCAAGGTGTACTTCGGCACAGATATTCCTCTAAAGCTGGAGTTTGTTTCACCCAATGTAACTCTGAGCTTCCTCCTCGCTCCCAGAGTGGAAAGCGAATAGATTGATGAGAGCCATAACCCCCTTCAACAAAAAAGTAGAAAGGAAAATAGCTGAGGTAGAAACTCTACCTGAGAGGCACTTTCTTGAAGCTGAGGAAATAATAGAAGGGAAGAGGAGAGAAGGCGGGGATATAGCTTTAAATCTTATCCTTTTAGCAGCTTCCCTCAAAGGCTCCTCTTCTTTTGAGGCAAGAGTTGCCCTGGATATTTTTAAAGATGCAGTAAGAAACAGGGTTAATGAGTATATAAGCAAGGAAATTAAAGTTTCAGCTTACCCTGAGTATGAGTTCTGTGAAGCTATGAAGCCTGAGCTGAAGCTGAGCCCTCTGGAAAATCAGGAGAAAAAAGGAGAGTTGAGATTTAAAGTTAAGTGGACAGAACTTCTTCCAGCAGTAAGAAGCAGAAAGAGAAAGCTAACAGATTTTTTTATTGAGAAGGGTTATGCAATACTGGATGAGAAGGAGGCTATTGAGCTTTTTGTAGAGCACCTTTCTGAAAAAGCTAGAGAGGTAATAGAGAGCTATTCAAGACTTGAGCTCAGGAATGAGAGGATTGAAGACCTTGCCGAAGCTCTCAGCAAAGCCAGTGCCACAAGAGCCGAGAGAATTTCAAGTCTTCAGGGAAAGCAGGCTCCATTGAGAGAGGAGCACTTCCCGCCCTGCATAAAACTCTGCCTCAGCGGCGTTGGTTCTGGAGCGAGAAACTATGCTATAACTGTTCTTCTCACCTCCTTCCTCTCCTATGCCAGAATAGCCCCCTTCTCAGGTCAGAAAGATGCAAAGCTCTCTGATTTTATTGATGATATAAGTGTTATCAGAGAAGAGATTATGCCCCTGATTGAAGAAGCTGCACAGCGCTGCTCTCCACCCCTGTTTGAAGACCAGCCTCTGGAGAGGCTCAATGTTTACTACCACCTTGGCCTCGGCTTAACATCTGAGCCGAGATTAGAGGATGCGGGAAAAAGCTCCTGGTACTTTGTGCCCAACTGCGATAAAATCAGGAGAGAGGCACCCTCCCTCTGCAAACCAGATAAACTCTGCAGAGATGTGAAGAACCCTCTAACCTACTACATAAAGAAGAGATTTTCAAAGGAGGGTAAAGATGCTCCTTAGAGAAGCAACACCAGAGGAGAGAAAGCGCTACTATCTTGAGGAGTGGGGAGCCTCAAAACTTCCCGAGTATATAACTGAAACCCTCACCATGAGAGAGTTTGCCTTTGACTACAACGGCGAGGGGCCAAAGGATAGGTACAGGAGCTTTGTCTCTGTTACCCAGCTTGAAGGTCATATAGTAGGCTCCCAGCCCTACGCAGCCTACTCCAGTGTTTCCTTTTATAGAGAGCCCCAGAAGCGTGAGGGCTGGCTAAAGGCAGAGCTTGTCTTTGATATTGATGCCAAGGATTTGCCTGTGAGAAGCTGCAGTTGCAGTCAGGGCGAAGTTTGCGAGGTATGCTTGAGAGAAGCAAAAGAGTTTGTGCTTACCATTAGCGATACCCTCAGAGAAACCTTCTCTCTAAAGGATATAAACTTTGTTTACTCAGGCAGGGGGTACCACATCAGAGTTCTGGATAAGGAGGCTTTAAATCTGGGCAGCCAGGAGAGGGCAGAGCTCCTGGATTATATAGCTGGAAATGTTATTCCCGAGAAGGAAGAGCTAAAAGGTGGCTATCCTGAGATTTTCAGACGGAGAGCAGTAAGAATTTTACCTCTCCTCAGCACTCCTGTGCTGAAGGAGCTTGGCCTACCTCCTGCAAAAGCTGAGAAGCTTCTGGCAAATCTCTCTGAAGTTCTTCCTGAGCTTGAGAGGGGCTCCTTCAGAAAGGTTAAGAAGCTTCTGAAAAAAGACTATTCTACCTTTCTCGAGGCTCTCAGGAAAATCAATGCAGGAATGCTTGATGCCAGAGTAACTGTAGATGTGAAGAGAATTTTGAGGCTGCCAAGCTCGCTGCACTCCAAGGTAAGTATGATATGCACACCAGTAAAAAACATCGAAAGCTTTGATCCCTTCAAAGAAGCAGTGCCCAAGTTCGTATGGGAAAGAGTACAATAATTCCAGACATTTACTATCTTTTTATATAAAAATAAATAATTGAAACAGTCAAACCTAATGTAAAAAAAGGAGAGGGTATCATCCCAAATCCCAATAAAAAGTTTGTTATCAGTACATTTACTGTATTATAAAGGAAATATAGAACTGGTAAATATTTAGCAAAAGGCTTATCCTCTATAACATAGTGAAGGCTTAAAAGTGCAATGGCAGAATTGACCACAAGATGTATAGAGGCTTTCCAGCCTCCAAGCTTGCTTCCAAAGAAGTAGCTCTCAGGATTGAGTAGAGCTATAAGCATGCCCATAAAAGCCCCCAGTACAAGGAGGGCAGCAAGTGTATACCTGAGAGCTTTTTCAAGACCT
Source organism: Candidatus Hydrothermarchaeota archaeon (assembly GCA_964501105.1). Classification (GTDB taxonomy): domain Archaea; phylum Hydrothermarchaeota; class Hydrothermarchaeia; order Hydrothermarchaeales; family BMS3B; genus BMS3B. Next base: position 9,823 of record CAZCRG010000026.1, on the reverse strand, counting down.
ATTTTTAAAACCCCTTTAGCTCTAAGTGTACATAACACCAAACTGTCTTTCACCCTGGGCAATCTCTGCTTTACCAAGAACTTTATCTATTGCCTTCACAAAATCATCCATGTAGACCTTTTCTCTGGAATCTCTTATTGCAAACATCCCTGCCTCTGTTGCTATAGCCTTTATATCAGCACCAGAAGCTCCTGCCGATAGTTCTGCGAGAATACTAAAATCAACATCTGAGCTCAAATTCATATTTCTTGTATGAATTTCAAATATCTCCATTCTTCCTGCTCTGTCTGGTAGAGGTATCTCAATTAACCTATCAAATCTGCCAGGTCTGAGAAGTGCAGTGTCAAGAATATCAGGTCTGTTAGTTGCAGCAATTACTTTAACTTCTCCTCGTGGCTCAAAACCGTCCATCTCAGCAAGAAGTTGCATGAGTGTTCTCTGGACCTCACGCTCACCTGAAGTAAGAGCATCACTTCTCTTTGCACCTATTGCATCTATCTCATCAATAAACACAATACAGGGCGCCTTCTCTCTGGCAAGCTTAAAAAGCTCCTTCACCAGCTTTGCACCCTCGCCAATATACTTGCGCACCAGCTCAGAGCCTATCATTCTAATAAAAACTGAGTTGGTCTCATGGGCTATGGCTCTGGCAATTAAAGTCTTCCCTGAGCCGGGAGGACCATAGAGTAGAACGCCCTTGGGAGGATCTATGCCCACCTTCTTAAAAAGCTCAGGTTTGATAAGAGGCAGCTCAACAACCTCTCTTACCTCTCTAAGCTTATCATCAAGTCCGCCGATATCGGAGTAGGTTTCTCTTGGCTTCTCATCTATCTCCATGGCCATTACTGATGGGTCCTTCTCCTCTGGTAGAACTTCAATAATTGCAAGAGATTGCTGATTAAGGGCAACTCTTACACCAGAAACTAAATCAGCAGGATTAATATTAGTTGAATAATTCACAATGAATATAGGTCCTCCACTACTCTTAACAATTGCTCTTTGGTCATCAATTACTTCTATTAGAGTTCCTATAACCATTGGAATTGATCTGAGGCGTTCAAGTTCATTTCTGAGCCGCTTTAACTCCCTGTCCATATTTATCATTTCATTCTCAAGAACTTTCTTTCTCTCTTCAAGCCATTTTATTCTCTGAATATACCCTACCTTGATTCTATTATTTTCATTCTTTAGCTCTATATACTGTTTCTCCAGATCCTTAAGTCTATCCAGCAGATAGTCAGCCTTACCTTCAATATCCTCAGTCATTTCCTTGCTCATCAGTAACCCCTTCGACATTTAACTCCATTAAACTTATATATAGTTACCCCCTTTTAACAATAGTATACCATTGTATAATTCCTGCAAGAAGTGATTGTAATGGAATGTGAAGTTTGCGGAAAACCTATTTTTGGAAAGCCCTTACGAGTAACAATTGAAGGAACTGAAATGAAGACATGTAAAGCCTGTGCAAAGTTTGGAGAAGCAAGAGAAATAAGTGCACCTCAACAACGACAGGCAAAAAAGAAAATATACCGCAAATCCAGGCCGAAGCCACAGCCTCTACCAGAAGTGGTGGAGGATTACCATGATATAATAAGAAGGGCCAGGGAGAAGAAGGGTTTGACCCAGGAAGAACTTGGCCTGATTATAAATGAAAAAGCCTCTGTAATAAACCGCCTGGAGTCAAAGCGTATGAGCCCCAGTATAACCCTTGCCAGAAAGCTGGAGAGAGCACTGGAGATCACTCTACTCGAAGAGTCTGAAGAAGTTTCTCCAAGTGAATTCAGAAAGGGAGAAAATGCCGAGCTCACTATTGGTGATATTATAAAAATCAAGAAGAGAGGATGAAGATGATCTCAAGGAAAGAGATGCAGAAGGTTGTTGAAGATTATAAAGATGTAACAGTTGGAATCTTTGGCTCCCACTCTGCCAAAGAGCTTGGAATGGCAGCTAAAGCTGCTGGCTTTAAAACTGCAATAGTGGTAAAGGAAGGGAGAGAAAAGCTTTACACCCAGTACAACAGGCATCTCTACGATGAGATTATAAAGGTGAAGGATTTTAAGGATATGCTCTCTGAGGAGGTGCAGGAAAAGCTTCTGGAGCTCCAGACAGTATTCATACCCAACCGCTCCTTCTCAGTTTATGTGGGCTATGAGGGAATTGAAAACCAGTTAAAAGTTCCCCTCTATGGAAACCGCTTTATTCTCAGGGCAGAGGATAGAAAGGATGAGAAGGGGCAGTATCACCTTCTCAAGAAGGCTGGCGTCAGGCTGCCCAAAGAGTTCAAAAGCCCTGAGGAGATAGACAGGCTGTGTATAGTTAAGGTGCAGCAGGCAGGTAATGTTCTGGAGAGAGCCTTCTTTTATGCTTCCTCACCTGAAGACTACTATGCTCAGGTGGAGGAGCTGAAAAAGCAGGGAGTAATAGATGATGAGGTTCTCAAGGAGGCAAGAATTGAAGAGTACGTCCTGGGTCCAAGGTTCAATGCCAACTTCCACGCTTTTGCTCTTGAGGATATCTTTGACAGCTTTGTTCTTGTGGGCTTCAGCGACAGGAGGCAGGTAAACCTTCAGGGCTTTTTAAATCTTCCTGCCAAGGACCAGCTCAAAATTAAATCTCCAGTTAAGAATGAAGAGATTGGCCATTTTGGCATTACCATGAGAGAGAGCAAGCAGCACCTCGTTTATGAGGCTGCCGAGAAGTTCCTTAAGATTGTACCAGAGGTCTACCCACTCAAGATGATTGGACCCTTCTCCCTTCAGGGTGGTATCCAGTACTCTCCCGAGGATAACAAGACCCTCGAGTTTGTAACCTTTGACTTATCGCCAAGAGTACCAGGCGACCCTGCCCTAGGCCCAAGCTCACCTGAAATGCGCAATTTAAGCCTGAAGTACGGCAGAAGTATAGAGGACCCTCTCGATTTAATAATGATGGAAATCAGGGAAGCTCTGAAGCAGGAAAGGCTTCCTGAAATTGTGACTTAATGAGATTTTAAAATTTGAAAAGAGGCATGAGCCATGAGCGATAGGGATAAAATTCTTGAGATATATAGAGGATACGATAGGGACAACCTTGCCATCGCAACAATAGGCAGCCATTCTGCCCTTCAGATTTTGAAGGGTGCTCAGGATGAGGGCTTTAAAAGTATAGTTATATGCAAAACTGAGAGGGCTGAGATGTACAGGCGCTTTGGTGTTGCTGATGAGATAATAACTGTCAATAGCTATGATGAGATTCTTGAGGGGGGCAGAGTTTATGAGAAGCTCATGGCTAAGAATGCTTTAATTGTGCCTCACGGCTCTTTTGTTGCACATATGGGTGTTGAGAAAGTTGAGAACAGGCTTACCTTACCTCTTCTTGGAAACAGAAAAATACTGCGCTGGGAGAGTGACAGGAATCTTGAAAGAAAATGGCTCCTCAGGGCAGGAATAAAGATGCCCAAAGAGACAAAGGATCCCAAGGATATTGAGGGGCTGAGTATAGTCAAGTTTCCTGGAGCAAGAGGTGGAAGAGGATACTTCCTCGTAGCAAATTATCAGGATTTTCTGAGAAAAACAGCTAACCTTATTGAAAAGGGTAGAATAACAAAAAATGATGTGAGAGAGGCAACAATACAGGAGTATATCCCTGGAGTTAGTATGTACCTGAGCTACTTCTACTCCCCTCTGAAGAAGGAGGTGGAGTTCTTCGGTATAGACCAGCGCCTCGAAGCCAATATAGATGGCCTCACAAGAATCCCTGCTATTGACCAGACTTCTTCCTACATTGAGCCCAGTTATGTCGTGGTTGGAAACATTCCGATTGTGGTTAGAGAGTCACTTATTCCAAGGATATTCGAGATGGGAGATTCTCTTGTTGAGATTTCAAAGGAGCTTGCTCCACCAGGTATGATGGGTCCCTTCTGTCTGGAAACTATGGTTACCCATAATCTGGAGTTCATAGCCTTTGAAATATCTGCCAGAATTGTTGCCGGCACAAACCCCTTCACAAGTGGCTCACCTTATAGCTATCTAACCCATGGCCCTGGTATGAGTATGGGCAGGAGAATTGCAAGAGAACTAAAAATTGCCCTGGAGGAAGATAAAGAAGAGCTTTTAATTACGTGAGGATATTATGGATGCAGGAGCTGGGCTGAAGTTTCTAATTTTTATAAGGAGGAGACTGATATACTTTGCTATAGCTTTCTTTATACTTTTCATGGCCTTTTTTCAGGCCTCAGACATTATTATAAATAGAATCAAAGAGGATCTCCTTCCCCAGAAGGCAAAGCTCATAGCAACAGGTATGCTGGAAACAGTTATGGTCAAAATTCAGATTGCTATTGTGCTCACCATTCTTGTTCTTATTCCTGTCACCACCCTGTACTTTCTCAGAAATAGACTTTCAAAAAAATCCATTATATGGATACTATTCTCCATTATACTCTTTGCCATTGGCTTTTCCTTCACCTACTTCCTTCTTTTACCTCTCGCTGTGAAGGTCCTTACCCTCTTAACACTGGAGGCTGATGTTCTCCCCTACTACTCCATAAACCAGTTTATTTTCTTTGCATTTTTTACTACAGTAGTTTTCTCTCTCGTCTTCGATATGCCAGTAATAATAATCTGGTTTACCCTGAAGGGTTTTATTGACATAGAAACTCTCAAACAGAAAAGAAAGCACTTCTATGTAGCCATTGTTATCCTGGCTGCAGTAATTACAGCCGACCCTACACCTATGAGCCAGCTTCTGCTAAGCTTTCCCTTAATTCTTCTTTATGAACTCAGCCTCTTCCTCTCCAACTTCCTTCTAAAAATCAGGAAATAAAACGCCATTTCCCGCTTTTGAGAGACTCCTGGATTTCCTCAAGCTTCTTGGAATCCAGTCCATACTTCTTTATTAGACTCTCTTCTGACTTTACCAGTATACTTATCAGCTCATCTACTCTGAATTTAATTTTCATTAAATCCCCTTTCTCAACTTTTTTCAAATATTACTATAAACCTAATATTTTATAACAAAAGCAAATATATATAAATAATATTCTTATCTATGGGGGTGGTCATAAATAAAATAAAAGGTTGAGGCTCTAAGCCTCACTCTTTGAAACCCTGTAGTAGGCAAAGGCAAAAATAGCAGCCTGCACCACACCAACTACTATGGGGCTCTGGTTTATGAAATCATTGAGCCAGACTATGCCATAGTTTGGCAGGCCCAGAATTGGAGAGGGGTTTGCTCCTGGCATTAAATTCGGGAAGGCATCGTAGAGGAAGCTCCCCAGAAATATGCCAACAAGCATCATAACAACCACTATTAAATAATTGAGACTTCCCTCACCAATTCTGTAGAAGGTTGAGGTCACACAGCCACCTGCTATTGCCATGCCTACACCAAAGACTATTCCACCAACAATACTAAACCAGTCTCCAGGCACTGGAGTAGGACTGCTTATTACACCAATTGTAATAAACAGGGGATAGAAGAAGCTCAGCACTGCAAGAATCATAAAAACTATCTTCAAATTCCTTGTTATCTGGAACAGGAAGTAGTCCCTTATGGCTCCTGTCATACAGAATCTTGAGCGCTGAACAACAAAGCCAAGGATAAAGGCAATAATTGCACTTCCCACATAATTAATTAAAGTAAGCTCTGCCATTCTTCAAACCTCCTATAAGCCCATCCTCTTTTCATAAATCTTTGCACCTATGTAGGTGCCTATCACCAGTCCTATAGCTGCAAGGTAGGCTCCAACATTGAGCATTGGCAGTGAGTTTAGAAATATTCCAATATTACAGGTGGTTATAAGCACTATGCCAACTCCCATCAGAAAACCACCGATAATACTCTCTGGTAGAGCAGCCCTGTCAAACTTGAAGCCAAACTCATTGCTGAGCTTTGCTGCAGCAAAGCTGCCAAGAATGAAGAAGAGCAGGAACCAGGCAACAATGGGGTTGGACTTTAGTAGATTCCACATGGCATGAGCACTCACATAACCTTCACCAGCCACCAGCTCGAGTACTTTTCTGTCCACCCATCTCAATGCACCTGCAAAAGCCCAGGCTTTGCCGTAGCCCAGCTGAGGAATCACTATTAAAATCAAAAGAATACTTAAAAGTATTCCTCCTTTTTTCTCGTCATAAGGTTCGAGGATTTTATCTTTTATGCCCATGTTTTCACCTCCTCTTTTTATGTAAAAAGCTTATTTTTTAGGATAATCACCGAAAAAAATATTTAAGTTTTTCTGAATTATGTATATGTGTGGATATTTTAAACACAACCAGCCAAAAAAGTTTTACATGATTACTTTAAGCTTATCATCCATGATTATATGCATAGCCCATAAAAAGGATCTCGATGGCTTAGGCTCCCACGCCATAGTCAGAAGGTATGCCTCAAAAGAAAATTTAGATATAGAGCACTACTTTGTGAGCTACGACGACCTGGGGAAGGTTTTCACCCAGATTGAAAAGGAGAAGAGAAAGTTCATTGTGGTGGCAGACCTTGGTTACAACTCAAAAATTCCAGTAGACAAGGTTAAAGAACTCTGCAAAAACAACATATTTATATGGATAGACCACCACGACTGGAGCTCTGGTGAAGAGCTTCTTGAGGCTGACTTCAAATTTATCCACAGCACAGAGCTCTGTGCAGCAGAGCTGGTGTGGAAGCATTTTCTCCCTGAAGATAAAGTTGCAAAGGAGATTGCAAAACTTGCCCATATCCATGACTTCCGCCAGGATGGAGAGTTGGCCTGGAAGCTCTACGATGTAATATCAAGTGGCTACGACAAGCTAAAGTTTGTCAATTTTCTTGCAAAGGGCATAACCTGGAATGAGGAGTTTCAGGAAGCCTATGAGAAATACCAGAAGGCAAAGGAGAAGGGCTACGCCTATCTGGAGGAGCACCTTGTTGAGGCAAAGGTTGGAAAATACACCTGTATAATTGCTCTTTCAAAAAAATATCTCAGCTCCACCTTAGCCTGCCTTTATCTTCAGGAAAAAGGTAGCGATTTTGTGATAGTGGTTTACCCTGATGGAAAGATGAGCTTCCGCAGGAATAACCCCAAGGTAAACCTTGCAAAAATGGCAGAACTTTTCAACGGCGGTGGCAGAGCTGTAGCAGCAGGAGGCAAGCTGGATCAAGAAGTTAATGAGGAAAACTTTAAGAGAGTTGCCGAGGAGATTGTAAAGAGAATAAGCCAGAAAATGATTGCAATTTCAGAGAAATAATAAGGTGATAGAATGAAGTATGATGTAAAGGATTTGAGCCTTGCTGAGAAGGGAAAGCTGAGAATAGAGTGGGCAAATATGCATATGCCCGTGCTGAATCTCATAAAGGAAAGGTTCAGAAAGGAAAAACCCCTGGAAGGTATAAGGATATCTGCCTGTCTCCATGTTACAACTGAGACTGCAAACCTGATGATAACCCTGAAGGAAGCTGGAGCTGATGTTGTTCTCTGCGCCTCCAATCCCTTAAGTACCCAGGATGATGTGGCTGCAAGCTTGGTGAAGGACTACGAAATACCTGTCTTTGCCATAAAGGGAGAGGACAACGAGACTTATTACCAGCATGTAAATGCTGCCCTTGACCACAAGCCGCATATTACACTGGATGACGGTGGCGATTTAGTCTCAACAATTCACTCCAGCAGGAGGGAGGTTCTTGAGAATATAATAGCAGGCACAGAGGAAACAACAACTGGAGTTATAAGATTTAAAAGTATGGAAGCCGAGGGAGTGCTCAAATACCCAATAATTGCAGTGAATGATGCAAAAACAAAGCACTTCTTTGACAATCGCTACGGCACCGGGCAGAGTACCATCGACGGTATTCTTAGAGCAACAAATATACTCCTGGCTGGAAAAACCTTTGTGGTGTGCGGCTACGGCTGGTGCGGCAGAGGAGTAGCTATGCGCGCAAAAGGTATGGGAAGCAATGTTATTATTACAGAGGTTGACCCTCTCAAAGCTCTTGAAGCTGTCATGGACGGCTTCAGGGTGATGCCAATAAGCGAGGCAGCAAAAATTGGAGATGTCTTTGTAACAGTTACAGGCGATATCAATGTTATAAGAAAGGAGCATATAGCAGAGATGAAGAATGGCGCAATTTTAGCCAATTCAGGTCACTTCAATGTGGAGATAGATATAAAGGGCTTGGAGGAACTTTCAGTTAATAAGCGCAGAATCAGGGAATATGTGGATGAGTACACAATGAAAGACGGCAGGAAGATCTTCCTCCTTGGCGAGGGAAGGCTCATAAACCTGACGGCTGCTGAAGGGCACCCTGCCAGTGTCATGGATATGAGCTTCGCCAATCAGGCACTCTGCTCCGAGTATATAGTTAAAGAGGGCAAGAAGCTTGAAAATATAGTTTACTCTGTGCCCGAGGAGATTGATAAAGAGGTGGCGAGGCTCAAGCTTAAGAGCATGGGAGTAGAGATAGATGAGCTCACTGAAGAGCAGAAAGAATACCTGAGCTCCTGGGAGATGGGTACAACCTGAAGCCTATCTCCTCTTTAACCTACCACCACTTCCTGCTGTATTTGAACTTTGAAATTTTTTCTCCTTCTTCTGGCTTTCTGAAGACATAAAGAGTTTCATGAGTTATTAGAAGGAAATCATATTTCTTACCTTTCCATTTTTCCCTTGTGCCCTTCATCTTCCACTGGAGTTTGATTATTTCTTCTCTGAGGATGAAACCTGCCTCGAGAAATACTTCTAAAATCCTGAAAGTTATGGGGATGTAATGCTTGTGTTCTCTTGTGTCTCCTATAAGGATACCAAGGTGCTTTCCCGGCTTCAATACTCTGAAAGATTCTTCTGCAACCTTTTTCATCTCTTGTGTATAATCCTGTAGGTTCAGCGAAGAGAGGTCGCCTTCCACCTTTTTTCCTGTATATGATATTATCCCGGCATAGGGCGGGTGAGTTGCTATGAGGTCTATAGTTTCATCTTCTATTAAATTCAGATTTCTTGCGTCTCCAATGAAGGTTTTAATTTCTGGTTCTTTTTCGTCAAGGGGTTTGTATTTGAAATCCAGGCGATTTCTTGCTACCATTACTGCATCAGGGTTGATGTCAATGCCTATGGCATTTCTCTGCAGTAGTTTGCATTCAACAAGGGTTGTGCCGCTTCCAACCATCTGGTCAAGTACCAAATCACCGGGTTGAGTATAGCGGAGAATAAGGTTTCTGGGGATGTAAGGAGACCAGTTACCACGATAGTTGCCTCTGTGGGTAGCCCACTCCCCTCTGTCAGGGAAGCTCCAGACTGTTGTGGTTTCCAGATGAAAGTCAGAAGGGGCGAATTTTTTTATTTTGTGTTTTTCAGGTAGCTCAACTTTGATGTTTTCTATTGTTACGAAGGAGTTGGTTCTACGGAAATTGAGATAATCTTCGTGGGTGACTTCTTGCATTTCTCTATACTCTGATCTGTCATAACTCATAGTAGTATTTATATGAGTAGAAACATTTTAATTGTTGCGTAGTATATCACTATTAGATCAATCATGCCTCGAAATAATACTGTCCCAACTTTTGTCAAGTGGGCTGGCGGAAAAACTCAGCTTCTTGATCAATTTAAGAAATTCTTTCCTAAGAAGTTTAATGGTTATCTTGAGCCATTTGTAGGCAGCGGTGCTGTTTTTTTCTACATCAAAAAAGAATACAACCCTAAAAAGGTAATTATTTCAGACAATAATGAAGAGCTTATAAATGCCTATCTGGTTGTTCAGAATAATGTAGATGAACTATTGGAATTACTGAGAATACACAAGGAGAAACACTCAAAAGAATATTATTACAGGGTGCGGTCTTTAGATGTAGGAGAATTGGACAATATTGAGA
>CAZCRG010000025.1:0-18675 GCA_964501105.1 Candidatus Hydrothermarchaeota archaeon | reverse complement strand
CTACACAGGCAGCTCCATAGAAAACCTTTAAATCCCATTACTTCTATAAAAGCTCTGCCTGCTCTTTTTAGGGAGCCTTTGTAACTCTCGCAGGAGGTTGTCCTTTGAAAAGCTTACACTACAGCAAACTGTCAGCTATTGAGCCCTACCTGCTGGTAGCCCTGGGAGGAAGTGCAGGAGCTTCTATGCGCTTCCTTGTTTATAAGGCTGTATCTTCGCCCTTTTCCACCTTTGCTGTTAATATGATTGGAAGCTTTCTTCTGGGCTTTTTAATGTATCAGGAGATTTATATTGGTGGTCTCTCGGCGAGAAGCAGAGTTTTTCTTGCCGTTGGTTTTTTTGGCAGCTTCACCACCTTTTCAACCTTTATTTATGAAGCCTTCAGTCTCACAAATCTCTATGCCCTTATATATGTCACTTTAAGCTTGACCCTGGGCTTTGCTTCTGTTTATCTTGGCAGAACTTTTGCAGCCTATATTGCGAGGGGTGATTGAGTGGATTTAGTTCTCGTTGCTCTTGGAGGTACTTTCGGCGCAGCTCTGCGCTTTTCTATGAGCAGAGTGAAGAGTCTTTACAATATACCTATGGGTACTCTTCTTGTGAATACTCTGGGCTGCTTTCTGCTTCCCTTTTTTATAACTGCTGGCAATGAAGCCTACCTCTTCTTTGCCACAGGCTTTAGTGGCTCTCTGACAACCTTCTCAACTCTGGGCTATGAAAGCTTCAGGCTTGCCGAGACAGGAAACTTTAAGGGCTCTCTCCTGAATATTATTATCAATCTATTCCTAGGTGCCCTGGCCTTTGCTTTGGGCAGGAAAATTTCTGGAGGGATTTTATGAAGGCGAAATGGCTAAGAGTGTATATTGGAGAAAGTTATAAGTATGGGGGTAAACCTGCTTATAAAGCAATACTCGAGCTCTTAAAAAAAGAGGGCATTCCTGGTGCCACAGTTCTGAGAGGAATAGAGAGCTATGGCCCTGGAAGTGGTGAGCACTCATTTGATATATTGAGATTTAGTATGGATTTACCACTGGTTATTGACGTAGTGGCTGATGAAAGAGTTGTTGAGAGAGTGATTCCCAAGATAAAGAATATGCTGGAGGGCGGGCTTATTATAACTCTTGATGTGGAGGTGGAGCACTACAACGGTAAGAATTAGAGTAAAAGATTTTCCACTATGGGAGGGACTTCAGGTGATATGCTGGGGATTATTTTTATTTTAATTCTAATTCTCCCTTCAGTTTTTGCAGAGGAGTTTCTTGTAGGTGAAGTTGAAACCTTCACCTCTCCAGATTCAGGTCTCTCTGTACTTGAAGATTTTATAAGAAGTGCAAACACCAGTCTGTATATCAATGTTTATACCTTTACCAGTGATGAGATTGCCTATCTTGTACTCAAGGAGATAAAGGAAGGTGTGGAGGTGTATATTATTGTTGATGGTTCTCCAGCAGGTGGGATGAAGGATAAGGAGAGGGAAATTCTTGATGTTTTGTCTCAGAGAGGTGTAAAGGTTTATCTCTTCTCTACAAAAAAACTCAGATTCAACCATGCCAAGTATGCTATAGCAGATAACACCTCACTCCTTGTGGTTACAGAGAACTTTGGGAGAAGTGGATTTCCTTCATCAGGAGAAGGCAACAGAGGATGGGGTGCTGTAATTTACGACAGAGAGCTGGCAGAGTATCTTGCGGAGCTTTTCTTCAGTGACCTGAAGTTCTCAGAGCCTTTTGAAGCTCGCGGCATGTCTTCTTACTTTAAAGTAGGTGAGGTAAAGGAGGGAAGATTCAAGCCGAGATTCTACAGGGGGACTTTCATTGTTAAAACTGCAGTGGCACCTGAGAATGCTCTCGAGGAAGCACTCAAGCTTATTGACTCTGCCAACACAAGTCTCTATGTGGAGGAGTTCTATGCCTATACCTATTTTGGCAGGGGCAAAGAAGGTAGTGTGGAAGAAACACCCAATTTCTTTCTTGAAGCCTGCCTTGAGGCTGCCAGACGTGGCGTTGAGGTGAAGATTATTCTTGATAGCACCTGGTACAATATTGACAGAAAAAACCCGAGGAGCAATTTTTATACTGTTGAGTATCTCAATGAAGTTGCCAGAAGAGAGAATCTCAACCTTGAGGCAAGGCTTGGCTGCTTCAGTCAGGGAATTAAGAAGTACCATGTGAAGGGCTTTGTTGTGGATAATAAGGCTGTCATGCTGGGCAGTATGAACTGGAATCTCAATTCGCCCACAAAAAACAGGGAGGTTAATGTGATTATCTATGGAGACCCGGCTAAGTACTTCAGTGAAGTTTTCCTCTACGACTGGAATCTCTGCTCTGAAAGGGAAGAGGATTATAATTACATAATTGCAGGTCTTATTCTGATACTTGTGTTTATATTCATGAAAAAGCTGAAGAAGTGGAGCTAGCCACGTGAACATTCAACAGCAGCTAAAAGGCTGAGGGCGAAGGCATAGTTGGCATCCCAGGTGAGATTACTTTCTTTCTCAACAAGCTCAGCATAGGGGGTTGAGATTCCTGAAGCTTCTGCAATAGCATAGCTCTGGAGCACCATAATCTCAGAAGATTCTCCAGTGAAATTGCTTTTCTTCAGAAATTCTATTGCCTTCTCAGCACCGCTTTTAAGCTCAAGCCTTTCCCCGGGGGTTTCAACAGCATAGGCTTCTGCCAGGCCAGAAAGGGCCATAGCCTGGTACCAGGGACTTATCCTGCGCCATTCATATGTGGGTAACCAGTAGGGACCGTCGTAAAAGGCTCCATCACTGCGCTGGAGCTTGAGTAGAGTGTAGCCTATTTTCAGTGCCTCCTCTCGCATAGCTTCAGCTTCATCTCCGGCAATGGCGCTGGAGGCTTTTCCAAGAGCCAGAGCAGCAAAGCCTATGGCATTGGGCTTCAAACCAGTGCCCAGACCAAAGAAGCTTAGAAGCTCAATTTTCTTGACGAGATGCTCTCCGCCCTTAACCACAGCTTCTCTGATGCTCTCATCTCCAGAAATGGAGTAGTACTCGCTTAGAGCCAGTGTGGCTGCAGAGCTTTCCAGTAAAGAGTAGCTTGAAGCTGACTCCCCCTCAACAGCATGGAAGCTTCCATCGCTATGCTGAAGAGAAGCGAGATATTGGGCTAGCCTCTTAGCCTTTCTCAGCTGCTTTTCATCTCCAGTGGCTCTGTAAAGATTAACATGGTAGAGAAGGGCATAGGAGTTGCGCTTTATACCCTTTATCTCCCGGGCTTCAAGCTTCTCTGCCCTCTCAAGAAGCTCACTGCAGGAGAGCCTCTTATACTTACCTTTCCCTCCTGCAAAACTCAAAAATTTTTCAAGAGTTTCTATAGTTTCAGAGTCGGCATCATTCATGTGCACACTGAGCCTGTAAACCTCCTGGGTGTTCATGAGATATAAAAACTCAGCCAGAGGCAGTGAAAACTTTCTCAATGCTGGGAGAAATGTAACGTCCCTGTAGATGTAGGGCAGCTTTTTCTCTCCCTCATAGATTCCGCTGAAGAGATAAACCTCAGGGAATTCCTTCCTGCTGAGCTTCAGGGCTTCCTCACCTATTAGATAACGGGGAGGAAAGAAGGCTTCTGGCTCAATACCAGCTCTTTCAAATTCTCTTTTTCCCAAGGCTGTAAGCATCTCTGTTCTATCCCCCGAGCAGAGGTACTCAAAGCCCCTGTGGGAATAGCCGTGCATTCCTATTATAATTCCCCTCTCCTCAAGCTCTTTAAGCAGAGAAGTGAATTCCGGGTAGCTGGAAATTGGTTCTCTGTTATCTCTGCAGGGAATTACAAAAAATACTGCCTTATCAGCCTTTTCAGCAATCCTTGCTAAATTAAGTGCTCTCTCCTGGCTGTAGCCAGGGCTTAAATCATGCACCTCCAGCCATATCTCTACACTTTCCTTCTCCTGAAATACAGGGTAAAAGATAAGAAGAAAAATAAGAAGCCACCGCATTCTAGAAGCTCCTTCCCTTCACAAAGAGGTAAAGGTTGTTTTCTGCCTTTACAGGCTCCCAGCCCATGACTTTAAACTCCCTTGACACAACTCTGGCACCCTGCTTGAGCTCTTTCTCCAGCAGAGGTTTGAGCTCTTCCTGAACCCACAGTGTTAAATACAATGCAACAACATCAGCCTTTGCCACTGCTTTATTCTCATCTCCTCCTTTATGAAGCCAGAACTCTCTGGAGAAAATATTGCCCTTAAAAATTTTGATTCTGCTCTCCAGTCCCCTCTTTCTTATATCCTCCTCTGCCCACTTCACAAGCCTTCTATCCTTTTCTATGCCGTAGCACTTGGCCTTAAAAACTTCTGCTCCAGCAATGAGTATATCTCCTGTGCCGCAGCCCAGGTCGTAGAGCACCTCACCTTCTTTTAACCCGGCGAAGCTGAGCATCTCAATGGCTCTTTCTCTGGGCGTGGGAACATAGTCGCAGGTAGCCATGCAAAGATATATCCCCAATGAGCTATAAAAATTTAGCATGGATAAAACTCAAAGAGAAACCCCAGAGATTATTTCTGGGCTTAAGCTTCAGGTGGACAGAAACTGCCATATAAGTGATGCCAACTTCTGGGGGGATTACTCTATATGTGAACTCCTCTTCAGGCTCAGGCAGAGGTATATGTGGGAGAAGGGTATAAAACCCTGGGAGAAGGTTGACTATAAGGCTCTGGGTGAGTTTATAGAGGCAAGGGAGAAGCTCTGGGAAAAGCTGGAAGGTGAGGAGCTGGGGGATATTGAAATAGATGGAGAAAGCTTTTCCCCCTTTGATGTCGTAGAGATAAACAAAATTATTCTTCCTCAGGGCTACTGCTATGGTGCAGGCTATGCCAAGGGTATGAAGCCCAGCTTTTTCCTGGCAGAGCTTTCTGAATTTAGAGAATGGAGAGGCTTTGGAGTTTATTACACAGGCAGAGAACTTTCAAGAGACCTTTACACGACACCTGCAATGCTTCTCGATAATTTGGTATTTTTGAGGCTTGAGAGTGCAAGAGAGTTTATCTGGGAGAAGCTGGAGGAGGCTGAGGGCTGGAAGGAGGTATACCTTCAGGATTTTAAAAAGGCCTATGGACTCTCAGGTGTTGATAGAGAAGTGCTCTGGCAGAAGCTTGAGGAAATAGCTAAAGAGGAGATAGAGGTTTTTCTCAGACATGAGGTGGCAGAAGCCAAGATAGCCAATGAAGAGCTTCAGAGTAGGATTGTGCAGTGCTCCACGACGCCCCTTGAGGTTCTTCTTAGGGCTCTTGCAGATTTACTGGCTGATTTCACAGAGGAAGGAATGCTGGACTTTATTATTAAAGAGAGGAGAAGGGGGAGCCTTGCCCTCTACTTTATGAATCTCAGCGGCATGAGAAGGGTTCTTTTAGAGGATTTTATTAAAAGCTGTAGCTGCCCTGATATAGACTGGTACAGCCTTGAAAGCCTTAGAGTTGAGCAGGAGAAGGAACTGAGAAAAAATCTCTCAAAGCTCCTGGAGATTCTCAGAAGTGGCGGCGATTATTCCACTCTCAAGGGCAGGCTTAAGAGGGAACTCCTTGAGCCACTGGGGTTAAATTTATAAAGGGGAAGTGTACTAAAAAAAGAGAAAGAGGGAACAAAACTCGAGTAGGTGAAGCATGGCGATTTGCGAAGTTTGTGGGTTACCAGAAGATCTGTGCATCTGTGAGGAAATTGCGAGAGAATCGCAGAAGATAACCATATCAGTGGCTAAGCGTAAGTTTGGCAAGTCAATGACAGTAGTTGAGGGTATCAACGAGAAGTCCATTGATATCAACGATTTAGCCAAGAAGCTCAAGGGTGAGCTGGCCTGCGGCGGCACAGTAAAGGATGGAAGAATAGAGCTCCAGGGTGACCACAGGAACAGGGTTAAGGATATTCTAGTAAAGTATGGTTACTCAGAGGACCTCATTGAGGTAAAATGAAGGAGAAGGGTCTCGTAGAAGCAGCTCTTTTTATCTCCTCTGAACCCCTCACATTAGATAGGCTCAGTGAGATCTCAGGACTTGAGAGTAGAAATGTGAGAGCAGTCATAGAGGAGCTTAGGCGCGGCTATGCCAGTATTGGGAGTGTTATAGAAATAAGGGAAGTGGGTAGCGATAGCTATCTTATGCAGGTTAAGGATACTCTTTCAGGAGCACTGATAGAGCTTGTTAAGCCAGCTCTGCCAGATGAAGTCCTCAAAACTCTCTCCTATATTGCCCTTAAGCAGCCAGTGCTTCAGTCTGATGTTATCAAGGCAAGGGGAGAGAAGGCTTATGCTCATATTAAGCTACTGGTTGGCAAGGAGTTTATAAATGCAGAGCCAAAGGGCAGGACAAAGCTCCTTACCACCACAGAAAAGTTTTCCTCTCATTTTGGATTAAGTAGCGATATTATAGAAATCAAGAAGGAAATAGGAAGGCTGCTAAAATATGTAGATTAGCCTTTCAGCTTTATTTTATTTATATCATTAATAAGTTCTTTGTTTTTCTTCTTTATTTCTTCTATTTCTGACTCAATTTTTTTGAGTTTCACAAAATGGTAACAATTAAGAAGAAGAAGTCCTGCTGTTACTATATATAAAATTGAGATTAGTCCATTCATACTAAACAAATTTCTTTTTCCAGATATATATAGGTTGTGAACAATTCTAATCAATAAGCATAGATTTAATACCTGACAGAGACATTTAACTTTATACTATGCACTCTCTTGTGGGGCAGCCGCCTGAGTACTCAGAATCAGCTCTGACGTGCTCCTCTCCAAAATAAAGAACCTGCCTCCCTTTGCTGCCGTAGCGGTAAACAGTAATGCCTTTACACTTAAGCCTGTATGCCAGCCAGAAGGCATTTCTCACATCTTCAAGCCCAGCGCTGCTTGGCATATTTATAGTCTTCGAAACTGCATTATCAACATACTTCTGAAAGGCTGCCTGCATCCTGACATGAGGTTCATAGTGAATATCTAAGGCTGTTACAAAAACTCTCTTCACATCCTCTGGAATATCTGGGATGTTCTGAAGGGAGCCAGTCTTTGCAATCTTGAGCATGAGTTCTTTTGAATAGAAGCCCCTCTCTCTGGCTACTTTCTCAAAAACAGAGTTGACTTCCAGGAGTTTTGTACCTTCAAGCACATCTCTTACAAAGGAAACTGCAAATAAAGGTTCTATTCCTGAGCTTGTACCGGCTATAATACTTATTGTGCCTGTTGGCGCTATTGTTGTGACTGTGGCATTTCTGAGGGCATCGTACTCTGAAGAGTAGATACTCAGCTCAAAGTTTGGAAAACTTCCTCGCCTCTGGGCCAGCCTTCTGGACTCCTCTCTTCCTTCTCTGGAAATAAAACTCATGAGCTTCTCAGCAAGAGCTAAGGCTTCCTTTGAGTCGTAGGGAATCTCGAGAAGTAGGAGAAGCTCTGCAAAGCCCATAACGCCCAGTCCTATCTTTCGATTAGCCTTTGTTATTTCCTCAATCTGCCTGAGTGGATATTTGTTGGCATCTATAACATTGTCTAAGAAGTGTACACCAAGCCTTGTCAGGTATCCAAGAAGCTCCCAGTCTATCTCGCCCTTCCTGACAACCTTTGAGAGATTAATTGAACCAAGGTTGCAGGACTCATAGGGTAAGAGCGGGACTTCACCGCAGTTGTGCACAACAATACCATTGGCTATGAAGGAGTGGTAGACGGGCTCAGTAAGATCATAAACCTTTTCCACCCCGGCTTCTTCTATCTCATCCACTATATCCTCAAAAGAATCTCTGTAGAAATTCCCTTTTCTACTGGGAATCATCTCTGAGAAGGCTCTCTGCTTTTTACCAGGAAGAAAGCCTATTTCCCTTTCAAATCTGCCAAGATTCTCTCTGGTAATCACAACCTCATAGTAGTGTTTTTTATAAAGCCGTGATTTGATTCCAAAGTTCAGAAGAAGGAGTTGCACCTGCTTTGCAAGTTTTTCAGAGGCTGTGGTCAGCCTTACCAGGTCATTGTTCTTCCCGGTGCCAATAGTGCCATCGGCTGTGAAGAGAGCCTGGAGGAAGCCTGCTACAGCTTCTCTGGGGGCTGTAAGGATTGCCTCTGGGACCTCCTTCTCTGTACTTTTTACTTTTTTAACACCAAGCCTTGAGAAGAACTCCACCATGCCGAGGACATGGTACTGGAGCCTTAGGACCTTTCCATATTTCTGTGGTTTAACCCTGTATTTATTCCATTGGCTTAGAATACTTTCAAAGTAGGGAAGAATATCGACTTCATCCCTCCCAAAGTAGAAGATTGCCCTATCTTCTGTTAGTGCCCCCCTGCCAGTAAGCCAGCCCAGAACCTGACCGAGCTCCTTTGACCATAGTCTGGGTAGATTGAGTTGTCTTCTTTTTGTAAAACTGTTTATTTCCTCCATATGGAAGGGGAGTTTATAGTCTCTGCTGAAGGCTCCTGCACTCTGAATGAGCACCTTATCTCCCCTTTTGAGTTCTGATAGCTTCTTCCAGCCCCGGGGGGTGAGAATTCTGTGCTCTCCTGTTGCGACAAGCTCATAGCCTGAGCTTGTTTTGAGCCTATATACTTTCTTTTTTCCTGTAAAGAAAATTCTTTTAGCTTTTTTGAACTCTGGATAGCCGCCATTCAGGCGCGGATCAACAAGCATCTCCCTATCCTTATTTACAATTTCTTCAATCTTCTCTAAACCTCTTGAAGTAGCCACCAGGGTATCACCGGTAACACAGGGGTTTGTGCTTTCTAAGTCGCCAAGAGAAGGTAAAGGGTTGTGTCTGTTTACCTCATCGAGAAAGATAATCCCGGGGTCGCCAGAGCGCCAGGCAGCCCCGGCTATTAAGTCGAAGACATCTCTGGCGAGAAGCTCCTCAACAATTTTGCCATTTCTTGGGTTAAACAGAGGGTACTCCTCCCCTTTTTCTACAGCCTTCATAAAGGCATCAGTTACTCCCACGCTGATATTGAAGTTTTCCAGTACACCTTCCTTCTGCTTTGAAGTTATGAACTCAATTACATCAGGATGATCCACCCTCAGAATACCCATATTTGCTCCTCTTCTCTTGCCCCCCTGCTTTATGACGTCTGTTGCTACATCAAAGATGCGCATGAAGCTCACAGGACCAGAGGCCACTCCTTTTGTACTCTTCACCATGTCACCCATGGGGCGGAGCTTTGAGAAGCTGAAGCCTGTGCCTCCGCCACTCTGCTGCACTAAAGCCATATGCTTGAGAGCATCGAATATACTCTCCAGGGAGTCGTTAACAGGGAGAACGAAGCAGGCACTTAGCTGTCCCAGCTTTGTTCCAGCGTTCATTAGTGTAGGAGAGTTTGGAAGAAAGAGTAGAGAGGTCATTGCCTCTAAAAATTTCTTTCTTGTCTTATCGTAATCCTCACCGTATTTTTTGTCTACATTTGCTATTACATCTGATACTCTACTAAAAAGCTGAGCTGGAGTCTCTATAATTTTACCTCTCTCATCTTTAAGAAGGTATCTTTTCTGGAGAACTTTAGTTGCATTAACACTCAGCTTTAGCCTGTTGCTCCCTGCCCTCTTCAGAATTTTTTCTGTCAAAAGTGTCACCTTCTATTCAGGTAAATATGTTATAATAAGATAATTCAATATATATAAAAATGAGCATATATATCCTTATTTTTCATCCGGGTATGGAATATTAATTGTCCCATAACTATAAGTATCCTGTTTTAGTTGTTTTTATGAAATTATTATTTTATAGGTAAAATGGAATATTGTATTGCTATCTTATAGATTAGTAGCTCTTACCCATTATTACCACATTTTCTGCCTTTTCTTTACATCCTATACAACTTCCCTCTGCCTTTTCCTCTAAAATGCCGAGAATGTCTACATCAGCTTCATCTTCTATAGCTTTGCCGCAGCTTTCTCTTCCGCACCACAGGGTTTTGGCTACGCCCTTTTTCTCATAAACAACATCTCTGACCTCATCTATGCTGGAGGCTTTGAAAATCCTGCTCTCCATATCTTCTTTTGCTCTTTCTGCAAGATTTCTTCTAATATCATTCAGAACCTCTTCAACCTTTTCTCTGACTTCTTCCCTGTTCACCTGGAATTTTTCTCCAGTATCTCTTCTAACAAAGGTTACAACCTTATTTTCAATATCCCTTATACCTACCTCAAGCCTAAGAGGTACTCCCTTAATCTCCCAGTCGTAGTACTTTCTCCCGGGCCTTATATCTCTGTTATCCACATGTACTCTATACTCAGAAAGTTCCTCCTTTATTCCCTCAATCTCTCTGTTAACCTCTTCTATGTAACCCTTTTTCCACACGGGTATAATTACCACCTGAATTGGGGCAATCTCTGGTATCAGGCACAGCCCAGAGTCGTCGCCATGGAGAGATAAAAGAGCTGCAATTACTCTGTCGCTCATCCCATAGCAGGTCTGATATGCATATTCCTGCTCTCCCTTTAAGTTTTCAAAGGTGATTTCGAAGGTTTTTGAAAAATTCTGACCAAGCTGATGGACAGTACCAATCTGAAGAGTTCTCCCATCTGGGAATATAGTATCAAAGGCAAGAGTGTAGTCAGCACCAGGGAACTTATCCCAGTCAGGTCGTTTGCTCAGGATAAAGGGTATCCCAAGAGCTTTAAAGATGGCTGAGTAGCTCTCTACAGCCTCTTTAACCTGGGCTTCTGCTTCCTCATAGCTTCCGTGGCAGGTGTGAGCCTCGTTAAAGGTTGTAATTTCACGGAGTCTGATTAAGGGCCTGGTGTGCTTTGTCTCATATCTGAAGGTGTTTACAATCTGGTAAATCTTCAGTGGGAAGTCAGCATGAGAGCGAATCCATAGGGCAAACATGGGATAAATGGCAGTCTCAGAAGTAGGCCTAAGAGCGAGCTTCACTTCAAGAGGGTCTGTCCCGCCGTGGGTAACCCAGTAAACTTCATCCTCAAAACCCTTTATATGCTTCCCCTCTTTTGCCAGCTCGTACTCGGGGATTAACAGGGGGAAGAGAGTCTCCTCATGGCCACGCTTTTCAAGCTCTCTCCTCATTATGTCGAGCACATATCGGCGAATTTTAAAGCCATAGGGAAACCAGACGTAAAGTCCTTTAACAGGATATCTAATGTCGAGGATTTCAGCTTTTTCAATAATTTCATTGTACCAATCTCTGAAGCTCTCTTTCCACTTCTCTCTCATTTTATCACCTTACAAGAGTTAGAAGCAGGGCATTCCTCATTCCAGGCCCTATTCCAAGCACAAACATTGTAACTTTAATAATTTTGTAATAGAGCTCTTCTCCTTCTTCCTGATACCACGTTTCCATCAGGTATAGAGCTAGACCAACAACAAAAAGCTTTAGTGGGAACATAACAATAGCAGTCCCTGCTAGATTTATAAAGTACTCAGCCAGTATATGTTCTTCTCCAAAGCCAAAGAAGTCAATTCCAATGAAGGTGCCGCTGGCATCCAGGAAGTGGGCAAAGAGTATCAAATAGTTATACCTCATTCTCAGAAATTCGAGTTTAGGGTGAAGGTGTGAGAGGCCATAAACAAGGGCAGCTGCTAATGCAGCTAGAGCTACAGGAATAAAAAATCTCAGGGGTGAGAGCATGTGCTGATAGAGCTTATAAAAGACTGGAAAGGATGTAATGACTCCCAGAACTAATGAGATCTTCCAGTAGGGTATATTGAGTCTTTCCTGAAGAGCCAGGGCTATAGTGATTATAACAAGCCCGTAGACAATGCCCACTATGTAAATACCCGGGGTGACACTCCACAACTTGGATTTTTCAACTACGCCAGCGTCAACAAGCAGTCTAACGAGAATAGCGAAGACCATAGGAGCAGCTAAGGCTTTTATGAAGTCAGCGTCAAAGCTCACTCTTTTGAAGAAGTAGCTTCTGAGAAACTGAAGCACAAGAGCAAGTATGATTATAGCAACAATATAGTCTTTGGGTGTGTAGGCAGCCATGGTTGCACCATAGGGTAATTTGCCCTTATGATTTAAATTGCTTTCCTTAAAGAGAGACTCAGCAAAACACTTATAACACATTAAGAAGATTTTCACATTATGCGTCAGGCAAAAGTAGAAAGAACAACCAGAGAAACCAGCATTGAGGTAACTCTAAATCTTGACAGCACTGGTAAAAGTGCCATAAATTCACCCTTCCCATTTTTAAACCACCTTCTGGACAGCTTTTCGAGGCATGGGAGATTTTATCTTAAAATTGAAGCCACAGGTGATAATGAGCACCACATTGTTGAGGACATTGCAATAGTTCTTGGAAGAGCTTTTAATGAAGCCCTGGGAGACAAGCTTGGTATAGAGCGCTTCGGCTCTGCAATTGTCCCCATGGATGATGTTCTTGTGCTTGTGGCTGTCGATATAGGCGGAAGAAGCTATGTGGTAAATGAGGTGAAGTTCAGATATAAAACTGTTGAGGGCCTGAGCTCAGAGATGATTGAGCACTTTATTGATACCCTTGCTAAAGAAATGAAGATAAACCTTCATGTAAAACTTCTTGCTGGAAAAAATGAGCACCACAAAGCTGAAGCTCTATTTAAGGCTCTTGGAGTGGCCATGAGGAAGGCCACAAGAGTCACAGGAGAAGAGCTTCCCAGCACTAAAGGCATGCTGTAGGTGGTATTATGGTTGATTTAATAGTTAGCGGGAGTAGCTGTCAGGTTCTCTCCCGGGAGATTTGCGATGAACTTCAGGCAGAGCTGGCTATGGTTGAGTGCAAACGCTTCCCAGATGGGGAACTTTACCTTAGAGTGGACAGTGATGTTAAGGGAAGAGATGTAGCTGTTGTGCAGAGTACTTCGAAGCCCCAGGACTCAAACCTCTTTGAGCTTTTATCTCTTCTGGAGACTCTTAAAAGAGAAGGCGCCAGAGAAGTAACTGCAGTAGTACCCTACTTTGGATATGGAAGGCAGGACAGGAGCTTTGCCCCGGGAGAAGCTGTGACCTCCAAAGTAATAGCAGAGCTAATCTCAAAGTATGCTGACAGATTTATATCACTTAACCTCCACAAGAGCGCCATTCTTGACTACTTTGATATTGAGGCTATAGAAGGAGATGCAACTCCTGCTATAGCTGAGTACTACGCTGCCCTGGGAGTTGAGAATGCAGTGATTATATCTCCTGATAAGGGAGCAGCTCGACTTGCTAAGGCTCTGGCAGAGCATCTTGGCGTGGAGTTTGATTATCTGGAGAAAAATAGGCTTGGACCTGGTAAGGTGGAGATAAAGCCCAAGAATATGCCGGTGGAGGGCAAAAATGTTATTATCTATGATGACATTATAGATTCAGGGGGCAGCATGGCTGAGGCCATTAAAATCCTCCTAAAACAGGGAGCAGAGAATGTTTTAACTTCCTGCATTCACCCAGTACTCTCCAACAACGCCATGACAAGGCTCTTCACCTCAGGTGTGGCGGATCTGGTGGCGACCAATACTATACCAAGCCAGATAAGCTTCATCACAGTTTCAGGAGTAATCTCAAGGATGCTGAAATGAATCCCTTTGAAGCTCTTGCAGAACGCTACGATGCCTGGTACAGAAGCACCTACGGTAAATTAGCCTTTCAAACTGAGAAAGAATGCCTCAGGGCTGCAGTGGGTAAAATTGGAGCTGAAGCTCTTGAGATTGGCGTGGGCTCAGGCAGGTTTGCCTCAGATCTGGGAATTAAATATGGCCTTGACCCTTCTCTTAATCTTTTGAAAAAGGCAAAGTTGAGGGGTGTGCGAGTAGTAAGAGGTGCAGGTGAAGCTCTTCCCTTTAAAAATGAAAGCTTTGAGCACATTTTTATGATTGTTACTCTCTGCTTTGTTTCGTCGCCAGATATGGTAATAAAGGAAGCTTCCAGGGTGCTCAGGAAGAAAGGCGCTCTTATTCTTGGTCTTATAACAGAAGAGAGTCCTCTTGGAAGATTTTACAGGGAGAAAGCTGAGCAGGGACATCCTTTTTACTCAAAGGCAAAATTTTACTCCAGAGAGGAAGTTAAGCAACTTGTGAAGGAACACTTTGAGGTTTTGGAGGAGAGGGTGGCAAAAATACCTGGCTATGAAGAAATTCCAGAAGGAGAGTTTTTATGCCTACTCCTCAGAAAAAGAGGCAAAGGCTTTTAGAAATTCCTCTTCCATAAAGTGAAGTTCGCCAAGGATTATCAGAGTGTGAGGCGGCTCACCCAGGTTTTCTTCAAGCAGCCTCTCAATCCTTCCTGCCTTAAGTTTGAACTCAGGTGCTCCAGCCCTTGAAACAACTAAAGCGAGAGTTTCAGGAGTAATAACCTTCTCCTTTCTTTTCTCTTCCAGCTTCAGGAGGATTTCAAGGGCTTCCCTGGCGTGCATAAGGTAAAGTTCACCTTCCTTTTCTTTTATGTCTAAAAAGAGCATTGTGTGCAGACCCCTTTCTCTGTTCTCTTTCACCACATTGTAGGGTGTCTCAGGAAAGAAGCCCCTCTCTGGCCTTGCCACTGAAGTGCTCTTCCCGAATTTATAATTCTGGAGTCCTGAAAGGGAGGGAGCAGCAGAGTAAATTGAGGCGTTGTTCACAACCTTCACTTCAATTCCAAGCTTTCTGGCATCCAGGAGGAGGTGTACATGAGTTGTAGAGATTAAAGCATCACCTGCCACAAGCAGAGAAACTTTACTTTTCTTTGCCTTCTCAAGTATGACTTCCTCGCCTCTTTCCTCAATGTCACTTCTTGAAAGAAGCTTTATCTCTCTGCCCAGGAGTTCTTCCAGCCTTTTTAAACTCAAGCCTGGCATGAAGGAAGTGTAGAACTCGGCATAGACATAGTCGCTGCTCTTGGCTTCTTCAATGCCTCTGAGAGTTATATCTTTCTCATCATAAAGACCCAGGCCTATGAGGAGAAGCATAGTATTATTAGCTGTAATGTAGTATAAAAATTCATGGCTCTTGCAGTGAAGGTTCCCAGAGAAAAGGCAGAAGAGGTTAGAAGGAAGCTACTCAGGGATAAGCTCTTTGATTCCAGATATAAAATCAAATCTCATGGCAACTTTATTCTCCTCCCTGTAAAGGCACCAATTGAAGGTCTTGAGACTGTTGAGATAGCTATGGAAGAGAGAAAAAAGAGGAAAAGCTTCAGGGAGAGGCTTGGGGAAATTCTAACAAAGGAAGAACTTTCTCATGTGAGAACATCCTTTGACCTTATTGGTGATATTGCAGTTATTGAAGTGCCTGAAGAGCTGGAGCACAGAGAAAATGAGATAGCTGAAGCTCTCCTGCTTTCTGTCAAGGCTGTAAAGGCAGTTTTTAAGAAGGAAAGTGCAATTTCTGGTAGCGAAAGGGTGAGAAAGTTAAAATATCTTGCAGGAGAGGAGAGGACTGAGACTCTTCACCTTGAGAATGGAATAAGGCTCAAGCTGGACATTGCAAAGGTTTACTTCTCACCAAGGCTCAGCTATGAGAGGCTGAGGTTGCTGAGTAAGGTTAAGGAGGGCGAGGTAATTGCCGACCTCTTCGCAGGAGTTGGTCCCTTTGCGATTCTAATGGCAAGAAATAAGAGTGTAAAGGTTTATGCCATTGATATAAACGCCAGAGCTATAGAGTATCTCAGAGAGAATATAAAATTAAACAGGCTCAGGGGCGAGGTAATAGCAATTCATGGTGATGCCTTTAAAGTTGCTCCTCGAGGAGTAGCAGACAGGGTGATTATGAACCTTCCAAGGAGTAGCCACGAATTCCTTCCCCTGGCCTTTGATGTTTTGAAGAAGGAGGGAGGGATAATCCACTTCTATACAATTGCTCCAGAGGAGGACCTTTTTACAAAGGGCGAAAAGTTGATTAAAGAGGCAGCTGAGGAAAAAGGGAAGAGAATTGAGATAGAGGAGAAAAAGGTAGTGAGGAGCTACTCGCCGAGAAATTACCACGTTGTTTTTGATGTCAGGGTTATTCCCTGAAATTCTCTTCTAAAGATTCCCAGGGCGAGAATTATAGCTATAGCATCTGTACCAATTCCAAAAAAGCTGAAATAGGCTTCAAAGAAGTTGTATTCTCCACGAGGAATAAAGTCGTACTCTATTAACGGATAAAACCAGGGTACTGGAGAGTTTAAATCCTCCAGCAGGTGGAAAATAATACCGGTGGAGAGGGATAAAGCAGTTTTTCTGCTTATTAGGCTTGTAACCATATAGCCAATCAGAGCAAAGGCAAGGGTATGGGCAATAAAACGGCCATTTCCAGTATTGAAAAGGAGGAGAAGGCTCTTGTCCATGAGGTCGGGTAAGAGAGCGCCCAGAGCTAAAATATGCAGGGATAGATTCTCCTTCTGCCAGAACCTCTTTGTGATCAGGAGAGTGAAAATCACATGAGCTATTGGATACATTGTAAATAAGTAGGTGAATGGTATTAATAAGTTTATTCAGGATGACCAGAAGGGATAAAATTATACAGGAACTTGAGAAGGAAAGCAAAAGTATTGATGCACTTGCGGTGTTCTTTGAATGTAGTGTATCAGATATAATCTCTGACCTTGAACATATTCAGAGGAGTCTGAAGAGAAGAGGAAAGAAACTTCTTGTACTTCAGCCCAGATGCAGAAGCTGTGGAGAAGTTATCAAAATAAAAAAGCCAAAAAATATAAAGAAGTGCCCGGTATGCAGATCAACATTTATATATCCAGCTAAATTTAAAATAGAGGCAAGTATATGAGGTTGAATCAGCTGGGAGAGAGGAAAATAATAAAAATTTTAGAAGAGTACTTTGAACCCTGCACTAGCACTGAGGTTGGTATCGGCGACGATGCAGCAGCTGTGAGAGTAAATAAAAAGCTTCTCATAGTTAGCACAGACATGATAAGACAAAAAACTCATGTGCCTGAGGAGATGCAGCCCTGGCAGGTGGGGTGGTACTCTGTGAATGCTGCTTTAAGCGATATAGCTTCCATGGGAGCTTCGCCTGTAGGCTTGCTGCTCTCTCTGGGCTTACCTGAAGAGATGAGCCTTGATTACTTACAGAGCCTTGCCTCGGGGATTAGAGATGCCTGCAGCTACCATGAGACCTGTGTAATTGGAGGAGACACTAAGGCTCACAGCGAGCTTACAATAGCTGTTACTGCTCTTGGCCAGGCAGAAAAAGTAATGACAAGGGGCTCAGCAGAAGAGGGGGAACTCATCTGCGTCACTGGAAGAATAGGCGAGGCTGCTGCTGGCTTCTATTGCCTTGTTAAGAATCTTGAAATTCCTGAGAGAGAAGAGCTTTTAAAAGCAGCCCTTGAGCCTACAGCAAGAGTGAAAGAAGGCATAGTTATTGCAAGATACTCAAAATGCTGCATGGATATCAGCGATGGTCTTGCCTTCAGTCTTCACGAGATAGCAAAGCAGAGTGGTGTCGGCTTTGAGGTTTTTGAAGAGAAGATACCAAGGAGCAGGGCAGTGAAAAAGGTAAGTTCTCTGGCTGAGGTTCCTGAAAGGGAGATTGTATTCCATAAAGGGGGAGACTTTGAGCTCCTCTTCACAATTAGAGAGGAAAAGCTTCAGCAGTTAAGGGAAGATTTGAAGGGTATGGTTGAAATTACCCCGATTGGGAGGGTTACTGGAGAAGGAAGGAAGCTAATAACTGAAAAAGGAGAGGAAGTTGAGCTCTCTGGGAGGGGCTATGAGTCCTTTATTCGCCAGATAGAGCCATAGTTTCTTATGCCACATCAGCAATTTGATATAAACCCCCTTCATAACTTACAATAAAATTGTACCATCTCACCTTCAGATTCTAAAATTTTCACCATATCGCTGTATTAGGCTAAAGTAACTCATAAAAAACCATATAGTCATAATTCTAGGCATAACAAGATAGCATTCCATTAATTGTGTCACTCAAGGCAACTGCCTCCGTTACCAGAGAAATTCCTCAATCTTCTACTTCTCCTCTTCCTGAATTCCATGAGAGAAATATAGGGCAATACTGAAAGGATTGATGAGACTCTCTTTATTTCTTCTTGCAGAGTCCACCCTCCTGACACAATTTGTGAAACGCTACCGCTCCTTCGGGAAAGTATAAATATAAAATAATTTCTAGATAATACACTACAAGATAGTATAGTAATAATTTTATATTCACAGGTATATCATGGAGTATGGAAATAGATGAAAAGAAAATTTTTATTTTTATTTTAATTATCCATCTCCTATTCCTTAGAGAGGGTTTATTCAGCAATGACGAAGGTGCACATTATCTACTAACGAGATCAATCTCAGAAAATTTTCCAGATTTCCTTGATTTATCAAAATATTTTAAAGTTGAAATAGATCAGGGTGCTTATTATTCATTTTTTTATTATAATGGAGAAATTCATGCAGGTATAAACTTGGGTTTTCCCCTGATGGCTTCCCCTTTTTACTCTCTTTTTGGTAGAGTAGGAATTAAGATTTTCAATATTTTTGCCAGTATTCTAACAGCCTATATAGTATATCTTATAGTTAAGCACCTTTACGGAAGGGAATATGGAATTCTTGCTTCTCTTCTTTACACCTTCATAACCCCTACTCTTTTCTATTCGTCAAGTATATGGCATCATACAGTAACAACACTTTTTTTCGTAATTTTTATATTTCAGTTTTTGAAACCCGGAAAAAATTTAAGAGATATAATTTTTCTATCTCTTTCGGGTGCTATTACAGTTCTATGCTCTTATTATATGATAGTGCCTATATCAATTGCTTTTGGTTTTATTTTATTTAGATTGCCATTGAGATTATGCAT
>CAZCRG010000024.1:2118-18829 GCA_964501105.1 Candidatus Hydrothermarchaeota archaeon | reverse complement strand
CTCCCTCACTATCTTCTGAAGAAGCTCAGCCTTAATATTCTCTCTGAGATATAATGTGAGAAAGAACTGTCCTTCCTTTTTCTCAGCCAGCAACAAACCAGCAAAACCTTCGCCTGCCTCCTCAGGAGAATCAAAAAAAGTTAGAGTTAGCCTTTTATCCTCCTTCAAAAGTTCAGAAATCTCACCTCCAGTATAGTCAACAACAGCCAGAGGCACAAAACCAGCAAGAGAGGGTACAGGAAAGGCAAGATTGCCCTGAGAGAGAAAGTCTGAAAAGGCTGGCAGGAGAGCTACCACAGCAAGAGTCTGAAATAAGAAGGCCAGGAGAAGCCTTTTATTCTTAAGTATCTCCAGAATCTCCCTTCTGGCTATTACCAGAGACTTCATGAGCCACCCCTTACAAAGTAAAAGAATATATCTTCAAGGCTTTGCTTTCCGCTCTTCCTCTTCAACTCCTCCAGAGTGCCAATAGCAGCAAGCCTGCCTTTGCTAAGTATCCCCACTCTGTCAGCTAAAAGCTCTGCCTCAAAGAGATAGTGAGTGCAAAGCAACACTGTCTTCTCCCCTTTCTGGGCAGCTATAAACTCCCTGAGTTCTCTTGCTGTTATCGGGTCTAAGCCCATTGTCGGTTCATCCAGAATAAGAATCTCAGGGTCGTGGAGAAGTGCCCTTGCTATGGCAATACGCTGCCTCATGCCCTTGGAAAAGGTTGAAATTTTAATATCAGCCTTATCCAGCATACCCACCTGCTCCAGTAAAGGATCTATTTTATTATAATCAATGCCGTAAAGTTCAGAAAAAAATCTGAGATATTCTCTTGGCGTCATCCGCTCATATAGGTTTGGCTCCTCGGGCAGGTAGCCCATAATTCTCTTGGCTTCAAGAGGTTCTCTGAAAAGGCTCCTCCCCTTCACAAAAACCTCTCCTTTGCTGGGCCTCAAAGCGCCCATGAGTATTCTGAGAGCTGTTGTTTTACCTGCTCCATTGGGTCCAACGAGAGCAAAGAGTTCACCCTTGGAAATTCTCAGATTTAAATCTATAAGAGCCTCAAGGTCCCCAAAGCTCTTGCTCACATCTCTGAAGAGAATCATTGTTTGCCCTCAATAAGTATTTATTCAATAAAAGCAATATTAATGTTTATGAAGGAGGCAATGTTCTACTCCTCCATCAACGGGGAGGTTAAGTGTCATCTCTGCAGGCATGAATGTTTAATTGCTGAAGAACATCGCGGAATCTGCGGCGTCAGGGAGAACAGAAAAGGAAAGCTCTACTCCCTTGTTTACGGGAGAGCAATTTCTTATCATGTTGACCCCATTGAAAAGAAACCCCTCTTCCACTTCCTGCCGGGAAGCTCTTCCTTCTCCTTTGCCACTGTTGGTTGTAACTTTCGCTGCATCTACTGCCAGAACTGGGAAATATCCCAGCATCCAAAGGAAAAAAAGGATATCCCTGGCATAGATCTTTCTCCTGAAGAGATTGTGGAGCTTGCCAAGAACTACAACTGTGAAAGCATATCCTATACCTACACCGAGCCAACAATATTTTATGAGTATGCCTACGATACTGCAAAACTTGCCAGCAAAGAGGGAATAAAGAATATTTTTGTCACCAATGGCTATACAGGTGAGGATGCCCTAAGAGAAATCTCTCCCTACCTGGATGCAGCAAATATAGACCTCAAAGGTTTCTCCGAGGAATTTTACAGAAAAGTTTGTGGCGCAAGGCTTGAACCTGTGCTAGAGAACATAAAACTCTACAAGGAGCTTGGGATCTGGATTGAAGTCACAACACTATTAATTCCAGGCTACAATGATAAAGAAGAAGAACTCAGAGGTATAGCCAGCTTTCTGAGCAGTGTAGATGAGAATATCCCCTGGCATGTTACAAGATTCCACCCAGATTATAAACTTTTAGAGGTTGAATCAACTCCTTCAGAATCCTTAATAAAAGCAAGAAAGATTGGTCTTGAAGAGGGACTGAAGTATGTGTACACAGGCAATTTGCCAGGAATTGAGGGTGAGAATACCTACTGCCCGAAATGTGGCGCCCTGATTTTTGACAGATATGGCTTCAGACTGGAAATCAGAAATTTTGAGAAAGGAAGATGCAAAAACTGCGGAGAGGAAATTGCTGGAGTATTTTAACTTATTCGTTGCTGCTAAGTCTTCTTCCGAGAGGGAGTGGATACAGCCGAGGAGGCGGACAGAGACTATAACGCCTCCCTGAACATATTGGATGTCAAGCTATAGCGGCTCAGAGTTGCCTGTGGCTTCTCGCTCATGCAAGGGTAGTTCACCAGAACATCCCATCTCTAAAGCTTCAGTGCCTCTTTAAAATCTATCCTCCCTGTGTATAAAGCTGAACCTATCACCACACCCCTTGCTCCAAGAGCCTTTACTCTCTTTATATCCTCAAGGCTTGAGATTCCCCCAGAAACAATTACCCTTCCTTCAGTTGCCTCCACAACCTCTCCAATAATCTCCTCCTCTATTCCCTTCAGTCTTCCCTCAACATTTACATTGGTGAAGAGAAACTCAGAGGCAAGCTCTTTAAAGCTCTCTGCCAGCTCAGAAGCTCTAACTTTTGTCTTCTCCTTCCAGCCTTTAATAACCACATAGCCGTCTCTTGAGTCAAGGGCAACTATAATCCTGCTCTGCCCATACTTCTCCTCAAGGCTTCTGAGCACTTCAGGCTTTTTTATGGCGAGGGTGCCCAGAATAACCTTCTCAGCTCCAAGGTTAAGAAACTTTGAAGCGTCCTCCAGGGTTCTAATCCCGCCGCCGTACTGAACAGGAATTCTCAGTTCTTCAATTATAGCTCTCACAATATCTTCATTCACCCTTTTTCCCTGAATTGCTCCGTCCAGGTCTATTAGGTGGAGACGCTCAGCACCGAGCTTTTCCCAATTTTTGGCTATCTCCAGAGGCTCATCCAGCTCCACAAGCTTTCTGCTGGGATCGCCTCCCTGAAGCTGGACACATTTCCTCTCCTTCAAATCAAGAGCTGGAATTACAAGAAAGCCCATAAAATCACTCAATAATCCTCTCAATGTCTATAACGAGAATATCCCTGGCTCCAAGCTTTTTAGCCCTCGAAATGGTCTTATAAACCTGCTCCTCATCCACCACAACATTAACAGCCACCATGGGTTTATCTGCTATCACCTCAGAAATGGTAGGCCCTGTCATTCCCGGCATTATCTCCTTGAGCTTCTCCAGAGACTCTCTTGGCACATTCATCATAAGAAGCTTCTTCTTCTTCGCCTTGAGAACACTCTCAAAGGCAAGGACTATTTCCTCAATCTTTTCTCTATCCTTCTCAATAGATTCCTTATTTCCGATTAAATGAGCAGAGGTCTCAAGAATTACCTCAATAACTTCAAGATTGTTCATCTTAAGCGTTGTACCTGTTCCAACCAAATCAACAATTAGCTCTGCAACACCAATGTGGGGAGCAATTTCTGTGGCTCCTGAAACCTTGACTATCTCTATCTCCTTTCCCTTGGAGGAAAAAAACTTCTCTGTAAGGTTTGGAAACTCAGTGGCAACTCTTGCCTTATCCTCAACATCATCAATACTCTTATAGTTTCCCTGGGGAGCAGCCACAGCAAGCTTTGCCTTACCGAAATTTAAATTAAGAAGAATCTCCACATCATAATTATTCTCCATGACAATATCATAGCCAGTAATGCCAAGGTCTGCAGCCCCTGAATGGACAAACTCAGGGATATCGTTGGCACGCAGAAATAAAACCTGAAGTTCAGGGTCAAGAGTGCTTGCAAAGAGCTTGCGCTCACCAGTGTTTACAACTTTGAATCCAGCTTGGGCAAGAAGCTGCATCGCCGGTTCGTGTAGTCTCCCTTTGTTGGGAACAGCTATCTTAATCATCAGAAAACCTCGAGGTGTGTTTATGGATATTATTATTAGAAATGCAATCCTTGTAACAATGGATGATAGGCGAAGGATATTAAAAAACTTTTCCCTGGCAATAGAGGATGGCAGGATTGTTGAGATTTCTGAGAAGATTAAATGTGAAGCTGATTTCGAGATTGATGCCAATGGTAAAGTAGTACTACCAGGGCTGATAAACACCCATACCCATCTTGCCATGACTCTCTTCAGAGGGAGTGCTGATGACCTGCCCTTAATGGAGTGGCTCACAGAAGAGATCTGGCCTGTTGAGGCAAAGCTTGAGGCAAAGCATGTCTATGCAGGCTCTCTCCTGGGCTGTCTGGAGATGATACGCTCTGGTACTACGACCTTCAACGATATGTACTTCTATCTGGATGAGGTCGTCAAGAGCGTCAGAGAGGCAGGAATAAGAGGAGTTCTCTCTTTTCCTCTTTTAGATGTGGCTGGAGAGGAGCAGGGTGAAGAGCTTTTCAAGAAGGCTGAAGAGGGACTTAGAAGGTACAACGGCATTGAGAGGGACTCCAGAGTTATAGTCTTTGTTGGACCCCATGCCCCCTACACCTGCTCCAAGGAGCTTCTTCTCAGAGCCAAAGCTCTTGCAGAGGAGCACAACACTGGGCTTCATATCCATGTATCAGAGACTGAGAGGGAGGTGAAGGACTTTCTCGAGCAGCACGGGCTAAGGCCCTTTGAATATCTTGAAAAGATTGGTTTTCTTGGCGAGAATGTTCTCGCAGCCCATGCAGTGCATGTCAGTGAGGCTGAGATGGAATTAATGAGAAAACGAGGGGTAAGTGTTGCCCACAACCCTGTAAGCAATATGAAGCTCGCCTCTGGCATTGCCCCTGTGCCAGAGTACCTCAGGAGAGGTATAAATGTTGCCCTGGGCACTGATGGCTGCGCCAGCAATAACAACCTGGACATGTTTGAGGAGATTAAGGTCTCTGCCCTCCTTCATAAGATTGCAACAGGCAACGCTTCTGCCCTAAAGGTCTACCATGCTCTGGAGATGGCTACCATAAATGCCGCTAAAGCCCTTGGCCTCGAGAAGGAAATTGGCTCCCTGGAGGTGGGCAAGAGGGCTGATATTATTGTGGTGGACTTTAATAAGCCAAACCTGAAACCTCTTAGCAATCCTGTCTCCCATCTTGTTTACTCAGCAAGAGGCTGCGATGTGTCAACAACTATAGTGGATGGAAATATATTAATGCTAAACGGAGAGCTCAGAACCCTGGACGAGAAGAGTGTAATGAAGTTTGCTGAAGAGCAGGCTCATGACCTTTTTGCCAAAGCCGGGAAAGAGGATAGGCTGTGGAACTAAGTAGGTGATGAGCTATAGTGGGGCTGCTCCAGGGGGATGCTCTCAAGAGCTAATAAACCTCTGGTTGTGATGACCAGAGGTCTAAGAAAAACTATCAGTATCTCCCGGGCTATAAGGGGCTTGTGTTTTACACCAGTTCCCCTGCAGCCTGGCGGCAATAATGGGTTTAATCCCTTTTATATTTTTGTCACTGTGGCGGAGCCACCGGGGTTCGAGGAAGGGGGTTCCAATATTTAGTACCAATCCCCTTCTATACTGAATTAATAAAAGAAAAAAAGGTATGTATATACTGATAAATAGAATATAAAAGAAAAGTAGAGGATTTAGCCAAAGAGGGCACCAAGGCCTTCAAGGGCTTCCTCTTCACTTGGCTCTTCCTCTTCTTCCTCTTCGGCTGGGGCTTCCTCGGCAGGAGCTTCAGCAGCGGGAGCTGCAGCGGCTGCAGGAGCAGCGGCAACAGGAGCAACAGCTGCCTGCTTTATAGCTTCATCTATATCAACTCCTTCCAGGGAAGCTACCAGAGCTTTAACTCTGGCATCGTCAGCCTCAATACCTGAGGCACTGAGGACAGCCTTAATATTCTCTTCATTTATCTCTTTTCCTGCTGAGTGCAAGAGCATAGCTGCATAAACATATTCCATATTTTTCACCTCCTATTAGCCAAATAAGGCACCTAAACCACCAATTGCTTCCTCTTCACTGACCTCTTCATCTTCCTTTTCCTCTTCTTCTTCAGTTTGCTTTTCCTCTGAAGGTTGAGTCTGAGGTTCTACAGATATATTACTCTGAACATTTGACTTCAGCTCTTCATCGAGAGCTTCATCGCTGAGCCTCTGTGCCAATGCTAACATCTGCATATTGGCTTTAGCGAGGAGTTTATCCATAACCTCAGGCTCAAATATTGCAGCCTCGAGTGCAACAGCAACTGCCTCTCTAAAGGCTTTAACAACAGCAATCTCTGAGGTTTCTCTGGTAAGGAAGCCTGAATTAATACTTAAATTGACTGCCTGCTGATATGCAAAGGCCATTTTTTCAATAAACTCTTCTGGACTTACATCAAGAACATCAGGGAGAAAGACTGTTTCATCTTCGTAGGCAGCAAGAAGGTCTAAGCCAATTTCCATGGGCTCTATTCCAATCTTATTTAAAATATTTGCCACCTTTTCAGTTATTATCTCACCCTTTTTAACAACAACCTTGTCAGCCTTCACAGCAATTTTTCCACCTTCAATGGCAGTCTGCACACCTAAAGACTGAAGTTCACCCAGAAGAGGTCCAGCGGGCACGCCAAGATTTCCCTTGGGGATTACAATATCCTTGGGAGCCTCAACATTGGGCTTAGCAGGTGCTGGAGCCTTATTCTTCTGGAGAAGATTGTAAAGCTTGAAGGAGTTCAGCTTCGAGAAAATAAAGGCGGGCTGTTTTGATACATGCTCCTTGAGATTCTCAATACTCTTCTCTTCCTGTGCTGCCTTCTCTATAGCGCGGATCATGAGTCTCTTCTTTGACATTCTTATGAGAGCAGTATCTCTGAAATCTCTCCTGAGCTTCTGTATAGTCCTTGCTGGTATGCTCTCCATATTTACAATGCCCACCACGGGATACTCCTTAATAAGTCGGGCAAGATTATCAACTTCTTCAATCTTCCATTTAGCTACCTGGGTCATTACTTAACCTCCAGCCTGACACTTGGTCCCATGGTTGTTTTAATATACACTGACCTTATATTGTTGAATCCCTTCTCAAGGCGCCTCTCAAGATGTGTTAGAACTGTCTCTATATTCTCCGCTATGTCCTCATCGCTCATATCTTCTGTACCAACTGCTACATGTATAACAGGCTTATCCTTACTTCTCAGCCTTACAGTCTTTCTCAGCCTATCCGCTAAAGGAGCTATTGGCGCTCCAGGGGGCAGAGGCTTTGGAATTTTGCCTCTGGGACCAAGAACGGGACCCAGAAATCTACCCACAGTGGTCATGAGGTCTGACTGGGCAATAAAGAAATCTATATCATTGGCAATCTTTTTCGCAGCTTTTTTGTCTTTTGCAAGCTCTTCAAGCTCCTCTTTGGTTATAACTCTATCTGCAACCTCCTTGGCTTGAAGAGCCATCTCGCCGTCTGCTATAACCGCCACTTTGAGCTTCTTTCCCCTGCCTTTGGGTAGGGCAAGCTCTTCATTTATTCTGTTCTCAGGCTTTTTCAGATCTATATCCTTCAGATTTATTGCGAGGTCAACGCTCTGGACAAAGTTTCTCTTCTTTGCCTTAGCCTTGACCTCTCCTACCGTCTTTGCAATAGCATCGGTAGTCAGAGCCAATTTATCACCTCACTCTTTAAAGTTATCGTCATATTTCCCTGCATCAATGTCCTCTAAAATCTCCTTGGCAGGCTTTCCCTCAATACTTATTCCCATGCTCAGGCAGGTGCCTACAACTTCCTTTGCAGCAGCCTTCAGGCTGGCAGCCAGCATAGAATCCCGCTTCATCTTTGCTATCTTGACCACCTGCTCCATTTTCAGGTCTGCTACAAGGTTAGTCTTGGCTTCGCCTGAGCCCTTCTCAATGCCAGCCTCTTTAAGTACAAGAGCACTGGTAGGGGGAACACCCACCTCAATCTCAAACTGCTTTGTGGCAGGGTCCACAATAATCTTCACAGGTACCTTCATTCCCTGAAAATCTTTAGTCTTCTCGTTAATTTGGGCGACAACTTGGCCGATATTTACCCCGAGAGGACCCAGAGCAGGGCCCAGAGGAGGACCAGCACTCGCCTTGCCGCCGTCAACAAGAGACTCAACCACTTGTTTCATCTTCTGAAACCTCCTTCTTAACCACTCTAATACTCTCACCATCGACTGTTACAGGTATAGGCACAGTAGCTTCAAAAAGCTCAACTGTAATCTTCTCTTTCTTCTGGTCAACTCTCACCACTCTTGCCTTTTCACCTCTGAAGGGCCCGCTAATAAGCTCGACTATATCACCCTGCTCTACCTTGGTTACAATGGACTTGGGCTCAAGGAACTTTTCCACTTCTGCAAAGGGTATCTCACCTTTAACCAGCCCTCGAGCATGGCTTACTCCTCGTAAACTCTTTTCTATCTCAGTCTTATCCTGAGCTTCCACTAGTATATAACCTCTGATTTCATTGGACACCAGTACAGAGTATACATTAAATCCTTCCTTCTCAGCTCTAAGGCTGAGCATCTCTGCTACATTGCGCTCCTGTCCTACAGTGGTTTTAACAGCATAAATCTTTGCCATAGGTTTCCTCCATAAATAAATAAAAGTAGGACTAAAAGAAGTGATTGTTTTGTAATATATAAATTTTTCCTATTAACGACCTCATCTATTTTGCAATAAGGGCTGCATAGTATGATAGTAGTTTTATAATAAATCCTATAAAGCCCACTACAACTATACCAAGCCCTGTTATCTTTGCAACATTCATAAACTCTACTTTTCTTGGCTTTCTTGCCAGCTTCACAACCCTGTACCACTCCTTCATCTTCGCCTGGAGTTCGGCCTTAGTGGGCAAGGCCACCCGGGGTATGCTTACTTCTGCCATATTTACACCTAATCAAGAAAGTCTATTCCAAGTTTGCTCTTAAGGTCCTCCTCTTTCTCCTGAAGTCCTGCAGCCTCAGTGCCAAGAATCTGCTTGCTCTTAACTCCAGTTATTACAAGCATAACTCTGAGCATTCCCTTGAGGTCATTCTGAATCTGAGCGCCCCAGATTATATTGGCTCTAGGATCTAGGCGCTCACTCACCACCTCAACTACTTTTTCAGCTTCAGACAGGGTTAGGTCCTCGCCGCCAACCACATTAATAAGAGCACCTTTGGCTCCAGTTATATCAACACTGAGAAGAGGTGAGTTTATAGCCTTCTCAATGGCTTCAACTGCTCTATTTTCAGTATCGCTCTCACCCATACCTATCATTGCCACGCCGCCATCTTCCATGACTGCCCTTACATCAGCAAAGTCCAGGTTGATTAAGCCTGGCCTGGTTATTAGCTCAGCTATACCCTTTACAGCCCTCACAAGGATTTCATCTGCCACTTTAAACGCAGCAGGCAAAGGCAGGTTGGGAGCTATCTCAAGGAGCTTATCATTGGGAATAACAATTACAGTGTCAGTCTCCTTTCTCAGCTTCTCAAGACCCATTTCAGCATTACTTCTTCTCCTCAGACCCTCCATGGCAAAGGGAAAGGTGACTATGGCTACAGTCAAAGCTCCAAGCTTCTGAGCAATACTCGCCACTACAGGTGCAGAGCCAGTTCCTGTGCCACCTCCAAGACCACAGGTTATAAAAACAATATCTGCACCCTCTATTACCTCCTTAATATCCTCTTCACTCTCCTTGGCAGCCTCCTCACCTATCTGAGGTATGGAGCCTGCTCCAAGGCCTCCTGTCAACTCCTTGCCTATAAGCAGCTTTCTGTCTGCTGTGGTATAGAGAAGGTCCTGAGCATCAGTGTTGACAGCTACAGTATCTGCCCCTTCTATTCCCACCTCCATAAGTCTGCTTATAGTGTTGTTTCCTGCACCTCCTGCACCCACTACAACTATCCTTGCTTTTGTTCTGGCTAAGAGCTCCTCGAGCTCTCTGTCAAAATCACTTTTTCCGGGAGAAGTAACAGTTAATCCTTTGGGATTCTCATAACCCATCTCGGCATTTTTTAAAGCTTCCCTGATGATGGTGTCCAAAGTCATGCCTCCTTTTATCTTGATTACACTTTTATGAATATTTAAACGTTTTGCCTTACCCAGTCAAGCCACTTTTCTGAAACTCTCATTCTTTTAATTTTCTTTGTGGTGACCATCTCTGGAGTTACAGTTTTTCCATTAACCTCTATACTTTTACCGCTGGCGAGAAGGGAAAAGTCAGGACCTGGCTTCACCCCCAGAGCCTTTGCCTTCTCAGGACTGAAAGCAAGAGTCTCAAGCACAAGTTCCTCTCCCTCTACCTCTAGCCTGTACTTACTCCTTAAATCCTCCAGCACTGCCCTCATAACCTCTATCTCCTGTATGTTACCTGAGAGCACTTTTTTAGCCTCTCCCTTCTCATCTCGCTCCACTTCAAGATTCTTTTTAATCTTCTTCAGGAAACTTCCCCCAACCTTCTCAGCCTCTGAGAAGAGCTTCAGATCTATATTGAGCTCTCTGCTATCTCGAGCCTTCTTCATGAGCTCTCTACCCTTTTTCACAGGCAGAGAAAGCTGTGAGCAGTAGTCAATAATTTTTTCTCTTTCCTCCCTCTTCATACCCTTCCAGTCCAGATAGGCAAACTCTGCTCCCGTTTTCTCAACAGCCTGCTGGAAAACCTCAAAGTCAAGAGCACTGATGGCATAGCTTGGGATTATATGTCCAATGGCATAGGGCGACTTGAGAACCACCTCACTGTGCCTGGGAGCATAATGGTTGCCTCCTGCACCAAGGCAGGAGGGAAACTTCTCTCTGTTTTCAGCTGCTCTTACAGCAGCTTTGGCAACAGCCAGTACAGCCTTGGAGTCCTTCCATTCTCTCTCTGTAGAGCCCACCTCAACAAAGAGAACAGGCTTCTTTAAAGAAGTTGGACCATGGTGGGTAGCTTCAAGGGAAACCTTATAGTCCAGACCAAGCTTATCTCTCTGCCTCATAAGCTCAAGAAGGGCAGCCTTCATGGCACTGGGGTGAGCAAAAGCAAGCTCCTTAGGTTTACCTCCAACCTTGACTTCAGAGGTAAGATTCCCGGGCACATGCACAGTAAGAGTTTTAATTCCGCTTTCACTTCTATGCCTTGTGGCAAAAACATAGTATTCTGGCGAAAAGTACTCATCAAGATGCTCAGCTTCCACCTGCCCTCTTTCTGTGGCTATTGCAACTATATCGCCCTTTCTCAGAAAGGGCATGCCTTCAAAGCTTCCATCCTCTTTAAAGCCTAATTTCTTAAATGCCTTGAAGATATTTCTTCCAGCAGTATCTTTCTGGGATGTGACTATTACCCTTGAATCCGTAAAATCACCTCTTCCAGCTCTTTAAGATTGTTAACAATATAATCTGCCTTTCCTTCAATCTCTTCGGAGAACCTACCTTTAAGGAGGACAGCCTTTACCCCTGAAGCTCTTGCAGCCTGGAAGTCAAATTCATGGTCGCCCACAACAAGGGCCTCTTCTGGCTTAACCCTGAGGAGCTTCAGAATTTTCTTCACCTGCTCGCCAGAAGGCTTAACTTCGCCATCCTCTCTTGTTGATATAATATCAAACTTCAAATTAAATTTTCTCATCACTATCTCCACTGCACTTCTGTTATTCCTTGTAAAGAGAGCCTTTTTTATTCCCTTTAAGTCAAGAAACTTAAGTAGGTCCCGAGCATGTGGCAGTAAATAGGCCCTCTCTGCAGCCTTCACCTCATACTCTCTAAGAATCCTCTCAGCTCTTCTCTTCTCCTCACTCTCAAGCCCTGAAATATACTCAAGAATGGTGCCCTCTATTTCGCCGTCAGCTATTCTTCTTTTAATTTCTCCAAAATTAAGATTGAACTCCACAAGAGTTCCATCCATATCAAAAATCACAAGCTTCAGCATTGAGCTATAGTAAAGGGTTTACATGGGCACTATTAATTGTATATCTATCCCCTTGCTATTTCCACAAAATTTTTAATTATCCTCAAGCCAGCCTTTCCGCTCTTCTCGGGGTGGAACTGGGTGGCAAAAACTGAGCCCTTCTCCACCACAGCAGGGACCTCGACAGAATAGCCTGTGGTTGCAACCACAACATCCTCCTCTGGCACTGCATAGTAGGAGTGGACAAAGTAGAAGTACTCGCCATTTTTAATTCCATCAAGAAGCCTGCTCTCCTTCTTAATCTCAATACCATTCCACCCCATGTGGGGAATTTTAACATTTTCTGGGAGCCTAATCACCTTACCCTTAATCAGGTCTAAACCCTTTTCTCCCAGCTCAGACTCCTCACTCTCAGTAAAGAAAAGCTGCAGGCCCAGGCAGATACCGAGAAGGGGTTTTTCCTGAGCACTTTTAATTATAACCTCTCTGAGAGGCAGGAGGTTTGCCATGGCATCTTCAAAGGCTCCCACGCCTGGGAGAATTAATGCATCACTTGCCTCAATCTCCTCAACACTTGATGTTATTACGGGCTTAGCTTTGGCATACTCCAGGGCTCTATAAACACTCCTCAGATTTCCCATTCCGTAATCTATTATAGCTATCCTCATCTTATCAGTGCTCCATGGTGCATTCGCTTCCATAACATTCAAACTGAACTGTGGCGTGATTTATTCTGTGCTCCTTAAACTTCTCAATTACCTTATTATTTATTTCTGCCACTTCACTCA
Organism: Candidatus Hydrothermarchaeota archaeon; assembly: GCA_964501105.1. Classification (GTDB taxonomy): domain Archaea; phylum Hydrothermarchaeota; class Hydrothermarchaeia; order Hydrothermarchaeales; family BMS3B; genus BMS3B. The sequence goes on along the minus strand of CAZCRG010000024.1, from coordinate 6,269 downwards.
TCCTCTTATCCTCAACTGCAATATGAGCGCTGGCAACATTAATATGAGAGCAGATAGCCCAGGCATGGAGGTCATGAACATCCACAACGCCTTCAATGCTAAGCAAATCTTTCTTAACCACTTCAAGGTCAATATGCTTTGGTGTACCCTCCAGGAGTATATGGAGGGATTCCCTAACAATCCTGAAGGAGCCAAAGAGTATTAGACCTCCTATAAGAAAGCTCAGCAGAGGGTCAACTGTATACCTGCCGGTGAAGTATATTATTATTCCGCCTGCAATAACAGCCACAGAAGCTAAAGCATCGCCAACAACATGAAGGAAGGCGCTTTTTATATTCAGGTCCTCTTCAGCATGGCTGTGAAGTCTTTTAGCCAAGAAAAGGTTTACAACCAGACCTACAGATGCCACTGCAAGCATGGTGACAGAGTCAACCTCCGAAGGTGTTACCAGCCTCTGGTAGGCCTTATAGAATATTGCTATAGAGATTAAGCTCAGTGTGGAACCATTTACAAGGGCTGCAAGAACCTCAAATCTATGGTAGCCAAAGGTCTTGCTGAGATTTGGAGGCTTCTGGGCAATCTTAATCGCCAGGTAGCTCAAAAGCAGAGAAAAGGCATCGCCAAGCACATGAACTGAGTCGCTTATCAAGGCCAAGCTGTTGGAGATTATTCCACCTGCCACTTCCATGAAGAAAATAGAGAAGGTTAAAATTAGAGCAAATCTGAGCTCTTTTTCAGAATCTTCCTGCAAATGCATCTCAAAGCCTCACAGGAATGCCTTTCTCCTTGAGGTACTCCTTTATATCCCCAACAGTATACTCCTGATAGTGAAAGATTGAAGCTGCAAGAGCTGCATCAGCCTTGCCGAGGGCAAAGGCTTCATAGAAATGCTCAAGCTCTCCTGCGCCACCACTTGCTATAACAGGTATATTTGTGGCTTCTGATATAGCCTTTGTAAGCTCAATATCAAAGCCATCCTTTGTGCCGTCGGCATCCATGCTGGTGAGAAGAATCTCTCCCGCACCCAGCCTCTCAACTTCTTTTGCCCAGGCTACAGCATCTATACCTGTTGGCTTCCTTCCGCCATAAATATAAACCTCAAACCAGCATTTTCCTTTCGGAGTCTCAAAGACATACCTGTCCTCTCTATCCTCATAAACCCTCTTGGCATCTATGGCTGAGACTATACACTGACTTCCAAAGCGCCTCGCCCCCTGGGCAAGAATTTCAGGATTTTTAACTCCAGCAGTATTAATAGCCACCTTATCTGCCCCAGCCTTGAGAATCCTCCTTATATCCTCCACCTCACTTATTCCGCCTCCAACTGTGAGGGGGATAAATACCTGGTCAGCTGTATCCTCAACTACCTTAACCATAGTCTTTCTGCCTTCGTGACTTGCACTTATATCAAGAAAAACCAGCTCATCTGCACCCTGTTCGTTGTAAGTCTGAGCAAGCTCAACAGGCGAGCCGGCATCTCTCAGATTCTTAAAGTGAACTCCCTTAACCACTCTTCCATCCTTAACATCCAGACAGGGTATAATTCTCTTAGTAAGCATAGATACCTCCCTATCAGCTGAACTTAACTATTGAAAAGTTTAAATTCTCAATAATAAAAGTAATAACATGGAAACCTTTCTCACGCCTATGCAGATAAAAATCCTGGAGCTTAGAGCAAAAGGTTATACTCAGGCAGCAATAGCTGAGATGCTGGGCACCACCAGAGCGAATATAAGTATAACCGAAAAGAGGGCCAGGAAGAATGTGCAGAAGGCGAAGGCAACTCTTGAGCTCTTCAGAAAGATTGGTGCTCCCATGGTAATTGAAATCAAGAAGGGTGAGGATATCTTCAATGTGCCCAGGGAGGTTTTCTCCTGCGCCACCAGCTGCAATATAAAGGTGAAGGAGAATACTCTCTCGCTGATTGATAAGATTAAAAGAAGAGTTCCTGATAAAATCTCAGGCAGAGTAGTTCAGGACAAAATTGAGATAACAATTCTCAAAGACGGCGGAGTACTTATTGAGTAATTTTCTTAATGAGAGGAATTAGCTCAAAATAACTCCCTATTATATAATCAGGTCTCTCCTTCTCCCTCTCAGGTTTAACTTCAGCATATTTACCCTTTCTGAACCAGAGAGTTTTCATCCCAGCAGACTTTGCCCCTGCAATATCCACTTTAACTCTGTCGCCTATCATGAGACACTCCTCTGGCTCAAGCCCCAGCTTCTCTGCTGCCAGAAAGAATATCTCCTCTGAGGGCTTCTCAACGCCAGCTTCCTCTGAAGTAACAACAGTATCAAAAAAGTGGTGCAAGCCCAGGCCTATCAGCTTCTCCCACTGCTTTATAGCTATACCGTTGGAGACAACTCCAAGCTTGAAGCTCTTCTTGAGCTCAATGAGAGCAGGAACAACCCCTGGATAGGGCTTCAGGTAGCCAAACTTGGTGTGCTCATAGGCAACCACGCCTGCCGCAACAATCTTGGGGTTCCAGGAGATATTTAAATATTCGAGAAGCTCATCATAGTGCTTTGGATAGTTGGAGCCAAAGGTTTTTATGATGTGCTGGAGCTTCTCATAGACCTCCTGCTCATCCTTCACCGGGAGCCCTGAGTCTATCATTGCCCTTACTGAGTTTCTCCTTGCCATCTCAGCAAGGGTGGTGCTATCGTAGAGGGTATCGTCTATATCAAAAAGGAGACCCTTTATCATTGCACTATTTCCAGTGCCTGAGCAAAGACTCTTGTTCCCTGAACGCCTGTAATCTTTGCCTTAACCTTCTGTCCTTTTCTCACACCGCCTCTCACATAGATTATATAGTCTCCAGAATGAGCAACGCCGTCGCCCTTCTTACCTGTGCTTGTTATGTCCACAACTATCTCTTCACCCACTGAGGGCTTGAACTTCTTCTCAACCTTCCTTGTTGAGAATCTTATACCTCCAAGAGGATGTCTCGAACCACAGGCTTCGCACTTGAGAAAATTAACTCTGTCCTCCTTTACAATCTTTGTATCAGGCCTGCCGCATTCAGGACAGATAACATACTGATTCAAAAAGGCCAGAAACTTCTCCTGTATCTGGGGCTGTCTGAACTGACCCTTGACTATGAGGTGACCTCCTTCAAAAACTCCAGAGGTTCCAAGCTCCTTGAGAAGCCACTTTGTGAGCATCTCTGGATTCCTGTTCACAGCCTTTGCAACCTCAGCAAGGTTCTGAACCACAGTAATTTTACCCTGAATTAGCGAGGTAATCACAGGAGGTTCAAAGCGGGAGTGCTCTTTAACCTTTTCAGGGAGTTCCTCATAGGCCTTTTCAAGTAAAGTCTCATAGTCGTATTCTGAAATCGCCATGTGTCTCGCCCTATATTAAACCCAGCTCCTGTAGGGTTTTCCTAACATTCTCAGTAGCCCTCTCAGCATCATCTATACTCTTTGCTCCTGTGCATACAATCTTTCCTGAGCCGAAGAGAAGAAGCACCACCTTGGGGTCTTCCATTCTGTAAACCAGTCCAGGGAACTGCTCTGGCTCATATTCTGTGTTGTCAAGAGCTATAGCTATGGCATCAAGATTGAGTTCGGCATTCAGGTTGGCAGTGGCTACTACATTCTGAACCACAATCTCAGGTTCTGTATTTATCTCTATACCTGCACTTCTTATTTTATCAATTGTTCTGTGGATTGCAAGGGTGGCTTCCTCTATACTTTTTGCTCCAGTGCATACTATCTTTCCTGATCCAAAAATTAAAGCTGCTGCCTTTGGTTCATCAAGATGATGAACCAGACCGGGAAACTGCTCAGGCTCGTACTCAACTTTGTCAAGACTCACTGTTATTAACCCTAAGTCGAACTTCTGCCCAAGAGATGTTGAAGCAACAACGTTCTCAATAGTCACATTGCCCATCATGTTACCTCCATTTAAATAGTATTTAAATACTCTACATAGCCTGAGGGGTAACCATTTAAATAAATACTATAGAAGGGGGTTTCACCCCTCTCTACACCCCCACGGCTAAAAGCCGTAGATTCTTAAATATAATAGAAGGGGGTTTATAAGGGTACTAAATATTGGAACCCCCTCTCTACACCCCAGACGGCTATCGCCGTAGATTCTTAAATATAATAGAAGGGGGTTTATAAGGGTACTAAATATTGGA
>CAZCRG010000024.1:0-2018 GCA_964501105.1 Candidatus Hydrothermarchaeota archaeon | reverse complement strand
ACCCCCTTCCTCGAACCCCGGTTGCTTACGCAACAGATTCAGAAATATAAGTCCCTTCTTTAGAAGTCAATCTCTACTCCGTAAACCTTTTCAATATTCTCCTTATGAATCTTATAGACTGCATCTTCATCAATTATCCCCTCTCTGAGAAGAGCAAGAGTAACTCTTGGCACACTCTTGGGCCCAAGCACTGCTCCAGGCCTTTGCCTGTCATCTATATAATCACTCTCCATCAAAAACCTCGTGCCACTGCCAATAGCTTCAAGAATATTATTACGCTTTGCTATTATTGAAGGCATCACGCCAGTTTTTTCACCTGCTTCAATAAAAGGTGGAGAAAAGTGTTTAACCACTCTATTACTCTTAAGCCCCACTCTTTCTGCAAGCTCAGAAAACTCCCAGAAAGCCTTCTCGTCAATGCTCTCTGTGTGAAGCTGCACAGCACAGTCTAAATCTCTTGCTTTCTCAAAGGCATATAAAAGAAGCTCATGGCATGCCTCCTTTATATCTTCATCCACCGTGTAGTGGGGCCTTCCAATTTCGCCGAGAGCCACAGCCCTATTTTCCTCTATAAACTCACCAGCCAGCTCTACTGCAGCCTTTGCAATCTCTAAAGCTTTCTCCCTGCCTACCTCTTCAATCATAAAATGAAGCTCAGCGGGATGCACGCCTAGAACAGGGAAGACTTTAATCCCCAGCTCTTCAACTTTTCCTGCAAGATTTACTGTTTCTTCATAGAGCCTCGAAAAGTTTTCAAGAGCCACACCAGAGCAGCCCACATCCTTAGTAAGCTTGCTCACAAGAAAAATAGCAGTTCCTCCAGCTCTCTTAAACTTTTTAGCTGCCTCTAAACCATAACCCTTTATCTCATCCAGATGTATGTGGTTATCAACTATAGGTATACGAGCTTCTACTGCCATAAAGAGTTCCCCTGAAGCCAGAACTATGCCCTTGATTTCTCAGGACTGCAAGAAGTCTTTTTTGTTTCCTCTTTAATATTCTCAAGGCCAAGCCTGAGCTTTCTAAAGACCTCCTGAATGTCCACCTCTGTATTGACGCACCCATCCTTGAGAAGAGGAACTCCCATTACAACACACTCAGCTCTTGAAATCTCGTGCATGCCAATATTCAAATCCTGATGGCAGGCTATTCCAAGGGCTGCACCTGGCCTTACAGCCTTGACTATTCTCTTAACAAAGCTGCCTCCAGGCACTATGTAGAATTTGTAGCCGAGCCTCTCAGCCTCTGCCTTCAAATCTTTAACAATACAGAGCCCGCAGCTCTTGCAGTCTATACCTGTTCTGGAGTCAAGCCTTGCAGGACAGTTGGGGTGACGAACGCACTGGGGCACCACCACAATTCTATCCTCAGGAGATATCTTTGCAAATTCATTCTCATTTAGATGGTTTCTCACCTCTATGCCAATAAGGTCAACTATCTTATCACTGAGACCAAAAGCTTTTGCTATCTTTTTGAACTGAAGGTAAAAGGTGTCCACAGTGAAGAGCAATATCCTAGGGAAAAGGAGCTTTTTCTTTTTAACCAGCACCACGCCCAGGATGAGAGACAGGACCAAGAGCAGTACAAGTACTGTAAGGACAATAACAGTAATTTTTCCAATTATTGAGTAGATATAATCCATACCTTCACCTTAAAATTAGTAAAGAGTTGAAGTAGAAAAACTTTTCCTTTGTTATTCAATAACAATGAGACATGGACTACAGCAAATGCGAAAACTGTCCCATACCCGTAAACTACTGCGATGGATTAACCCGCTATAAATGTGGAGTTGAAAGAAAAGAAGTTGAGAAGCTCTGTGTTTATGATAAATATATGAGGGGAATGGAGGAGTGAATACCTCCAGAATTAATTTTGATTTTCTATTCTTCCCATTTTATAGTGAACTACCCCGCCATTACGGACGGAGCTTCCTGCTTCACAGAGGGAACTTACCATCATCGGCAGCTCTCTCAGCCGGCCTAGGCAGAGGTTCGCCTCTCCACAGGCTATCCGGACCG
>CAZCRG010000023.1:0-18891 GCA_964501105.1 Candidatus Hydrothermarchaeota archaeon | reverse complement strand
AGATATAATAGAGGAAATTTCTGAGATTGAAGGAGTGAGAAAAGTATTTTCATTGAATATGGGGGATGAAAATGAAAGTTAGAGATATAATGACAAAAGGAGTATATACTGTTGAAGAAGAGACAAGTATTGCAGAAATGCTTGAGATAATGGTCAAGCACGGAATCTCTGGCCTGGGTGTTGTGGATGAGTTTGGTGATATCAAGGGTGTGGTTAGTGATTCTGATATTATAGATGCCTTTGCTTCAGATAAGGAGCTTAAAAATGTTAAGGTAAAAGATATAATGATGCCCTTCTCAATAGTTGCCTATACTGATGAGGAGCTTTCAGAAGCCATTAAAAAAATGACAGAAAATAGAATTCACCGCATTTTTGTGGTTAAGGAGAAAAAGGTTGAGCCCAGAACTCTCAGTAAGGATATTGTTCTATTTCCAGTAGGTATAGTTTCATCCACTGATATTGTAAGGGCAGTAGGAGAGGGTGACATTGAGTAAAGTGAAGGATTATATGACCACTGGAGTAATAACTATAGACTCCAGTTCTACTGTTAAGCAGGCCTGTGAAAAGATGCGGGAGGCAGGAGTTTCCGGACTGTTTGTTACCTCCCAGGATGGCGAGGTTGGAGTTTTCACTGACACAGACCTTCTCAGGCTTCTCAGTGAAGGTAAAAGTGTTAATACAGAGCTAAAAGAAGTAATGAGCAGAGAGATTTATTCAGTTTCTCCAGAAGCCAGCCTGGAAGAAGCAGCCAAACTTATAAGAAAGAATAGAGTGAGCAGGCTCTTTGTTTTCAGTGGGAACCCCTCTGACGAGAAGCCCAAGGGTATCATAAGTGTTACAGATATAATCAGAGCCCTGAGAGACAGGCTAAGTTTTAAGTAGTGCCCGGCAAAATTTATTTATGGAGGCGAGCTTATGGCAGACAAAGTGGCAGGGAGAGATCTGATAGGCAGGAATGTAGTTAGTGACAGGGGTACAGTTATAGGCAAGCTATCAGACATCTCCATAGAGACCTCTGGTGGTAAGGTTACAATGCTCATAGTGAAGCCTGGAAAGGATATTGACACAAAGCGCTTCAGGCTCAGTGAGTCGGGAGAGCTTCTGATACCTTTCAAGGCTGTAAAGGCTGTTAAGGATGTTCTGATAGTGAATGAGAGTGGGATTCCATCATCATGAAGGCTGAAGATACTGGCTATATTATCTTGGCTCTTCTTGTAGTATCAATAGCCACTGCAGGCTTTTTTTACTTCAAGTATTCTGAAGTATATTCTGAGCTTTTGAAGGAGAAGAGAGCCCTGGAGGAAGCAGGAGAAAGAGTTAATCTGCCAATTACTCATGATAAGGCCATAGAAATTGCTCTTTCAGATGAAGACTTCTCAACTTTTGCAGAGGAGCACTTCAAGGAGCCTGAACTGAGAATAGAGAGAGCAGCCCTCGAATTCAATGAAGTAACAGGTAAATACCTCTGGCGGGTTGAGATTATGGAAAGAGCCTGCGGCTGCGCTGGTTTAGGCAACATTTCTGCAATGGTCTTTCTCATTGACCCTGAGAGTGGTGCAATTCTCAAAAAAGAGGAAAGGGTAGGTATAAGGGAGGAAGAACTTGCAAGAGAAACCTGCGAAAAGGGATGCCATTAGAGGGGTATCAGGGAGGTCTCAAGTCTGTCGGCAGTTGGATACTCTTCTACTATATAATACTTCAGGTAAGGTTTTTTATATATTTTTGAGAGAGTCTCAGCTATTTCACGTGTAGTTTCAATTCTGTCCTTCTCCTCATTGTAGGAAATAAGGTTCTCTGGAATATCAAACTCTTCCCTGAGGAAGGAGATTAGTTCACTGTAGTTTCTCTTTATGCTCACTATGACGCCTTTTAGAAAAAGTCCCTCCTCTGTTATTTCTTCATAGTCTCTGGCTTTCCCAAAAGCTGTGCGCAGAAGTCTTCTCCTGAGCTGGATTGAATCTTTAAATCTGGAGCTACAGAAGTGCACCCTCAGGGAGTTTTCCTCAGCAAAGCTCAAAACTTCCAGGGCAGCAGTTTCACTGCCTTCTGCGGCATAGCTTTCGTCACTCTTCAGATTGTAACCCTGAGCCAGTAAATCCTCTGCATTGGTGTGGGAAAACTCCAGCTCATTCAGATATAAAAATCCTCCAAGGTTATTTATCCTGAGAGCTATCTCTTTAATTTCTTCAGCTTTTCCAGGAACTGCTGGAATCTCCACACCAAAGCTCTCATAAACTTTCGAGGCAGCCTCTATGGTTTCCCAGATTTTATTTTTATTTTTCTCAGTGATGTGAAATCTTATCTCGTCCACTCCAGCTATGTGCAGTTTTTTTATTATTTCCTCCTGTACAGGCTGGGCAGTGTAAAGATGAAGGTGAAAATCTGAGCCAAATTCTCCTTTCAGGGCTTTTGCGTATTCAAGAGTCTTATCCAGCTTCAGGAGGGGATCTCCACCTGTAATTCCTGCACCTCTTGCCTGCATAACTTCTGCTTCCTCCAATACCTCTTGGAAGCTCTTAGCCAGTCTTTCGTTGGCCCAGGTGAGATTTCTTCCTCGCCTCTTTTCAGAAAGGGGGCAGTAGAGGCACTGCATATTGCATACTCCTGTGATAAAGAGCACAAGCTTCTCGCCTTTCATGCAGAGTTTGCAGCCCTGGGGCAGTTCTCCTGTAAAGAGGTTGTGATTTTTCTTCTCCATCTTTTAAGCATCAGGTCAGTTAACTTCTTCAGACTTTAAAGCAAAAAAGTATTAATGAGGAGAGAAAAATAATAGCAATGCAGGCTGAAAAGGAGCTGGAATATCTGGAGAGCCTCCTTGAGGATGAGTTCTTTGCAAAGCTGGATGTTGCCACAAATTTAAATTATGTGGTATATCTGGTGGCAAAGGAGATGCTGGTGCCGAAGTTTATGACTAAGGAGGAATTTGAAGAGATTGTACACAGGGAGAATAGGCTCCACATTCTGGACAACCTTAAGGCACTGGTGGAGGAGCACCTTGACTGGGATTATCTTCATGAGATTATTGAGAAGGTTAAGGCGCTTCATATCAGAGCTGTTAGCTTTGAGCAGGATATAGAGTACAGGGAGATTGAGAAAACTCTCGCTGAGGTAAGAAAGTTAGTAGAAGAGGCTGATAGGATTGTTAACCTGGGTTGAGAAGCACAGACCAGAAAAGCTTGAGGAGATAGCAGGCAATCCCAGTGCTATTAAGACTATTATTTCCTGGCTTAAGGAGTGGAAAAAGGGCAGACCAAAGAAGAGAGCAATCCTGCTATATGGGCCAGCAGGCGTGGGGAAAACTTCCTGTGCCTATGCCATAGCCAGAGAGCTCAATTCGGACATAATAGAGCTCAATGCCAGCGATTTCAGGACTAAAGATGTGATAAATAGAGTGGTAGGAGGTGCCACTCAGTCGGGGCTGCTTTCTCAGGAGAAGGCAGGCAAGGTTATTATTATTGATGAGGTGGATGGTATCCACGGCAGAGCAGAGTATGGCGGCCTATCTGCTCTGATTAAACTCATAAAGGTAACTCCTTATCCAATAGTGCTCATAGCCAATGACCCCTGGAAGCTCTCCCCTGAGTTCAGAAATCTCACTCAAATGGTTGAGTTCAGAAAGATTACAGAGAGAACTGTGCTCCATGTGCTCAAGGAGATAGCAAGGAAGGAGGGTATTAAGGCTGATGAGAAGGCTCTGAAGGTTATTGCAGCCAACTCTGGTGGAGACCTCAGGGCTGCTATAAATGATTTGCAGGCTGTGGCTCAGGGGAAGAATAAGCTCGAGGTAGGAGATGTTATCTCACTTTTTATGCGGGACTCTGAGGTGAAAATTTTTGATGTCCTTGTGAGGATTCTAAAAACTGAGAGTATTGAGAGGGCAAGAGAGGCGCTGCAGGATAGCGAGGAAGACCCGGAGACTGTCCTCAGGTGGCTTGTGGAGAATGTTCCCATTGAGTATAAAAATAGTGAAGACCTGGCAAAGGCCATGAACTACCTATCGAGGGCTGATGTTTTTCTGGGCAGGATAAGGAGGAGGCAGGACTGGGGGCTTTTAAAGTATGCCATGGATTTAATGAGTGCTGGAGTTGCAAAGGCCAAAAGCTCAAAGTATAAGGGTTTTACGAGATATAGCTATCCCAAGACTTTTGTTATGCTTGCCAGAACAAAGAAGTCCAGAGAGGAAACTAAAGAGCTGGCACTGAAGCTTCAGGGCAGAGAGGGTTATTCCAATAAGATTCACGCCTCGCTTAAGGTTATAAAGCAGGAGTTTCTGCCCCTGGCGGAGAGGATAATGGAGAACAATATTGGGATGGCAGCTCAGCTTGCCTCAGAACTGGAGTTTGATTTAAAGGATATTGAGGCTTTTGTTAAAAATAAGGATAAAGCAAAGGAGATTTTCCAGTTATCTCAGAAGATAACCCAAGAAAGATTGAGAAAACAGATGAAGGGTGACAAATCAAAACAGATTTCTCTCTTTGAGTTCGGGTAGTCCTTAAAATTGAAGAAGCAGGAGGTTCCTATTTCCTCCTGAGGCTAACGGCTGCCTTTCTTCTCAGAGCATTCATCACTGTTCTTGCGCTGACCATTCCCACTATTTCGCCATCATCGTTTACCACAGGCAGGTGTCTTATATAGCGCCCCATCATTCTCTCGGCTGCTTCTTCAACAGGTTCATTCCAGTTAATAGTGGTAATAACTCTGCACATCACATGTTTCAGCTCAGTGCTGCACATTATATCTACAAGGGATGTCTTCTTGGAGTCAAGTCCCTTGATAATAACCTCGCGGAGCATATCTCTCTCTGTGAACATTCCTATTGGGTCTTTCGCTGTGCCCACAATAACTGAGGAGATATTCTTCCTCACCATTATCTTGGCTGCATCAGCCACAGAAGTGTCTGGATCCACAAAGGTTGGCGCATGCATTATATCTTTTACTTTCATAATTATAATTATAAAAATCCAGATATAATTACTTTTCGGCGAGGGTTGCTTTTTTGATAATATAGTAGCCGTGGTTGCCCCTCCAATCCACCTGCGCCTCTTCAACTACTATTTTCTTTCTGAATAGTGGCATGTCCAGTACCAGAGTTTCAGCCTCACCCCCCTCGAAACCCAGGTGAAATCTGTACTTTGAAGAAAGCTCTTTAAGCTCCCTGAAAGCTTCCCAGTCTATCACTCTGCCCAGCCACTCTCGGGTCAGCCCTTCTGCAGCTACAGAAGTGACAATTACCTCATAATTCTCCTCAAGAAGTTCTTTCCAGTATTTCTCAGGCTCAATACCCCAGAGGGGTGCAATAGAAGCCAGTCCAAGCTTTTCACACAGTTTTTCAATTCTTTCTCTCTGGTACTTTGAGGCTAAAGCGCCTGTAACTATTCCCTCAACCTCTCCAGCAACTCTACTGAAAAGCCTCTCCAGATCTTCAAGCTCCTTTTCCTTCTCTCCTGCTGTGGTCTCCTGTATTAGAGGTATGCCAAGAGCCTCTGACTGAAGTCCAGTTATTTCAATATTTGGGTAATGAAACATATAGCTCTCTCTGCTTAGGGGCTTCATATTAAGCAGGTAGAGAATTTCATGCCCCTCTTTAACGGCTCTGTGTAAGGCAGAGATGCTGTCCTTTCCTCCACTTATAAGAGCTGCTAGCTTCATGGTTTCTATTACCAATAATAACAATTATCTATAATATGCCGAATGTTTGATGCAGTTTAAACATAATTATATAAATCATAATACTGTTCAAAAATAGTAAAGTTTTTATATCTTTTATGCAGAATAGCTAAAGTCTTTCGAGGTGATAGCTTGAGCCTTGCAGAGGATTTCATACCAATAGGTATTTTTGTTGTAGTAGGATTGATTTTCCCCATGGTCACCATATTTGCATCCAGCCTTCTCAGGAAGCCAAAGAAACCAGAACCAGATAAGTATACCACCTATGAGTGTAGTGTACTCCCCTTTGGCCCCGCCTGGATGCAGCACAATGTCGAGTATTATATGTATGCTCTTCTCTTTGTTGTCTTTGACGTGGAGACTGTTTTCCTTTATCCCTGGGCGGTGGTATTCAGGAATATTGGAATTATTGCAACAATTGAAGTTATAATATTCATTTCTGTTCTGGCTCTCGGCCTGGTTTATGCCTGGAAGAAGGGAGCTCTTGAATGGATGAAAGGAGGCATCTCATGGAGGTAAAGCTTCCCGGTGTAATTTTAACAAAGCTTGATAGATTGGTTTTTGATAAGGCAAGGCCCTATACTATGTGGCCTCTAACCTTCGGTCTGGCATGCTGTGCCATTGAAATGATGGCCACAGGCTGCTCTCGATATGATGCCTTTGAGCGCTTTGGTATGCTTTTCAGGGCTACGCCCAGGCAGGCTGACCTCATGATAGTGGCTGGAACAGTTACTAAGAAGATGGCGCCCAATGTGAAGAGGCTCTATGAGCAGATGCCTGAGCCCAAGTATGTTATTGCCATGGGCGAGTGCGCCATCTGCGGCGGCCCCTTCTATGACAGCTACAGTGTAGTGGATGGCGTGGATAAGATTATACCCGTCGATGTTTATGTGCCCGGGTGCCCGCCGAGGCCCGAGACGCTCATTGATGCAATTGTAAAGCTTCAGAAGAAAATCAAAGAGGGAAAAATAAAGAGGTAGTCTCATGACAGAGGAGAAGCAAGAGCTAACTCATGAGGTTCTTGAAGAATTGAAGTCAGAGTTTGGCGACAAAATTGTAGAGGCTGAAGTTAAGAGGGAGAGAAGACTGAGGATAAAAATTAAAGGCGATGACATCCTTGACATAGCAGATTATCTTAAGAATAAACTTGACTTTGACCATCTATCCAGCATAGCGGCAGTGGAATACCCAGAGAGGTTCGAGGTGGTTTATCACATCTGGTCCTACTCAAGGAAGGTCTTAATTCAGGTGAATGCCGAGGTTGATAAGGAGAGTGCCAGAATACTCAGCTTAACGCCTCTCTGGAAGTCTGCCGACTGGCACGAGAGAGAAGCCTATGATATGATGGGAATAATATTTGAAGGTCATCCCAACTTAAAGCGCATGTTTCTGCCAGAAGAATTTGAAGGGCATCCGCTGAGGAAGGATTTCAAAACAAAGCCCATGCCCTGGTATGAGGAGGCTTAGATATGGAGGAAGAGATTAGAACTGAGGAATTTCTTCTTAATATAGGTCCGCAGCACCCCTCCACGCACGGTGTATGCAGACTTATTACAAAGCTCAGCGGAGAGACAGTTCTCGAGATTGAGCCTGTTATTGGATACCTCCACAGAGGTGTGGAGAAGATTGCTGAGAACAGAACATACGACCAGTTCCTGCCTCTCACAGATAGAATGGATTATATCTCCTCTATAACCAACAATCTTGCCTATGTCATGGCTGTTGAGGAGTTACTTGGAATTGAAGTGCCTGAAAGAGCTGAGTATCTCAGAGTAATTCTTTCTGAGCTTCAGAGAATAGCCAATCACCTGATGTTTATAGCTGCCTTCGGCGCAGACCTGGGAGCCTGGACTGTTATGATGTATGGCTTCAGGGAGAGGGAAATGGTTCTCGATTTAATGGAAATGGTCTCAGGACAGAGGCTTCTCTACAACTTCCTCAGGATAGGGGGCCTCAAGGAGGATGTGCCCGAGGGCTGGGTTCCCAAGGTTAAGGAGTTTCTCAAGGTTCTTCCCGAGAGGCTTGAAGATTACAGGACCTACTTCTTCAACAATGAAATATTCCTGAAGAGAGTGGAAGGAGTTGGTGTGCTCAATGCTAAGGATGCCATAAATATGGGCGTAACAGGGCCAAATCTCAGAGCCTCTGGTGTTGCCTATGATGTGAGGAAGGATGACCCCTACTCCTACTACGACCGCTTTGACTTTGATGTGGTGACTGAGAAAGAAGGTGACACTTTAGCAAGATTTAAGGTCAGATTTAATGAGATTTATGAGAGCTTGAAGATTATTGAGCAGGGTATCAGGGCTCTCCCGGAGGGTGAGGTCAGAGCCAAGGTGCCAAAGATTATAAAGCCCCCAGCAGGTGAGGCTTATTCAAGAATTGAGTCGCCCAAGGGTGAGCTTGCCTATTATATAGTAAGCGACGGCAAGTCCAATAAACCCTACAGGATCAAGATAAGGAGCCCTGCTTTCTGCAATCTCTCATCTTTCCCCCACTATGGCGCGGGCGACATTATTCCTGATATGATTGTAAACTTTGCAAGTATTGATATTGTAATGGGAGAAATTGACAGGTAGGCGAGGCTATGCTGGAGAATGTGTTGTCTGGAATGACTGGTGTTGAGAAGGGCATTGTGAGAGGTGTAGTTGGAGTTGGTGCAGCGATACTCTTTGTTTCTCTCAATGTGCTCTTCCTTACATGGCTGGAGAGAAAGGTTATTGCAAGAATTCATGTGAGGTATGGTCCAAACAGAGCTGGGCCCTTTGGCCTTCTTCAGCCCATTGCTGATATGATTAAGCTTTTAACAAAAGAGGATATTGTGCCCAAGGATGCCGATAAGTTAGTTTACAACCTCGCCCCCTGGGTTGCCTTTCTCTTTGCTCTTCTTCCTGCTGCAGCAATAGGCATAGCCACAGGTCTAATAGCCAGCAATATTAGCCTTGGAGTGCTCTATATTGCAGCAGTTTCTTCTTTATCAACCATTGCAATAATTATGGCTGGCTGGGGTTCCAACAATAAATACTCCCTTCTGGGAGCCATGAGAACTGTTGCTCAGAGTTTGAGCTATGAGATGCCTCTCGTTTTAAGCATGATAGGCATAGTTGCTATAGTTGGCTCTCTGAGAACTCAGGATATAGTTGCTGCCCAGTCACAGGCCTGGTTTGGAATTATACCAAAGTGGTTTATTTTCTATCAGCCTCTAGCCTTTGTTGTCTTCTTCGCTGCCGTGGTGGCAGAGATGGGAAGAATTCCCTTTGACCTTCCTGAGAGCGAGTCGGAGCTTGTGGCTGGCTTTCATACAGAATATTCTGGAATGAAGTTCGCCATGTTCATGTTCGCTGAATATATCCACTTTGTTGTGGGTTCTGCCATGGTTGTAACTCTCTTCTTTGGAGGCTGGCATCTCCCTGTGATTTCAGGGATGATAGAAAATATGGGTTATGTCAAGTATCTTGTTCAGATTGGCATCTTTGTTGCCAAGATGTATGTTATAATCTTCATCCTCATGTGGGTGAGAGGTACCCTTACAAGAACTAAAGTTGACCATGTGCTAAGCTTTGGTTGGAAAGGCTTACTGCCCTTAGCTCTAATCAATATTGTAATAACGGGAGTGATTCTCAGCCTGTAGGTGATAGTTATGATAGAGAGAATAAAAAGATTGAGCCATCTCCTGCCCATGTATGTAACCTTCAAACACTTCTTCAAACCACCAATTACTGTGCAGTACCCTGAGGAGAGGCAGGAAATCGCGCCTCGCTACAGGGCAAGGCACAAGTTTATTATAGAAAACTGTATATCCTGTGGTTCCTGTGCAAGAGCCTGCCCAAATCAGACTATTAATATGAAGGTTGTGAGGGTGGAGGAAAAGCAGGTTAAGGATAAAGTTATCAAAAGGAAGATACAGCATCCCGAGATTTACTATGGCAGGTGTATGTTCTGCGGTCTCTGTGTGGAAGCCTGCCCTGCCAAACCAAAGGCGCTGGTATGGAGCAATAAGGAGATAGAGCTTGCAGAATATACCAGAGAGGAACTCTTCTATCCCTACTGGAAGCTGGCAGATTTAGAGAAACCCCCGGAGGAGGATAAAGAATGAATCTTGTAGTCTTTCTTATTATAAGCGCCATAGCAGTGCTGTCAGCCCTTGCTGTGGTTTCAACTCAGAGAATTATGCACTCTGTTCTCTCTCTTGCTGTGATGCTTCTCAGCGTGGCAGCAGTATATGCAACTCTGGGTGCTGAGTTTCTTGCAGTTATTCAGGTACTTGTTTATGCTGGCGGTGTTGTTGTTCTCCTGCTCTTTGCCACAATGCTGACAAAGAGCGACCTTCAGCTAAAAAGAGAGGCCAATGATGATATCAAGCCAGCAGCAGCTGCAGTCTTTGCCATTGGTGTGCTCTTTTATGTTGCAACCAACAACTGGAAGTATATTAAGGGTGCTGAGGTAATAGGTAGTGTTAAGAATCTTGGAATGATTATCTTTGATATCAATCGTGGAGTGATACCTTTTGAGGTTGTTTCTCTTGTGCTTCTCGCCGCCATGGTGGGAGCCATATTTCTCGGCAGAAAGGAGGCTGAACAATGAGCGAAGCTACAGTTTTTCACTATCTGGTGCTATCAGTGGTGCTATTCTCCATAGGTGCCTATGGACTGCTCTCTTCAAAGAATGGTGTCAGACTTCTCATGAGTATAGAGATTATGCTAAATGCTGCTAATATTAATCTGGTTGCCTTCTCGAGCTTTCTGGGCAATCTTTCTGGGCAGGTATTTGCTGCCTTCACTATAACAATAGCTGCAGCAGAGGCGGGTGTAGGTTTAGCTATACTCCTTGCTCTCTACAGGAGCTTTGGCACAGTGAATATTAAAAAAATTTCCGATATGAGGTGGTAGGATGATTGAGTACGCTTGGACAATTCCTCTGTTCCCAGTGATATCCTTTCTGTTAATAATTCTCTTTGGAAAGGACAGAAAAGAAGGAGGAGGCTACATAGCAGTTGCCCTGATAGGCATTTCCATGGTGGTTTCTCTGTTAACTATAGCAGATGTGGTTTTTAATCACAAAACCTATGAGAGCACAGGAATAAACTGGCTTGGTATAAAGGGATTTGAGTTTGGCCTTCTTGTTGACCAGCTCTCTGCTGTTATGCTATTTGTGGTTTCCTTTATTGGCTTTCTGATTGTTGTTTACTCTCTTGGCTATATGCACGGCGATCCTGGCGTTCAGCGCTACTATGCTGAGATTAGCCTCTTTATTGCCAGTATGCTTGCCCTGGTCTTATCCTCAAATCTTGTACTTCTCTTTATAAGCTGGGAGCTTGTTGGCTTATGTTCCTACCTCTTAATAGGATTCTGGTACCGCAAGCCCAGTGCAGCCAGTGCTGCGAAGAAGGCTTTCCTTGTAACAAGAGTTGGAGACATAATGCTCCTGGCTGGAATAGTTGTTCTCTACACTCACCTGGGTACTGTGAATATTAGAGAGCTCTTTGAGGTGGCTCCAAAGGCAGATGCCAGTGTATTAACCCTCGCTTCCCTCCTGATCTTTGGAGGTGCAGTGGGTAAAAGCGCCCAGTTTCCACTGCATGTCTGGCTTCCCGATGCCATGGAGGGCCCAACAACAGTTTCAGCCCTTATACATGCAGCCACCATGGTGAAAGCTGGTGTTTTCCTTGTTGCCAGAGTGTATCCCATATTCACTCCAGAATCTCTCTTTGTTGTGGCCTGGATTGGCGGAATAACTGCTTTAATGGCAGGAACAATGGCAGTTGTCATGACAGATATAAAGAGGGTGATAGCCTACTCCACTCTTTCCCATCTGGGCTTTATGACTTTAGCTCTTGGAGTTGGTGGCTACTTCGCTGGTATCTACCACCTTCTCAACCATTCCTTCTTTAAGGCTCTTCTATTCTTGAGTGCAGGAGCAGTCATCCATGCCACTCACAGTCAGGATATAAGGGACATGGGTGGCCTCTGGAAGAAGATGCCTATAACAGGTACTGCCTTCTTTATTGGCGCCTGGTCTCTGTCAGGTTTCCCACCCTGGAGCGGCTTCTGGAGTAAGGATGAAATACTTGCTAAGGTTTATGAGTACGATTCAACTCTCTTCCTTGTTGCTGCCGGCGCTGCCTTCCTCTCAGCCATATACATCTTCAGACTCTTCTTCATAGTATTCCTTGGTAAGCAGGGAGAGGCAACAAAACATGCCCACGAAGCTCCTAGGGTTATGACAGTCCCTCTAATAATTCTCAGCCTTGGTGCTCTGGGCTCCGGTTTTGTGCTTTTCTCAGGTTTTGAGCCCTTTGTTATGCACTCTCTGCCTGAGCATGTGGTTGAGAGTCTTGAAGAGGTCTCTGTGGCTGGAGTCCATGATTTTGTCATGCGCCTGAGCATATTCATGGCTGCTCTGGGTATAGTGACAGTATGGGCAGTTTATGGTCTGAGAATAGTTGAAGCAAAAAGTATAAGAAGTGCCCTTTCTCCTATTCATACACTTCTGATAAATAAGTACTATATTGACCACCTCTACCTCTTCATATCCAAGAAGGTGGTAAGTGATATAGCAGCTGTAATAAATGGAGTAGATGAGTACTTTGTGGATGGAACTGTGAATGGAATAGGAAAGGTGAGCCTTGCCTTTGGCAGAAGACTGAGAAAGCTTCAGAGTGGTATTGTCCAGGACTATGCAGCCTGGATAATATTTGGAGCTGGAGTGATTCTAATACTCTTCAAACTTAAAGGAGGACTGATATAAATGCTGCCTCTTATCATTTCAGTACCTTTCATTGGTGGAATTTTAGCTTATGTAATATCAAAGTACGACAGCAGCAAGGCAAAGGCTATTGCCTTAACAACAGCCTTTGCTGAGCTTTTCCTAGCTCTTGGATTTCTGGGCAGCTTTGTTTCTGGTGGTGAAAGCAGCTCCACCTACACCTACTGGCTCAAGAATTTTAATATTAAGCTCACCTTCGGTGTAGACGGCTTAAGTGCTGCCATGGTTCTGCTAACAGCCATAATTTTTGTTGCCTCAGTTTTCTCTGCCTGGGGCAAGATAAAGACCAGAGAGGGAACCTTCTATGCCTTTCTCCTCTTCATGGAGTCTGGTTTAATGGGAGTCTTTACCTCCTTTGACCTCTTTATCTTCTACATCTTCTGGGAAATTGTGCTCATTCCAGCCTTCTTCCTTGTGGGAATCTATGGAAATGAGAATCGCGAATATGCTGCCTTCAAGCTTTTCATCTACACCCATCTGGGAAGCCTCTTCATGTTTATTGGCTTCCTGATGCTCTACTTCAAAACAAACACCTTCAATATATATGAGATTTCAATGATGAGCGCCACAATGCCTGAGCAGCTCAGGAATCTTGTCTTCCTTCTGCTCTTCATAGGCTTTGCCTTTAAAATCCCGCTGGTGCCTTTCCACTCCTGGCTGCCTGATGCTTATACCCAGGCACCCTATCCAGTGAGTATGGTTCTCTCAGGACTTCTTTCAAAGATGGGCGCCTATGGCCTTCTCAGACTTGGGATTACTCTGATGCCCTCTACCTATGCAGCCTACTCAGGTAAGATTGCCCTTCTTGCCCTGATTACAGTCTTCTATGCAGCCTTCTCAGCTCTGGCTCAGAAGGACATAAAGCGCCTTGTTGCCTTTTCCAGTCTCAGCCATATGGGCTTCATAGCTCTGGGAATAGCAACCCTCAGCTTTATAGGTCTGAATGGAGCAATATTCCAGATGTTCTCCCACGGGCTCATAATAGCACTGCTCTTCTTCCTTGTGGGAGTGCTGAGAAGGAGCACAGGCACAAGCCTGATAAGCCAGCTCAGAGGTTTTACTTCAAAGAATCCCTTCCTGGGCTGGTTCCTGCTCTTTGCTTCGATGGCATCCCTCGGCTTACCTGGGCTCAGTGGCTTTGTTGGTGAGCTCAACATTATTATGGGCACCTATGAGAGCTTCCCTGTTCTTGCCTTTATTGCAATTCTCTCTCTTCCTCTGACAGCTGGCTACTACCTGTGGATGCTCCAGAGAAGTGCCTTCGGCACACCAAATGAGAGAGTTGAAAAGGCAGAGTTTAAAATTTTGGGCGGTGAAGCCTTTGCGGTAGTTGCTCTGGCTCTGCTTATTGTCTATCTTGGCCTATATCCAGCCTCTCTTATGAAGATTATAGCAACCACATCAGAGGCTCTCCTTAAACTGACAGGAGGTATGTAAATGGCGGTGGAAAGTTTTTATCCAGAGATTATCATAGCAGTTTTTGCTCTTGCAGCTCTGTTTATTGATTTAACTCTTAAGAAGGACTACAAGGAGTTTCTGGGCTATTTCAGCCTGGCAGGTATAACTCTTGCTCTCCTGGCAGTGATTAAGCAGTCCCTCTCTGCCATAGCAACCTACTCAGCAAGGGAAGAGGTCCAGGTAGTTTTCTTCAATGGTCTTATATACAATGACCTCTTTGCTCTCTTCTTCAAGGTTGTTTTTCTTGTGGTAGCCTTCTTTGTTGTCCTTGCCTCAATAGATTACACCAGGAAGGACAACTATAAGGGCGAGTACTATTCCCTTATACTCTTCGCCACTCTGGGAATGATGCTTGTGTCTATGGCAGGGGATTTGATACTCCTCTTTGTTTCCCTTGAGCTTGCAAGCATCTCAACTTATGCCCTCACAGGCTTCAGGAAGAATAAAGCCAACACTGAGGCTGCCATGAAGTACTTTATAATTGGTGCCCTTTCTTCAGGGATTATAGTCTTTGGTCTATCCCTTCTCTATGGTGTAACTGGTACCACAAATATCTATGAGATATTTAAGGTAATCCCTCAGGCAAAGGACAACTTCAGTTCTGCTCTTCTGCTCTCTACTGTGCTTCTCATCTCAGGCTTTGGCTATAAGATAGCTGCCTTTCCCTTCCACATGTGGGCGCCAGACACTTATCAGGGCGCACCCAGCACAGTTAGTGCCTATCTCTCTGCAGCCAGCAAGAAGATGGGCTTTGTTGCCCTTGTGAGAATATTGACAATAGCTCTTCCCCTTTATGTATCAGAGTGGAGTGCAATCCTGGGCATTTTAGCTGTCCTGACAATGACTGTGGGTAACTTTGCTGCCCTCAATCAGACCAATATAAAGAGAATGCTTGCCTACTCCAGTGTTGCTCAGGCAGGCTATGTGCTCATTGCTCTGGCTGTGCTCTCCTCTTCAGCCCCAAAGATACACCTCTTAGCCATAGGTGCTGCTCTGCTTCACATTCTCACCCACGCTTTAATGAAGGGTGGAGCCTTCATAGCAGTAGCAAGTGCCTCTATGCATGGCATTGATACAAATGTTGAGAGCTACCGCGGTCTTGGTAAGAGAATGCCTATAACAGCCATGACATTGACAATCTTTCTGCTCTCCCTTGCAGGAATTCCCTTCTTTGCTGGCTTTATAAGCAAGTTCATAATTCTTGCAGCCAGCGTCCATGCAGGTATGCCCTATCTCTGGCTGGGTGTATTTCTTGTAATAAACAGCGTAGCCTCCCTCTACTACTATGGCAGAGTGATAAAGTATATGTACTTTGAGGAGGTTCAGGCTGAGAGGCTTAAGGAGCCCACTCTTATTGCTGCCTCCCTTGTAGCTCTGGCAGTCCTTGTGGTGCTTATAGGAATAGCACCCCAGAAGTTTGTTCAGTTCTCCCTGTACGCTGCAACAACCCTCTTCAGCCCCATACCTTAGAAGGGGCTCTACCCCTTCCCTTAACCCTGTGGCTCCACACCAGATTCAGTTATATAATTTCAAATAATGGTTGCTGGGAGGTAATAGGAACCTCAGTCACAACTCTACGAGTTGCTCCCTCGTCACCCTCAAGAGTTGAGGGTAACCGCTGGTGGTTCCTATTTCAGAACCAGGAGCTTAAACTTTTCTGCTTTATTCCAGTTTTGAGGAAATCCTTATTGTATCCGAGGGCTTCAAAGATTCTCAGAACTGCAGGCAAAATCTGATTGTCAATATAGTAGTCAGGATCATAATCTTCAACTCTGGCAAGCTCCACAGGAGTGGTTCTGCTGGAAATTTTCTTTCCTCCCCTTGTAACTATGTAGCCAATAATCATTCCAGGCTTAACCTTAACGCCTGCTTCCTGAAGTTTCTTTGCAGCAGCCACATGGGGCTCAGCTCCCTCATAGCTCTCAATCTTCTTTGTTATCTGAGTATAGATTGTTACATCTTCAAGCTTCACCTTTCTATTTTTAATATCTTCAATAACACTCCTAATAAGCTGGACAGCTTTCTCTGGATTGCCCTCTTTGAGGAGAATCTCAATAACCTTCTGCTGGGTTCTCCTTGCTATGGGAGCCCAGTCCCTTCTTACAAATTCAAGCCCCTTGACTGTTATCTTTCCATCTTCGCTGAGCAGGGCATACCTCTTCTTTGTGACAAAGATGGCGCGTTTGTAAAAGCCTTCAAATTCCAGTTCTATAATTCCAGGCATTGTGCTGTTTACATATTTTAGAAATTCCATAGCTATGGCCTTATCCTTTCCTGGAAGAACTATAAATAGCGAATCTGTATCACCGTAAACAACTTTAAGATTGAACTTCTCCTCTGCCAGTGCCATGACCTCCTTTATATAATGTCTGGCAAAGGCTGCAACACTTTCGGCACACTCTCTTCTGTACCACCTTGCCCTTGGGTAGCCCATGTAGCCGTAGAAGCTATTGGCAAGAATTTTCAGAGCATACTGAGTGACATCAAGAATCTTTCTCTCCACCTCATCTTCACAGCTTTTTAACTTCTTCTTGATCTGACTGCGACTTTTAATTAAGTCTTCAAGAATCATGGGGATAAATCCTTTTTTCTCCTTTGAAAAGCAGTATTCTAAGCCGGGGACTTTATTCTCTGTGCAGTCACCTATAATTAGTGTTGAGGGGTCTATGTTGTGGGTAACTATTATACTTGGGTATAGGCTTCTGAAGTCAAAAACAGCTATATCTTCCACTATTCCCTTCTCCGGCTCCTTTACGTAGCCACCAACGTAGGTGGCAGTAAAGCGTCTTGAAATTTCAGTGCCCTTGGGGCGGTTGGGAATAAGCTCATTGGCATCAGAGGCTATCCTCATGAGGTACCACTCAACCAGCTGCCCGGTTGTCATCCTTGCCACATCGTAGAGACTCTGGCCTACAAGCCATGAAAGCTTAATGTAAAGAGGTAGAAACTTCTCACTCAGCCTGAGAGTAACTACAGCATCCTCAAGAGAGTACTTTAGGAGTTCTCTGAGCTTCTCTCCTCCTTTGTCCCAGAATATCCATATATTGTCATTGGGAATCTTTTCCTTCTCTTCCTTCAGAATTTCTCTTGCCACATTCTCCAGCACATAGCTGTTGAGCTTTACATTTCTCCTTATTATGGGATATAGGTCTATATGGGGCTTTCCTTTAATTCTTGCCTCTGGCAGATCCTTCCTTCCTCTTATCTCAATCTCACTTTTTCCAAACTTAAGGTCAAGGCTGAGAGCTTTCAGCCTTTTCTTGATGTAGGGGAAGTCGAAGTTGTCAGTGTTGTAACCGGCTATAACATCTATATCTTCACTATTCAGGATTTCCTCAAGCCTTTTAAGCATCTCTTTTTCATCCTTCAAAACCTCCACATACTCAGGAGGTTTTTTTATGGTCTTCCATGTGAGTACCTTTTTCAGTCCATTGCTACTTGCTAAACTCACCATTATAATTGGGTCCTTCTCTGGCCTTGGAGCACCTCTTGGATTATAGACTTCAATGTCCAGTGCAGTAACTCTGAGCTCTGGAATATCCCCCTTGGTCTCTTTGATTTTCTTGATGTAGAGTTTACCATCCTCCTCTTCTACCTCAAACTCATACCAGTTGAAAGGTTTAATTTTTTTATCTATCAGGTAGCGCCTTGTGAAGAGGATATCATACTCAAGGGTTAAGTCCACTCCCTCAATATTCTTCACAGTTTTTCTCAGTTCTGGCACTTCCTTGGGATGCCGGGCATATACCTTAAGGGCTGTAACCTGCTTTCCCAGTAGCCTTTTTTCTACAATTTCAACACCTTCAGCTCCAGCCTTTATTATGTCCTCTTTAAGCTCTTCTATATCTTTTCCGGGAAGAACATAGAAGTAGGGCTGGAAGTTCTTGTCATATATGTGAAGCTCTTTACTGTTCTCATCTATCATGTAGAGATGGAGTACTGCTTTATTGTCATGGGTTTCGTAGTCTATGTCAAGAAGAAAAGCTTTCATGATTGTGCACCCGGGATGAGAGATTCCAGAATAGCTTTCTGCTCAGGCTTGAGAATGCCTTCTCTTATAGTAAAGGTCAGCTCAATCCCTCTAAAAACAGCTTTTTCAGACAGCTTTAGAAGACCTTTTAAGGTTTGGGAGAAGCCCATTACACCAATAATCTCTTCCAGTGCGATTACTGCTGCACTGCCTTCCTTTACAGTTTCAAAGAGATATATGAGTTCATCTAATGTTGGGACCTCAACAATTTCATTATTTTTAATATTCTTTTTTGTCAATTCTTCATTTTCATCAAAAGTCAGGCAGAAAAATTTTATTCTTCTTCCAAAATTTTCATTGGTTCTGTTTATTATGAAAAAGATTCTTGGAAAGGAGGCAGAAATTATTAGATTTTTTCCTCCACTCAGAGCATCTCCTACAACATTATAGAAATCCTCATTGTTTTTTAACATAATAAGTCTGAGATTGCCATGTATTGACTCCTTTTCTTCAACTTTTTCTTTAATTTCTTCTACTTTTCCTTTTCTTCTGAGAACAGCTTTAATTTTTGCAGTTAAGATCTGCTTGTTGAAGGGTTTTGTAATATAGTCTTCAGCCTTATACTCCAGTCCCTTAATTATATCGATATCTGAAGAGCGTACAGATAGAAATATAACTGGTATGTGAGAAGTCTTGGGGTTGGTTTTTATTCTTTTGCACACATCATAGCCATCCATCTCAGGCATCATAATATCGAGTACAACAAGGTCAGCGCCCTTTTCTCCAAGCTTTTCTAAAGCTTCTTTCCCGTTATGGGCTTTTATTACTTTATAACCCTCTTTTTCAAGAATTCTTTCAAGAAGAATTAATGTATCAGGTTCATCATCCACAATGAGAATTTTCTCCATGAGGATAATATTATGAGAACAGATATAAAAAATATGCCTAAAAAATAAAACTTAAAAAGGGAGCAGAGCTCCTTACTTGCTCAGAGTAATTTCAAGGGAGGAGATATTCATACTTGTACCGTC
>CAZCRG010000022.1:2226-19577 GCA_964501105.1 Candidatus Hydrothermarchaeota archaeon | reverse complement strand
TGATAATTTCGTCAAGGCTCTGCTCAGGGGTGACTGTAATCACATTTCTGGACATATAGTCCTTGACCTTTTGGTTTTCCATAGTTTTTCTGATTTGATTAACATTAGAATATTTTTTACCTAAAGGGCTTTTATTATTACTATGGTAAAAAGGATTTTTGATGAACTTAAGTGGCATCCAGAGAAGAGCCTCGAGGGTGTAGAGATAGTTTATCTTCACAGAGGTGCTCCAGACGACAGAATAACTGTAAAGGCCACTGAAGTTGAGAGATTTGAAAGAGGCTACTTTGTGCTTCTTCGCAGGGGCAGGGAGGTTTATATTCCATACCACAGAATACTGGAGGTCAAAAAGGGGGATAAGATACTCTACAGAAAGAAATCCCAAATTTCTTATTAAGGTTATGGGAAGCTCCTCTTCAGATGGATATCCCGAGAATTTTAATCTCAGGTACCTCCAGCAGAGCTGGAAAAACAATAATCTCCCTGGGCATAATGCGTGCCCTTAGAAATAGAGGTTATAAAGTTCAGCCCTTCAAGATAGGCCCCGATTATATTGACCCAAGCTACCACCACTTTGCAACAGGAAGGAAGGGAAGGAATATAGACGGCTTTATGATGAGCTCTGAGGATATGCTTGAGGTACTTGTGAGGGGCTCAAAGGGGGCAGATATTGCAGTTATTGAAGGCACCATGGGACTCTACGACAGTCACAATGCTCTTGAGCCAAAGGGTAGTACAGCAGAGGCCAGCAAAATCTTAAAGGCACCTGTGGTGCTTGTGGCAAATATTGAAAGGATCTCAAGGACAGCAGCTGCTTTTGTTCTGGGCTATAAGCTCTTTGACCAGGAAGTCAATCTTGCTGGAGTAATACTCAACAGAGCAGGAAATCCGAGACATGCCCTGAAAGCAAAGACTGCTGTGGAGCAACTTGCAGAAATGAAGGTGCTTGGAGTTGTACATAGAAATAGCAGCCTTACAATACCTGAGAGACACCTTGGCTTAGTTCCTGCCTACGAGAGGGAGAGGCTTGAGGAACTCTTTGACTCTCTCGCTGAGGTGATGGAGAAGAGTATAGATCTGGATAAGTTAGTTGATATAGCTCAAAATGCTCCCGAAATTACCGAATATAGAGAGAATCATCTCTTCAGGCAGAAGAAAAAGTTCAACCTCAGGCTTGGAGTTGCCAGAGATACCTCCTTCACCTTTTACTATCAGGATAATATAGACGCCTTTGCTGCGGCTGGCGCCGAAATAGTGCCTTTTGATACAATAAATGATAAAGCTCTGCCAGAGGTAGATGCCTTATACATAGGGGGAGGCTTTCCTGAAGTACAGGCTTCTCACCTTGAGAGAAATTCTTCCATGAGGGAGGAGATTTATGAGTTCTGCTCCTCGGGTAAACCCTGTTATGCCGAATGCGGAGGCCTGATGTACCTCGGTGAAAGTATAACCACAAAGGAAGGCGAGGAGTATGAGATGGCAGGTGTACTGCCTTTAAAAACTGAAATGAAGAAAAAATTTCAGGCTCTTGGCTATGTTCGAAGCCAGGTGGAGACAAGCAACCCCATAGCTGAAAAGGGAGATATTCTTGTGGGCCATGAATTTCACCACTCAAAAGCAGTAGCCACTGGTAAGATGAAGCTGGCCTATAAAGTACTTAGAGGTAAGGGTGTTGCTGACAGCAGGGATGGTGTACTCTTCAGGAATACTCTTGCAAGTTATCTCCATGTGCATGTTTTATCCTATCCAAAAATGGTGGAGAGATTTCTCTTCACGGCTGAAAAGGTGAAGTACTCCGGGCAATAGCTTTTTACTCCTCTTCCTCAAAATAAAGCTCAGTAATATAACCTTTGCCTCTCAGAATACTGTCGGCTTCCCTCAGAGAGTTGCTCTTCTCCACAAGTTTTGGGATTTCACTGAGCTCAAAGACAACTTCAGGCTTGAAATAGAAGGTTATCAGGGAGCAGGGTGTCAGAGAGAGCGCCCTGGTATCCTCTCTAATCTTAACCTCACCCACCTTACCTCTTCCAGCCTCCACCACAAGCTTTGAAGCCTCTGTTGGTGTTAGCTCAGCACAGGCAAGCATGAGTTCAAGCTCTCTATGGGAAGCCCCTCTCGCCCCGAGGTAGCCTCCCTTTGAGGTAATCCAGGCTATATTTCTGTGAAGCTCTTCAAGAGTGAGCTCGCCGTCGCTTCCATAGCCTATAACTCCAAGGATGGCTGGGACTGAGAGATTTTTTAAAACGCTGACCATAATTCCATCGGCAAGGGGACTGCTAACTCCAGCCTCACCACCCCTTGCCAGAGAATCACCGCCAACATCTATGCCCACAACAAGATCAATCCCAAGCCTCTCTACTGCCTCTTCAAGAGCCTCGAGGGTGCCCCTGGCTCCTCCATTTATGTCCAGCACAAGGGTTTTCTCCCTGAAAATTTCTGCCACCACGCCCTCTGTTAAAGTGCACCCTCCCTTAATAGAAGCTCCCGGTAAAGCAAGAGCAGTATATCTGTTAATAGGCTCAACACCTTCAAGCTCTTCAATACTTCTCGGCCCCGGCTTGGGGTCAACAACCTTTCTCTCCCAGGTTATTCCTCCAAGCACAGTTCTAACTCCAAGAAAGTTGAGAAAGCTTTTTGTGGGTATTGCTCCAATTATATCTCCTCCCCCTCCTACGCCTATCACAAGAGCCTTTGAAGCCTTAGAAAGTAATTCCTCGAGCATAAGCTAATCTCTCAGTTCTGGTTAAAAAAGTTAATGTTTTTTTATCTACTATCTTCGGGAGATTACAGCCTCTTATCATCCACTAAACAATTATCTTCAATATGTTTTTATTTTTAAATGAAGATTAAATAACAATATGAATATAAAAACAGTTTCTGGCAACATAGTCGATGTTCTGAACTCTGAAATTTATCCCGGGACATTGAAGATCTCCAATGGGAGAATAGTGGATATCCTGAGGGAGGACAAAAATTATCAAATTTATATTATACCCGGCTTTATTGACTCTCACATCCATATTGAAAGCTCTATGCTTGTGCCCTCTGAATTTGCCAGAGTGGCTGTTACCCATGGTACAGTGGCTGCTGTTTCAGACCCCCACGAGATTGCCAATGTCCTGGGAGTGGAGGGAGTTAGGTACATGATAGAAAATTCAAAAACTGTCCCCATGAAGTTCTACTTCAGTGCTCCTTCCTGTGTACCTGCAACCTATTTTGAAAGCAGTGGTGCAATTCTTGGCAGTGAAGAGGTGGAGGAACTCTTAAAGCTGGATGAAATAAAATGTCTTGGCGAAATGATGAATTTCCCGGGAGTGCTTCAGCAAAATCCTGATGTAATTAGAAAAATAAGCATTGCTAAAAGATATTCGAAGCCAATAGATGGTCATGCCCCCGGGCTGAGAGGTGAAGAGCTAAAGAAGTATGTGAGTGCTGGAATATCAACAGACCACGAGTGTTTTACCAGGGATGAGGCACTGGAAAAGCTCAGCCTTGGTATGATGGTTCAGATTAGAGAAGGCTCAGCTGCCAGGAACTTTGAGGAGCTGATTCCCATTTTAGAAGAACACTATAAAAGCTGTATGTTCTGCAGTGATGACAGGCATCCTGATGATCTGGTAAAGGGGCATATAAATGACCTGGTGAGGAGAGCAGTACACCACGGTATTGACATAATGAAGGTTTTAAGGGCTGCCTGTGTAAACCCTGTCCTGCACTATAGCTTGGAGGTTGGGTTACTGCAAAGAGGAGACTATGCTGATTTTCTTGTGGTGGATAATCTAAAAGACTTCAATGTATTAAAAACATTTATAAATGGAGAAATTGTGGCAGAAGAGGGCAGAACGCTTATTAATAGGAAAACTCCAAGAGTTGTGAATAATTTTAAAGCAGAAAAGAAAAAAGCTGAAGATTTCAGAATTAAGTACAGCAAGGGCAATATTGTTGTAATCAAAGCTCTGGATGGTCAGCTTGTTACTGATAAACTTGTGCTTCCTCCCAAGGTAGTGGACGGATATGTTGTATCTGATGTTGAAAGGGATATTTTGAAAATAGCAGTGGTAAATCGTTACAGGGAGGCAGAGGTTTCAGTTGGTTTTGTCAGAAATTTTGGTCTTAAAAAAGGAGCAATTGCTTCAAGTGTGGTTCATGACTCCCACAATATTATAGCTGTTGGTGTTTCTGACCATGATCTATCCAGGACTGTTAATCTTATTATAGAGAAAAAAGGTGGTATAAGTGTGGTATCTGACGAGAAGGAAATGATTTTACCCTTACCTATAGCAGGCATCATGAGCAATGAGAGTTATTCCGAGGTGGCAGAGAAATATACTGCAATAGATAATATGGCAAAATCCCTTGGTTCAAGATTAAAATCACCTTTTATGACACTATCCTTCATGGCTTTACTGGTTATACCCAGAATAAAGCTGGGCGATAGGGGGTTATTTGATGTGGAGAGGTTTAAATTTATTGATGTTTTTGAAGATGCTGAATAATAACTCCCTGCTCTGAACTTTCTCTGCTACATCTCTCACTGGCTGTTTTTCTTGTGCTTTATCGCCTGTATGTTAAATGTTAAACTTTACCCTTCAGGCAATGCAGAATGTAAAGGAAATACTGGAGAAGCAGGGATACAAGATTATTGGCGAGCATAGCGCTGTGAAGCTCTGCCACTGGACAAGGGAGAGGCTTCTGAGGAAGCGCTCCTGCTACAAGGCCAAATTCTACGGCATAGAGTCGCATAGATGTCTTCAGATGACTCCCAGTGTTGCATGGTGCCAGCACTCCTGTCTATTCTGCTGGCGCCCTGTGGAACACACTCTGGGCGTTGAAGACATAGAAGAACCTCAGGAGCCTTCGTATATAGTTGAAGCCTCTCTTGAAGCTCAGAGGAAGCTTATAAGCGGCTATGGTGGAGAGAAGGAAAGGGTTACCGAGCAGGAGATGAAGGAAGCCTACTCTCCCAGGCATGTAGCAATATCTCTTGCAGGTGAACCTACCAACTATCCCTACATAGCCGAGCTAATAGAAGAGTACCACAAGCTGAAGATGACCACCTTTCTGGTCACCAATGGAATGAATCCAGAAAAAATAGAAGGGGTTCTACCAACTAACCTTTATATCTCCCTGATATCTCCTACTGAAGAGATTTACAGGCGCCTGAACAGGCCTAAGGTTAAAGACGGCTGGAAGAGGCTCATGGAGAGTCTTGAAATCTTTTCCACCAAAAAAACAAGAAAAGTTGCCAGAATTACTCTTGTGAAGGGCTACAATTTGGAAGTTCCAGAGCTCTTCTCGAAGCTCATTGAAAAGGCTGAACCAGACTTTATAGAAGCCAAGGGCTATGTGCACGTGGGCTACTCTCGTAGGAGGCTGGAGAGAGAGAATATGCCCACCTTTGAGGAGGTAAAAAGCTTCTCTGAGAGACTGAGCGAAGCCACAGGTTACACTATCAAAAACAGCTCCAGAGACAGCAAAGTTTTTCTTCTTTCAAAAAGGTGAGATTATGAATATCAGAGATATTGTTTCAGAAATTAAGGATGAGCTGGACTCGAGAGATGCCAGAAGAGAAAAGGTATTTATTCTGGCAAGAAAAATCAGAAGGGCCTCAACAAAAGCTGTAAGGGAGATGCATAAAGGAGATTTTGAAGCAGCAGAGAGGGCGATTAAAGAAGCTGAGGAGAAGTTATCTGAGATTGAAGTTCAGGATTATTCTTTCAGTCTTCTCCAGGAGGCAATACAGGAATATGCTGAAGCTGTCCTTACCTTGAGTTTTTTAAAAAAGGAGGACACTCCGTCCCATAAAGAGCTTGGAATCCCCGGGGAATGGTACCTTCTTGGCCTGGCTGATACTGTGGGAGAGCTCAGAAGGTATGTGCTGGAGCTACTGAGGCAGAACAGATACAGCGAGGTGAGCTACTATCTTGACTTAATGGATGAGATAACCCATGAGATTCTCACCCTTGATTATCCCTCTGCTGTGCTGAATATAAGAAGAAAGCAGGATATAGCAAGAAATATTCTTGAAAGAACTTTTAGCGATGTGGTGAGGGCTGAGAAGGAGAGGGAGGTAATACAAAAAATTGAGGAGATTTTAGGGAGTGAAGGTGATTGACATGATTTATAGTATTATAAATATAACTATTTCTGATAATTAAAAGGAACAATATTAATAAAGTGCCTTAATGTCTGCTATTCAAACTATAAAATATCTGGCAAAACTCTTAAATATATCCTGAATCAATTATTTCTTTATAGCCAGAGCGGGGGTATAAACTATATCCTACTATATTAGCCGCTATTATCTGGAAACTTCATCTATTATAACCTCAGGGAAGGTGTGAATCATGGAAATAATATGGATTTCTGGAAGGGAAGTGGAGGAACTTATAGATATCTCCAGTGTTAATCTTGCAGTAGAGGAAGCCTTCAGACAGCATGGAATCGGGAAAGTTGAGTTGCCTCCAAAGGTCTATCTGTATTTCAGGGAATTTGAAGGTGACCTTAGAAGCATGCCAGCATATATTCCAGAAATAAAAAGTGCTGGTGTTAAAATTGTAAATGTTCATCCTTTAAATCGTTCCCATAATCTTCCAACTGTAATGGCTACACTGGTGCTTGTAGAACCTGAAACAGGCAAACCCATAGCAGCTATGAATGCCACCTATCTGACGGATGCAAGAACAGGGGCAGCAGGTGCTATAGCAGCTAAATATCTTGCGAGAGGCGATTCAAATACTCTCGGTTTAATTGGTTCTGGAAGACAGGCAAGAACCCAGCTTTTAGCCACTGCAGAGGTCTTTGAGTTAGAAAAAGTGCTGGTGGC
The DNA here is from genome assembly GCA_964501105.1 of Candidatus Hydrothermarchaeota archaeon. Classification (GTDB taxonomy): domain Archaea; phylum Hydrothermarchaeota; class Hydrothermarchaeia; order Hydrothermarchaeales; family BMS3B; genus BMS3B. Next base: position 12,751 of record CAZCRG010000022.1, on the reverse strand, counting down.
GAGCAGGCGTAGAGCAAGTGCCGAGAGATTTAAGGAGAGTTTTGAGGATTCTCTGGGTATAGATATTAGAGTCTGCGACTCCTTCAGAGATGCCTGCAGAGCAGATATTGTTGCCACCACAACACCTTCAAGAAAACCAATAATTAAAAGTGAGTGGATAGATGAAGGGACTCATATAAATGCCATAGGTGCCGACGCCCCTGGCAAGCAGGAGCTTGAGCCAGAGCTTTTGAATAGAGCCAAAGTTGTTATTGACGCCTATGAGCAGGCAGTGCACAGCGGTGAGATTAATGTGCCCATAAGCAAGGGAGTTTTTTCAAAAGATAAGATTTATGCTGAACTCGGAGAAATTGTTGCAGGATTAAAACAGGGCAGAGAAAGAGATGACGAGATAACAATTTTTGATTCAACAGGTCTTGCAATTCAGGATATTGCCACTGCAGCTCTTGTATATAATCTTGCCTTAGAAAGGGGTTATGGAGTAAATCTTGAGTATTAATTATTGTCTTAATAAACAACCTAAAAATATATAAACTAAAATCTCACTAATTATATATGGGAGGTAGATATATGAGGTTCTGGATTTTAGTATGTGGGGTGTTTCTTCTTGTAACTGGAGGTGTTTATGCGGAGGATATATGTATAGACTGCCACCAAGAAGTTACACCGGGAATTGTGGAGCAGTGGTCTCAAAGCAAGATGTCAGAGCACTTTTCCTGTGATACATGTCACGGAAGAGAGCACACTACAATGGAAGACTACGAGAAGGCAAAGCTTCCAACTCCTGAGACCTGCAAGGGCTGCCATCCTGAGCAGTATGATCAGTTCATGGAGGGTAAGCATTCTCTGGCGTGGATTGCCATGAATGCCATGCCCATGATACCTCACCAGCCCACTCCTGTTGTGGGGGAAGGCTTCAAGGGTTGCTCAGGATGCCATAAGATAGGTATTAAACCTAAAGAGGATCTTGAGAAATTTAAGAAGGAATACGGCACTGGAAGCTGCGATTCCTGTCATACAAGGCACAAGTTTTCAAAGGAGGAGGCTCTTGATCCCAGAGCCTGTCAGACATGCCACATGGGTTTTGACCATCCCCAGTGGGAGATGTGGAGTACATCAAAGCATGGGACTGTGTGGCAGATTGAAAAGGACATGGAGGATGGTAACCCTGAAAGAGCTCCCAGGTGTCAGACCTGCCATATGAAGGATGGAAATCACAATGTTATAACTCCCTGGGGCTTTCTGGCTCTGAGAGTACCTGAGGAAGACCAGGACTGGTGGAAGGACAGAGTAACAATCCTTCAGGCACTTGGTGTACTGGACGAGCAGGGAAATCCAACAGAGCGTTTTGATGTGGTGAAGGCAGGTAATGTTGCCAGACTTACAAAGGAGGAGTTTGACCAGATTAGAAGTGAGTATGTAGAAACCTGCAACAGGTGTCATTCAAAGGGATTTGTTGAGCAGCACTTCAATTCCTGCGACAGTATAGTAAGGGAGACTGACAGACTTATGGCAGAGGGTATAAGGGAGGTTAAGAGTCTCTACGACGATGGAATCCTTAAGAAGCCTGAGGGTTGGAAGTATGCACCTGACCTTCTCCAGTTTTATGAGGCAGCAACACCAATGGAGCAGGAGCTTTATGTGATGTTCCTGGAGTACAGAATGAGAGCCTTCCAGGGATGCTTCCATGCAAACCCCGACTATATGCACTGGTATGGATGGGCACAGATGAAGAAGTCTCTGACAGAAATAAAGACAGAGGCTGCAAGGCTAAGGGAAGAGACAAAACGTGAGGAGGAGAAAGAGACAGAGACAAAACGTGAAGAAGAGAAAGGCATCTGTGGTCCTTCAGTAATTGCGGGAGTAGCTCTACTGCCACTGTTGTTCAGGAGACGGAAGTAAGTTCCCCTCTCTTTTTCTTTTTTATAAGGCCAGCTAATTTTAAAGGCAAAGTTTTTGTGGGTTGGGGGTCTAGTATATATCATGAGATCTGAAGCTGTGGCAGGACAGTTTTATCCTGCTGCCAAGGAAGACCTTATTGAGCAGATTGAAAAGTGCTTCCTTCATCCCATTGGCCCGGGAAGGCTTCCCGAAAAAAAGGAAAAGCCAAGGGATATAATAGGTGCTGTTGTTCCCCATGCAGGTTATATTTATTCGGGCTATGAAGCTGCCCATGTTTATTACTCTCTTGCAGAGCAGGAAAAGCCAGAGCTTGTTGTTCTTATTGGTCCTAATCACACTGGCTATGGAAGTGCAGTTGCAGTGTCTCAGGAGGACTGGAGAACTCCTCTGGGCATTGTTAGGTGCGATAAGGAGGCTACTGAAGCGCTTTTCAGGGGCTGTGAGATTGTGAATCAGGATGAAATGGCTCATACCTATGAGCATTCCCTGGAGGTTCAGCTTCCCTTCCTTCAGTACATCTATGGCGATTTTAAGTTTGTTGCCATAACTCTGGGGCTTCAGACCCTTGATGTTGCAAGAGAAGTTGGTAGTTGTATTGCAGAGCTTGGGAAGGATGTGCTCGTTCTTGCCTCCAGCGATTTTACCCACTATGAGAGTGCTGATGCAGCGAGAGCAAAAGACCTCTATGCAATAGAGGCAATTCTTGAGCTGGATGAGGAGGAGTTTCTGGAGAGGGTTTACACAAAGAATGTGACTGCCTGTGGATATGGGGCAATAGCAGCAAGTATAGTGGCAAGTAAGGCTCTTGGAGCAAAGAAGGCTGAACTTTTGAAGTACGGCAACAGCGGCGATGTGGTGGGTGACTATTCTGAAGTTGTGGCTTATGCAGGTATAGTATTCAGAAAATAATTACCTACTTTAAACCCTCAGCAAAGACTTTATAAAAGTTAGGACAATTAAAAGATATGCGTCTTCTTCTACTCCTCTTTATCTTTCTCACTCTCTCTTCAGTTCAGGCAGCTCAGACACCTGATGTGATAATAGTTAGAAGTGATATTCCCTATGAATTTGCTATAGCTCAGGGCTATTCTCATCTCACAGGAATACCCATAGTTGCGACTTCTCCAGATGCTCTTGGTCAGGTGGAGGAAGAGCTACTCAGAGGCTATATAGCAAAGGGTTACAGATATGCTGTTGTGCTTGGGGGAGAAATGGCTATTTCTCTTGATGTTCAGAGAAGTCTCGATAGAATGGGATTTATAACAAAGAGAGTTGCTGAAGCGGATAGATATGGCACCAGTGCCACCTTTGCAAGAGAGTATTATGTTGAAAGCAGGGCTGCAGTTCTTGTGGTGGGTGAGGACCATAAGAATCTCCTTCTGGCTGAGAGGTTTTCATCATCCCTGGGAATTCCTCTCCTCTTTATAAAGAGGGATTCAGTTCCCCCTGCGGTTTTAGAGGCTCTTGAAAAAATGGGCGTGGAAAAGGTTTATGTCTTCAGCGATGAATTCTCAGAGGATTCTTTGAAACAACTCGCGAAGTTTAGAGTTATTATGGCAGAGAATGCAGATATGCCTAATGAAAAGGGAGTAAGTTTAATTTATTATGTTCTTGCTGCCCTGGCAGGGGTTTTGATGGGAGCAGGTTCTCTGTATCTCTATACAAACTTTAAGGATAAAAAGGAGAAAATCCCTCTGACTCTGCTGACAGAGGATGAGGAGAAGATAGTTAGAGCCATAGAGCAGGAGGGCGGCGTAATAACTCAGGATAAACTGCCAAGAATAACAGGCTTCTCAAGGCCGAAGATAACAAGACTGGTTTCAGAGCTTGAAGCCAGAGGTATAATAGAAAAGACTTCAAAGGGCAGGACAAATGAGCTAAAATTGAAAAAAGAAATAAGCCAGTAGGTCTAAATGCTAATTTTATTATGATAGAACATTGATAATTGGCAGTGGAAAGGTTTGGAAAGGTTTTCAATGTTAACATGCCCTGAAGCCCTCGTGGGAACATTTAGAAACACTGGTGTGAAATCCTTTCATCAGAAAGGTTAATATACCCTCAATTACCTATTTCAAGTGTAAGAGGGATAAGCTGTGGAATATAAAAAACTTATTGAAATTATAAGAGATAAAAAAGCAAAAGTATCAGTGGTTGGTCTGGGTTATGTTGGCTTACCTATGGCAGCCATAGCCGCTTCTAGAGGTTATGCTGTAACAGGAGTAGATATAAACCCTGTTATAGTAAATAAAGTGAATAATAAAGAATCTCCCATTAACGAACCTGGATTAGAGGAAATAATTCAGAAGGCTGTTGAAAATAATAAACTGAAGGCTACAGTCAAGGCTTCAGAAATTAAAAACTCCAGTGTTGTGCTTATAATTGTTCAGACTCCAATAAATGAAAATAAGGAGCCCCAGCTGGAGGCTCTGATGTCTGCATCTCAGAGTGTGGCAGAAAATCTCTCCAGAGGTACCCTGGTGGTGGTGGAGAGCACAATACCACCAGGCACAACAAGAAATAAAATCCTGCCCATACTTGAAACTTCAGGATTGAAGGCGGGCGAAGACTTCTTCCTTGCCTATTCACCTGAGAGGGCAATACCCACGAGGACTATTGAGGAGATTCAGACAAATCCCAGAGTAGTTGGGGGCATAGATGATAAAAGCTCTGAGCTGGCAAGAGCCTTTTATGAGAATATAACTTCAGGAGAGGTTTATACAGAGAGCGTAGAGGTAGTTGAGGTGGTGAAGGTTATTGAGAATACCTTCAGAGATGTGAATATTGCCCTCGCCAATGAGGTTGCACTCTTCTGCGAAACTCTGGGAATTGATGCTCTGAAGGCCATAAATCTTGCCAACAAGCATCCCAGAGTGAATTTCCATATGCCTGGTGCAGGTGTTGGCGGGCATTGCCTGCCCAAGGACCCCTACTTCCTCATCAAAGAGGCTGAGAAGTATGGAGTTGATCTCAAGGTAATAAGGGCTGCCAGAGAGAGAAACTCTGAGATGCCCTTCCATGTTCTTGAAAAGCTTGAAAATGCTCTTAAGAAGCAGGGCAATGATATTAAGAATTCAAAGGTTGCTGTCCTGGGCATTGCCTATAAGGGCAATACAGATGATGTGAGAGAAACGCCAGCAGAGCCAATAGTTAAGACTCTTATGAAGAGAGGCGTTGAGGTCTTTTCCCATGACCCCTATGTGAAGCAGGACTTTGGGGGAAAGTTCTCCAATGATATCAGAGAAGCTGTGCATAATGCTGATGCTTTAGTCATAGTTACAGACCATGATGATTACAAAAAACTTGACCTGAGCAGCCTGAAGCCCCTGCTGAAGGATGGTGCTGTTGTTGTGGATGGAAGGAGAATTTTCAGTCCTGAAGAAATAGAAAAGCTGGGTCTGAAGTACTACGGCATAGGGTGCTGAGGCAAAAAAGATTTAATTCTTCAGTGTTTAAATTAACTCATGAAAACTGAAGTTTCACTTCTTGGTCTGCTGGTTATTATCCTCTGGGGATGCTGGGGATTTTTCTATAAGTATGGTGTGGCAAAGGCTGGACTTCTGAAGGCTCTCCTGGTAACAAATATTTTCTACTCTTTCACCAATATTGTGATAATTCTTTTTCTTCTCCATCGCGGAGTTGCTATTCCAAAGGACAGCAGTCTTATAATATTAAGTCTGGGAACTCTCTTTGGAGTTCTGGGTTCTATTGGCTTTCTCTATGCTCTCGAACGCTATCCTGGAAGTGTTGTAATCCCTCTCACTGCTCTTTATCCTGCTGTAAGCTCAATTCTTGCAGTAGTAATACTCCATGAGAGACTGCAGAGTAATACTGTAATTGGTATTTTTCTTGCAATAGTTGCAGGCTACTTCCTGACAAGGTGATTTAATGCTCTTCCTCTTTGAATATGCCAGCTGTACAAGAGATAAGCTCCCTCCCAGTATTGCTGTTGAAGGTCTGGCAATGTTTAAAGCCCTTAAAGAGGGAATAGAGGGAGAAGTATACAGTTTTGTTAATCCTGAGCACCTACATCATTTTAAGGATTTTCCTGTGGCAAAAGAGCTTGAGGAAGATTTTTCTGCTGCTCTTGAGAAGTGCGACAGTGCCCTTATAGTGGCTCCTGAAAGTGAAGACCTGCTCTATACTCTCACAGAGAAGGTTGAAAGGGCTGGAGTAGAAAATCTGGGCTCAAGTAGCAGAGCGGTTAGAGTTTGTAGTGATAAGTATGAAACTCTAAAAAGATTGAAGGGGCTCAGGGGACCTGAAACTGAAATTTTTAAAGGCACAACTTCTCTTGATTTTCCTGTAGTGGCCAAGCCGAGAGTTGGCGAAGGTGGCGAAGGAATTTTTCTTGTAAAAGATGAGGAAGAGCTTGATAAGGTACCTACGGGCTACCTCCTTCAGGAATATATACCTGGACTTAAGGCCAGCGCCAGCCTTTTTGCTTCTGAGGAGAGGCTTGATGTGGTAAGCCTTCAGACCCAGATTATGAAAGGCTTTAGCTATACAGGTGGAGAGATGCCCCTTGAGCTTGAGAATAGAGAGATACTCCTTGAAGCTGCGGATAAAATAGAGGGGCTCAGGGGTTTCTTCGGCATAGATTTTGTAATAAATAATGGTGAGATAGTCTTTATGGAGATAAATCCTAGAGTTACGACGCCCATAATAGGCTTTAAAAAAGCCTACGGTATAACTTTTCAAGACCTTTTAGAGGGTAAGTTTCCAGAGAGGGCAGTTAAAACTGAAATTAGAAAGATTAAGGGAAAGGCTGAAAACCCCTTTATTTCCACTGGAGATTATTCAATTGTATTGAGGCGGTTCGGGTGAAAATTTTAACCTTTGATATAGGCGGAGCAAATACAAAGAAGCTTCTCTACGATGCTGGAAATATACTGAAAAATGAGATACATTACTTCCCTTTCTGGAGAGAATGGAAAAGTTTTCCCGATTTTTTGTCAAAATTAAAGGAAGATGCTTCCGAGGTTGGCTTTGTTTTCACTGCCGAGCTCAGTGATGCCTTCAGAAGTAAGACAGAAGGTATAGAATTTCTACTGGAAGTCTGCAGCAGCATTTTTCCAGGGGCAAGATTCATGGATATTGACAAAAGGCTCCTGAGGGTGGAGGAGGTGAAAGAACCCTTAAATCTTGCAGCAGCCAATTATGCTGCCAGTGTTTACTATCTTGAGAGGCAGTTCGGTGGGGGCATACTCCTGGATATAGGCTCCACCACCACAGATATTATACCCTTCAGGCGTGGGGAGAGGCTATATGCCAAAACTGATTTGGAAAGGATGCTTGATGGGCAGCTTTTATATCAGGGTTGCCTTCGTACTCCTCTTTCTGCTCTGGCACAGGAGATTCCCTTCAGAGGTAGCAAAATAAAGCCTGCTTCAGAGCTTTTTGCTATTACTGCAGATATTTACATTATTCTTGGGGAGATCGAAAGTTACAACTGTGAAACTCCTGATGGTAGAGGGAAGGGTGTTAGAGAGTCAATGCAGAGGGTGGCAAGAATGCTCTGCTCTGACATTGGCGAGGTTAAAGAGGAGGAGATTGTGGAGGTGTGTAGAGCCTTCAGGGAGACTCAGGTTGAAAGTATTGCAGCCAGCTTGAGAAAGGTAAGGAGGAAGTATGGGCTGGAGAAGGTATTCATCGCAGGCATTGGTGACTTCTTAGGAGAAGAGGTCTGCAAAAGACTCGGTATGGAATATAAACTTCTAAAAGAAGAGACAGAGGCTTATAACAACCTTCCCTGTCTTGGAATTGCGGAGGCTCTTACCCATGAAAGTGATTAAAATTGGGGGTAGCTTGCTGGATAGAGCTGAGAGAATTCTTGAAGTACTCAGAGATAAGGAGGTTCTCATAGTGCCAGGGGGAGGTATCTTTGCCGATACAGTTAGAGAGGTGTATAAAGATTACAGTGTTGGAGAAACTGCGGCTCACTTTATGGCAGTTTATGCCATGAATATATATGGGCTTTACCTTGAGGATAAAGGTGGAATTTCTGCCAGAGAGAAGGCTGAAGGCGAGCTTCCTGCAATTCTTCTTCCCTATAAATTTATTAAGGAGAGGGACGAGCTTCCCCATAGCTGGAGTGTTACAAGCGATAGTATAGCCTGCTATATAGCAGCAGAGCTGGGAGCTGAAGAGTTAATTTTGCTCAAGAGTGTTGAGGGCATAACAAAAGGAGGAAAGCTGGTTGATGTGATTTCTACTGGGGAGCTTAAAGGGATGAAGCAGAGTGTTGTGGACAGTTTTCTTTCAAGGATTGTTGAGGAGTATAGGATAAGATGCAGAATATTAAATGGAAGGAGGCTGGAGAGTTTAAAGTCATTCCTCAATGGAAACTCGGAGGGGACTCTTATAGTGCCCTAATTCCTGGTTCTCCTCAGGAATAGGAGGAAGGATGTCGGCAGTAATAGAATAGCAGGGCCGCATAGGGGCTTCTTTTCCTGGAAAGGTACTGTTTTTATTGCAGTTTTATTATTCAGTTTACGAACAACCTCCTCTTTTTCATTTTCAGGAACGGTTTCTTTGCTTATTTTAATCTCTATCTCCTCTTTACCTGAAAGATTGGTGGGTTGAATAACTGGCTCACTCCTGTTACTCATTTCTTCTGTGGTAAAACCCGAGTTTTCCTGGCCAACTATGGCAAAGTAGCTGAAACCTGGTGAGGTTGCTTCATATAGAGTGTAGTTTTCTACCCTGCCCTTGAAAGTAGTTGGGAGACTTTCCCATTTCAGCTTATTATATCTGAGGAGGCTGACCTTATGGGGATTTATATTGTGGAGCTTGAGCCAACTTGTCTCTACTCTGAATTCTACCTCTGCCTTTTCTATTGCCTGGGTAGAGAAGCTAATTCTGAAAAATCTGTAGGTTTTTTCCTCAGGGGCCTTAATATAATTGGGCTTCTTTTTCAGCTCTTCTATCTTAATTTTTGTATTGTAAAGAGTGGTGAGGGGTTTAATGGAAATAGATGTAATCCCTCCTGTCTTTTCGGGGTCGATGGGTATATCAATTGATATACCTTTTTCTAGCTCTTCCATATTCTTTTCATATCCTGCTGGTGTGGAGCCTCCTCCGCCTCCCCCTGAGGAGATAGTCTGTACTGTAACAGATTTTACAGAGAAAGATATTGAAGAGCTCTGATAGGAGTTTCCAAAGGTATCCTTTGCCCAGATGTAAAAGGTATAGGAATTTCCACTTGAAACACTTTTTGTTATGTTCCAGTAGCCTGAAGAGAGATTGTAGGTCTCATTTGCACCATTCCAGTTTAATATAAGAGTATCGGGGTGACTTTCGCTTATAGAGATATTAATTGTAATACTCTTTTTATCAGAGCTTAAGATGCTTCCATTTGATGGTGTGGGCTCATAAAAGGCTATAACTGGTGGTGTTGCATCTACTTCAACAGTAATATTTGTGAGTGAGCTCTGATTGTTCCCGGCATTGTCCTCGGCTTTGGAAATTATGGTGTAGGTACCGTCGCTGGAGATATTCCAGATGTAGCTCCAGTTGGTTTTTCCTGTGGTAATATTCCAGTTTAGACCATTATCAAAGCTTATCCAGATTCTACTCAGGCCGCTACCCTCATCGCTGGCATTTCCTTCTATGATGTAGCTTACAGAGGAGATATTCTCTCCATTTAGTGGAACAAGAATTTCACTCATCGGGGGAATATTATCAACTATTACTGTTGTTTCTCTTACATTGCTCAGTCCAGCAAAGTCTGTGACATTTACTGTTATATTGTACAATCCACTGGAGAGTACAGAGGTATTCCAGCTGGAGTTGTACCACACGCCGGAGCCATTGTAGGAGAGAATTAATGTTTCCGAGTAGGATGTATTGAAAATTCTTGCCTCTACTGATGCTACGCCAGTACCTTTGTCTTCTGCAGTAATACTAATAGTTACAGTACCCTTTACGCCAGAGCCGTTGGCTGGTGTAATACTGGTTATGGCAGGTGGTGACCTGTCTACTGTAACCACTCTTATCTCTGTCATGTTCCAGTTCCCGGCTGTATCGTTCACCCACACGTAGTAGGTATATCGCCCTTCCGTCAGATTATTTAGAGTTCTGTTGGTATAGCTGTCGCTGTAAGGCTGTGAGTAATTGGTACCGTTCCAGCTTATTATAAGAGTATCTGGGTTGAACTCTGTGTGGCTTACATTTATTGTTATGCTGTCTGTGGTGGAATTGTAGTAAGGCTGGGGCGATGGGTCTATAAATTCAATTTCAGGAGGTGTTGTATCAACTGTAAAATATACAGTTGAGGTGTTGAGATTTCCATATAAATCCAGAGCATAGAAGGTGGCATTGTGGTATCCCTCACTTAAATTTTTATGCCAGTTACTGAGATTGTAAAAATAGGTCTGGTTAAGTTTTCCAAGGGTTATATTTTTGCCACTGTCTATGCTTACCACCACTTTACTTAATGATTCTTCTGCAGAAAGATTGTAGTCTATATCTCCTGCTGGATAGGATTTGTTTTCAGGAGAAATTACTCTTATTGCTGGAGGTGTAGTATCCACAGAGAAGTATTGCACAGAATAGCCTGTGTTGCCCAGAGTGTCATTGGCATAAACTATTAAGTGGTTAAGCCCCTCTCCACCTGTAATTGTGG
>CAZCRG010000022.1:0-2126 GCA_964501105.1 Candidatus Hydrothermarchaeota archaeon | reverse complement strand
GTGTCATTGGCATAAACTATTAAGTGGTTAAGCCCCTCTCCACCTGTAATTGTGGTATTGGGCGTGAAAGTTATATTTGAACCACCATTTAGACTGTACCACCAGGTGCTAATATTTTCATTTGAGGATACATTAAGAGGAATATTATGGGTGGGGTAGGTGATGTTCTCAGGAAGATGTATAAAAATTGCAGGTGGAGTGGTATCTACTGATAATATCACTGTGCTGAAAGTGGAGTAATTTTCATCATAGGAAGTTGAGTTAATACTTGCTGAAATAGTATAATTTCCCTCCGGGGAAGAGGTGTTTAAAGTCCAGATAAGGGTGGTTGAGTTTCCAGCAGGAATACTGCCTGCGTTCTGAGGATTTGCTCCAGAAACTATAGAGAATCCAGAAGGAAGGGAAAGTGAAGCAGTTACATTATAGGCAGAAATACCGCCATTGTTGTACACATCCACAAGAACATCAAAGTTCTTTCCAGGAGCCACTTTTGAAGGTGCAGTGATTGTAGCACTTAAATCAGGAGGTGACGTAAGGTTGAATCCCTCTTCTGTGGCAAGTGCAAATTCTTCTGAGGTTATGCCATGAGCAAAGGAAAATACTTCCACCTTTATTACAACTTCAGAGTTTTGGGGAGAAATAACCTGTTCAACATTTTCATCAGGGCTTATGGAGGAATTAAGAAGGGCCCCATCACTTTCATTATAGAGGTATAGGTCTAGGTCAGAGAGAGAATAATAGGTTGTCGGGTAGTTGCTGCCGTTATAAACCACATGCCTGTTCCATACAAGGGTTGCTTTATCTCCTGAAAAGGCATAACCCTTATAGAACAGGTAGTGTCTGGATGTGTTGACTTCACCAAGCCTTACATCTGTTGTATGAAATAGGGCATGACTTAAGTTTACATAGCCCCAGCCATAGTCGTAGTCTCCTCCTGGTTTACCATAATCCTGTGCTGTATTTATCAGCAGGGCTTTAATTTCTTTTGGATTATATACACCAGAGCTCATCAAAAGTGCCGAGGCACCTGAAATATGTGGAGAAGCCATGCTTGTCCCGCTCATAGTTGTAAAGTCGGGATTTAAGCTGCCCTCCCAGTTGTTACTGGTTGATATAATATTTGAACCGGGAGCCATTATATCTGGTTTTATCCTGAAACTTCCAGGCACTGGACCTCTACTGCTGTAATCAGCAATAGTATCATCACTTCTATCCACTGTATTCTTATCGTCCATGGCACCAACAGTTATTGCGTTGTAGGATACTCCTGGTGAGTTTATTGTACCATTTCCTGTACCATGCGGACACTCTGATGTGCTTCCTCCAGGCCCACAGTTGCCTGCTGACACCACTGCCACAGTATTTAGCTCATCCACAACTGCATCAAAGAACCTTGATAATCCGTCATCTCCGTGGTAGGAGTATTTCCCCAGGCTGAGGCTTATCACATCAGCCCTGTAGGTTGAATTGAAAATTGCCCACTCCACTCCCCTCATTATGTCTGAATCTGTAAACCAGCTTTCACCAGTGTTGCAGGTGTCGTCAGTAAAAGTTTTAACATTTATCAGCCTTGCACCGGGTGAGATGCCCTTATAGGTGCTGTCACCACTGGCAATTATACCTGCTATATGAGTCCCATGCCCAAAGTTATCATCTGGATTGTCTCCATCGCAGTCGTCAGTAACTAAATCCTTTCCTTCAATATAAGTTGAGGAAAAGGCAGGATGAGATGAGTTAATTCCACTATCAACAACTGCCACATCCCATGGATATCCAGTATAGTTTTTACTCCAGAATGCATTGGCATAAATAGAATAGGCACTTGTTGCAAGATGTAGCTTATATCTCTTCTCTTTCTCAATACTTATAATCTCAGGCATTTGTGCAAGAGTTTTAATTTTCCCTGATGGCACTCTTGCAAATACCACATTGATAAATTCACCCTCTCCTGTTACAACTCCCCCGAGCTCAACAATTCTTTTTTTGACCTTTTCCTGTTCAGGTTTAGTTATATTCTTTGTTTGTGTTATTAATTCTTTAATTATCTGTTTCTTTATATTCTCATATTCAGTATTTTCTTTTTTTATCTGTTGTTTTTCAGCAGGTGTAAGGAATGTACTTATATC
>CAZCRG010000021.1:0-19645 GCA_964501105.1 Candidatus Hydrothermarchaeota archaeon | reverse complement strand
CTCATATACCATATAGCATCCCTTAACAGCTAAATTAAAGGCTTCTTCAAATTCCTCTTCACTCAAGTTTCCATCCATCTGAAGTAATGCTATATCTCCTGTTTTGGGTACTATGGCAACAGGAAGATCTGCCTCTCCATAATTGTCTTCTATATCAAATAAGTCGAGAACAACTTTGCCTCCCACTTTACCGGCAGCACAGGCAGGAACAAGGTCTTTCATTGGAATTCCTGCATCAGCTAGGGCAACGCTTGCAGCTGTAATACCTGCACATCTTGTACCGGCCTGAGCCTGAAGTATTTCAATATATACATCTATGACTGTCATGGGAAAGAGATGGAGGAATACTACACTCTCTAAAGCATGTCTTATAACTTTTGAAAGTTCTACACTTCGTCTGTCAGGTCCAGGTCTCTTTCTGTCGTGTACTGAAAAGGGTGCCATTCTGTAGTAAGTTCTAAGTACACCCCTATCTGATCTTGCTTCATGTTTTGGATGAATCTCCCTTGGTCCATAACAGGCAGCAAGTACCTTATTGCCACCCCATTCGAGATAGCAGGAACCACCAGCTCTCTTTAAAACACCAGCTTCAATTTTTATTGGTCTAAGCTCATCAAGAGCCCTGCCATCAAGCCTCTTACCATCGATAATAAATTCTTCCGGTTCACCAACTTTCATTTTCTTTCCCTCTCGATCATTTCCTTAATTCTATCAGTTAACCCTGATGTATGAGCCTCAGCTTCAATTTTCTTTAGAACCCTTTCAACGAGATTTTCCATCTCAAAATCTCCTTTTACCCATACTAAACCATTTTGTCCGACTAAAACTCTACAACCTGTAAGTTCTCTTATCATGTTTATCATTGAACGTTTTTTGCCTATTACTCTTGGTATCTTGGCAGGAGAAATGTATACTATTCTTCCACCTTTCAAGGTATGAGTTCCTCTTGTTCTAAGAGTTAAGTATATTCTCTTATTTGGAGTTATCTCTCTTATTAAAGCATAAACCATTCTGCCCGGCCTCATAATCCTAGATAAGGGAACACTGAAGGGGTCAATCTCCTTGTAGTAGTCGCTGGCATTTAACAGTGCATTATAGGGAGAATAAAAGTCTATCTCCCATGCAGTGGGCAGAGGGTTGCCGATAACCTTGCCTACAACATAGTCTCCCACCTTTGGGAGGTACTTCCCTGTCAGTGGAATCACTCTTACACTGTTTTCCTTCAAATCCAGAAGGCCGAGAATTGATGAGTAAATCTTTTCTCCATCTCTATAAACACCTTCTCCAAGTTTGAGGCTGCCCTGAGCAACCTCCTCGCCTGGAATAACAAGCCTTCTTTCCATATTATAACCTCATAGTATCTTGGATTCTACATTTCCCTTTGTCAGGGCGTTGAGTTCTCTGAAAAACTCATCCACCATTCCTGCAGGTAGAATAATTATAAAGGCATAGGAGCCGTCATTGAGCCACTCTTCCTGTTTTATGTCGCCAAACTTTCTCACTAAAGCATAAGACTTGGAAGCATAGTCAGGTGGAATCTTCACTGCAATTTTTCGTTCCTCAAACTTTAAAGGAATAATTGGCCTTAAACTCTTGACTACAAGCTTAGTCTGGTCCTCAAGGCTTTTATTCAAATCTATATGCACTCTCGCCTCTTCCATAGCTTTTTCTATTCTATGAGGCGGATGAGGTGTCTTTGTCAGAGGGTTAATGGCATTTCTTGCAATATAATCCACTATCTGCTTCTTCCTGCGCTCTATCATTTTGCGCCTTAGTTCAGTGGTGAGCTGAATCTCGCCTTTTTTGATTATCTTCTCTACAGCCTCTTCGAAGCTGGAGACGCCTAAAGTCTTCATCACATTTTCAAGAGATGCCTTCTCGCCCTTCTTTGCATCCTTAAAGACCTTGTTGATGGCGAGAAGAGCCTCAAGATCTACTTCTTCGCCCAGCTTGAACTTAAAAGCCAGTTCAGGATCAACTAAAAGTTCAAAGCGCTCGCCATGTGTCTCGAGGCGAGCAATAACAGCCTCGTCAAGGCTTACCACTAACCTTCACTCCTCTTCTTCTTCAGTTTTCTCCTTCTTTGGTATTTTGGCTATGTAGGCTTTGACCTCTTCGGGAGTGAACCTCCTGTACTCCTTGGTCTCGACTTCTATAATTGCTATCTCTATGGTTTCTTCGCTCAATGTACCATCTGTTACTTCACTCATAATCTTCAGGGCAAGTTCAATAGCCTCTTCTCTGTCCATATCCTCTCTGTATTCTTCCTCGAATATCTCCATAGCTCTATTTCTTCCTGAACCTATTGCTGTGGCTTTATATTCAATTAAAGCTCCACTAGGGTCAGTCTCAAATAGCATTGGTTTTTCATTTACTCCTGCTATTAATAAAGCAATTCCAAAAGGTCTCACACCACCATGTTGAGTGTAGAGTTGCTTATAATCACAAATCTTCTTAACAAGCAATTCAACTTCTATTGACTCATTGTACAGAACTCTGTGATACTGAGATTCAACTCTTGCTCTATCTACAAGTACTCTGGAATCGGCAACTAAGCCAGAAGTAGCTGCAGCTATGTGATCATCTATTTGAAATATCTTCTCTATTGACCTTGATTCAACGAGTCTTGTTGTTATTCTTTTATCCACACAGAGCAGAACACCATTTTTGTACTTAATTCCCAGCGAGGTTGTTCCGCGTTTCACAGCCTCTCTTGCATACTCAACCTGAAACAGTCTTCCATCAGGGCTAAAAACAGTTATTGCCCTGTCATAACCCATACTCGGTAGCGGTTGCATTTTTATTCACCTCTTAAATCAGTTTGTGTAATCCCGATATATTTAACTTTAAGTTTCTCAACCCTCTTTAAAAGTTCTTCATCAGGAATAAGGTCAAGACAGATATTAAATTTCCTTGCCACAGTAAAAGCTTTTCCCTTAAAGGTAACTTCACTTTCTTCAACCTCTATTATCTCTTTACTCCGACTTAAAAACTTTTTGTGAAGAGATTTAAGAGTGCCGCTTACTCCAAGGCTCCTGAGGTGGAGCTTCTTTCCTCTAACTTCTCCTACGAGGGCTGCGCAGCCTATTACATTTTCAACAGATTTGTGGTTGCAGGCAACAATAATATAATCTGGAGTAGCTTTTACAACTCTGAGGCTGAGCTGACTTACTCCAATCTCTCCCAGAAGGTTGAGAGTATTCCTCAGAAGAGCTTCCTTTGCCTCCTCGCCGCTTATCTCATGGTCACTCTCAACAGAAAAGGCAATATACCTCTTTCTCTCTCTCAATACAGGTGGGAGGCCTTTAATTCTCATAGAATACCCTTCTCCTGAGCTATTTTCTCTGGCACAAGGAGGCACTCTCTGATTTCTTCCTCTCTGAAACCAAGGAGGTGCAGAATAGACATAATTTCATGCTTATTCCTGAGCTCATATCTGCTTTTCGCTCCTGAGGTAACCACTATCCTGAAGTTGTACTTCTCCTTCAGTCTTCTGATTCTTCTAAGATTTGAGAGAATTTTAAGTCTCTGGTGCTGGAGAAGAAGATAGCTGAGGCAGAATTCAATAGCAACGCCATTCTCAGCAGCCTCCCTTGCAACAACAGCATCCACACCAGAGTCCTTCCTGCCCAGCCAGGGATGAGCAAGTATGTCAACTCTGGGATCGCTAACTGCAGCCCTGTTGATCTCAGCTTTGCCCCCGTGCACAACAATAATATCAAACTTTCTTGAGGAGTTGAGCTTTTTTTTCAGCTCTTTCTTACTTTTGGCATCTATTTCAATCCCTGAAATGGAATCTTCATACTTAACCCCATCGCAAAGAGCAACTTCTATACCTAAATCTCGTGCTTCCTTCTTTATCCTTGAGGGTGAATCAACGCCTTTTGAGTTTATAGAATGAACTCTGAGGTCAAGGAACATTTTCAAAAAGCTTCCTGAGTTCTTTTTTTATTTCATCCTCATTGTAGGGGTAGCTGGTTACTGTGAGCTCCACCTGCAGCCCCTGGCCCAGCTTTAATTCTCCCAGATAAGCCTTCATCTTGTCGAATCTAATATAGAATCTGCCCCTTGAGAATCTCTGCTCTACTTCTCTGCCAAGCCTCTTCCAGTCCTCGTCGAGAGCTTCAGCTATATGTTTAAGGAAAGCCTTAATTTCCCTTGCCCTTGTAACTTTCACTGAGATAATCTCAATGGGATTGCCATACTGCCCTCTTGCTGTCTGGGACTCAAATTCAAAGGAAAAAGGAAAAAGGGTTTGAAGGGCCCTGAGCACCTTTTCTCTATCTTCTGTGGCGTGCACAAAGGCTGTAGCTTCAAGGGCAAGGATTTTCATGGAGCTTTACTTGCATCTTCTCTGGTTGGCCCTAATGCTGGGTCTTACCTTCTCTGCTCCCTTGCCTTTGTTTCTCAGACCTCTGGAGGCTTTTCCTGCACTTGTTAGGCCTCTGAAGACTCTTCCCTTGTGCTTACCTGAGGCAATCCAGGCTAGGTCCTTGTCATTCTTCACAGAGGGATGATGGGGGTCAACAAGTATAACTTCAAAGTACTCATATCTTCCATCCTTTCCTATCCAGTAGGAGTTGAGAACCTCAAGGTTGGGATACTTCCTCTGGGCTCTCTCTTCAGCCATCCATCTGAGGCTCTTTTTGGGTGTATATTTAACAACACCCATGCGCTTTGCTCTTCTCCCTGAGTTTATCCTCGGCTTTCTCCTTCCACCCTTTCTTATTTTTGCTCTAACAACAATAATTCCCTGCTTTGCCTTGTAACCAAGGGCTCTTGCTCTGTCAAGCCTCAGTGGAGTATCAACCCTAACTACACTTTCACCTGCTCTCCATTCAGGGATTCTCTTTCTGAGCAATTCACGAAGATAACCTTCCTTTGGTCTTTTCCATGCCTGAGAAATGTACTTATATACAGCCATCTTGTTCACCTAAAAATCGTTAAAATGCACTCCTTGAATTCTGGAGTTATCATATATAAAGATTACTGAGAGCTAAAAAACAATGTGTTGTCTGCAAAAAATTTCGCCTCATGTAATTAACCACTTCTCTACCCCTTCATAAGAAACTCAAAAATAAAGAAGAAAGAGGCTCAGTCCTCTGCAAAATCCTCAAGAGAAATAAAGTTGTCCACATTCTCTCCTCTGGCTTTAAGAACCTCCCTGGCAAGAAGCCAGTAAATAATATTTAAAGCCTTCTTACCCTTGTTGTTGGTGGGTATCACAATATCAACACCAGAGGCAGAGTTGTCAGTATCGCAGAGGGCTACAACTGGTATACCTATGTCGGCTGCCTCTTTAAGAGCCTGCTCATCACTCCTCGGGTCTGTTGCCACAACCACGTCAGGCTCTATAAAGTCCTCAAATAATGGATTTGTAAGAGTACCAGGGATAAAGCGGCCTGCAATAGCCTTGGCTCCCACTAACTTGGCAAATTTCTCTATAGGCCTCTGACCATACTGCCTTCTTGAAACTACAAGGATTTTCTCTGGCTTAAACCTGGCAAGGAATTTAGCTACCAGAGAAATTCTTTCATCAGTAGCTTTAACATCAAGCACATAAAGTCCATCAGGCCTGACCTTATATATATAAGGCTTCATATCTGCAGTCTTCTGCTGGGTACCTATATGGGTTCCTGCAGCAAGATAGTTATCAAGGTTGGTAAGCTTTGTCTCCATTCCATTCCTCCTTATACTTTTGGTAATGCTGCCATCTTGGCTCTTCCATCTAATTCTTCAGAAATCCTAATAAGTTCATTTAATTTTGCAATCCTCTCACCGCCCACAGTGCCTGTTTTGATTATAGATATTCCAAAGGCTACAGCAAGATGGGCTATAGTCTCGTCAGTTGTCTCGCCTGAGCGGTGAGATATCACAGGGGTGAGCTTCTCCTTCTTTGCCAGACTCACTGCCCTGTAGGTGGCAGAGAGGGTACCGCACTGGTTGGGTTTTATTAGAATTGCATTGGTTGAATTCACCTCTATACCCTTCTCCAGCCTATCCACATTTGTAACATAGAGGTCATCTCCGCAGATGAGGCAGTTAACCTGAGATGTGAGCTCTGCGAAGGCCTCAAAATCCTCCTCCTGCAGAGGGTCCTCAACATAGAAAAGCTTATACTCTTTTATCAGGTCAGCCATATAGCCAATCTGTTCCTCTGTAGTCCTCTCCTTGCCCTCGCGCCTGTAAACATAAGCCTTTTTCTTCTCATCATAAAGCTCGCTGGCTGCAACATCCAAACCAATACGAACTCCAATGCCTGTCTCACTTTTAACACTATCGCAGACCTCTGCAAGAATATCAAGAGCCTCCCTATCGCCCAGATCAGGTGCCCAAGCACCCTCATCACCCTTGCCAAGATTGGAGTTGTATTTCTTCGCTATGTACTCCTTAACCTTTCTGTGCACCAGAGCATTTGTAGCTACTGCTTCAGCCACATTCTTGGCATCCACAGGTATAACAAGGAACTCCTGAATATCAGTGGCATTCTGGGCATGGGCACCGCCGCCAATTACATTACCCAGAGGATAGGGTAGCTCTCTTGAAAGGCTGCCGCCAAGAAATTGATATAAAGGTAAGCCATAGCTTGCTGCAGCAGCTTTGGCAGTGGCAAGAGAAATAGCTACAGCAGTATTTCCACCTATATTGGAGAAATTCCCAGTGCCATCAATTTCACTGAGAAGGCAATCAACCTCATCCTGATTTGCAGCATCCATGCCTCGAAGCTCAGGTGCTATTGTCTCCTCAACTTCAACAATAGCCTTGTCAACGCCCCCATCAGGAAAAGCAATCACTTCATACTTACCAGTACTTGCACCACTTGGGGCTGCTGCTCTTCCAAGACCCAGCCTTGTATAAACATCCACTTCAATGGTAAAGTTTCCCCTGGAGTCAAGAATTTTCCTTGCTACAACATCCTCAATCAGCGCTGGATTCATTGTACTTCACCCAGTAGCTTTTTCTCTGGCATATTCCTCTTTACTGTCATAGGTATAACTCCAGCCTCGAGTTCCTTAATAGCGATTATTATTGGATCAACCAGATTCTTTGACACCCTTATGAGAGGAGGCGCTCCCATTGAAATCTGCAGTGCCCTTGCACCTATAATGCGAGCTTTCTCATATCTTGTGAGCTTCAAGTCATGACCTCCGCAATTTTAATTATTTTAAAGGAGAGCCCTGAGGCTCTCCAGAATGGGGCCGCTGAGATTTGAACTCAGGTCACCAGCACCCCAAGCTGGGAGGATGGTCCAGGCTACCCTACGGCCCCTTTTTCCTGCAGTTTTATTACCTCATCTATGAAGTCCCTGTGGCTCAGCAGCATTCTCCTGCAGCAGTACCTTGTCACTCCAATTTCGTCGAGAGCCTCTTTTGCACTCTTTCCCTGCTTTAATCTCTCTGTAAACTCCTCATACTTGCTGCCTATCACAGCGCCGCAGGAGAAGCATCTCACAGGTACTATCATAAACCTCACCTGTAGGACTTCTGAACCTTGGCTCTTGCACCAGGTCCACCATATTTCTTTGTCTCAACTCTTCTGGAATCACCCTTGAGTATAGTCTTGTCATAGTTCATGAAGGTCTCCTTGAGCTTCATATCCTGAGAATACTCCACAAGAGCCCTGCCTATGGCAGTCTTTACAGCCTCTGCCTGACCCATAAAGCCGCCACCGCTAACTCTGACATTTATATCCACCTTATCTCTGAGTTCACCTGCCAGCTCCAGAACTTCTATAATCTTCAATCTTGCCAGCTCGGGTTGATAAAGCTCTACAGGAATATTATTAATCCTCACCCTTCCCTTACCCTCTGTGAGGGTGGCTCTGGCGATGGCAGTTTTTCTTTTTCCACTAGTCTGAATTAAAACCATCAAGCATCACCTCAAAATTCTGCCCCAAGAAGTCTGCTCAGCTCTCCCAGCTTCATATATTTTGGCACGCTGAGCTTCCTATAGGTTGCATCCTCTACCACAATCTTTTCAGCACCTGAATACTCCTCAGGAGTACCCACATATACCTTGAGCCTCTTGTAAGCCTTCCTGCCCTTCTCCTGCTTGTAGGGCAGCATGCCACGGACAGCCCTTTTGATTATTCTATCGGGACGCCTTGGATAGAAGGGCCCGTGCCTTCTGGGGTTTACAAGACTCTTCCTCTGTCTCCTGTGCATATATTTCTCAAGAATATCCTTTTTGTTACCAGTAATTATAGCCTCTTCAGCATTAACCACAACCACATCCTCATTGTTAAGAAGAGTCTTAGCCACAGTGCTTGCCAGTCTTCCTAGTACAGTGCCTGATGCATCGAATACCTTCATGAGAATCACTCCATTATTCTTACACCCTTTCCAGTGGGTATTCTGTCAGCCAGTTCAGTAAGACTCAAACATTCTCCACCTGAGTTTATAATCTTCTCTCTTGCCTTTCTGGAAAAAGCATAGGCAGCAACTGTAACCTTGTGGTTCAGAACACCAGACCCCAGAACCTTACCCGGAACTGCTACTATCTCATTATCACTGGTGTATCGTGATATTCTGCTTATATTAACCTCAGCTCTCCTTGAAGAAGGCCTTGAGAGCCTCCTTGCTA
Source organism: Candidatus Hydrothermarchaeota archaeon (assembly GCA_964501105.1). Classification (GTDB taxonomy): domain Archaea; phylum Hydrothermarchaeota; class Hydrothermarchaeia; order Hydrothermarchaeales; family BMS3B; genus BMS3B. Next base: position 11,063 of record CAZCRG010000021.1, on the reverse strand, counting down.
TGTCCCTCCATATTCTTGCATTATTCTTATGGGACCTTTCCACCATATCCTTTATCAAATTCATGAGTACATTGTTTTTACTGCTCTTTCTCATCTTTGCACCTCCGGCAAGATGATACTTCGAGCATGGCAGTGCCAAAGCTCTTAGGCATCATCAACTTTTTTATAGGTAGAACTTCTTTGAATTTTCACGCTTATATATATTTACCTAATGCCAAGGTTAGATTCTTCCTTCACATACTCAAACTTTATGAAATTCTCCTAAGTATGAAGACTACAGTCCTTACTCAATTCAAAAATAGAAAATATACTTTTTGATGGAGTCACTGCAGTCCTATAGGGTAGTAGTAGCTCACTCCCCTAACACTTTCCTTCTTCAGATATTTAAAAAGCATATTGTAGTATATAAACATTCTCAGATGGTTTTGCTTTATAGTGTAGCCCTTTTCCTCAAGCCTCTCAATAATCTCCTTTATGGTAAGCTTCTCACCGCTTTCAAAAACGCTTAGAATTGCCTTAACTTTGGTATGAGAGTTTTTAAACCTCTTCATTAAGCTCCCTCACTTTATTTCATTGGTATATACTTAAATATTTAGTTATATAAGATTTATCATAAAGAATGTTACAAAAAAAGTGAGTGACTAACTTTTTTTATAACCGTTAATCTTATTCAAGCTGACATGCAGATTTATACCACCTTTCCAAGAGGAGTGAAGTATTCCTGCAATATTGAAAACTGCAGCGGCTGCTGCACCCTCTTTGAAGATATCAGAGTTTATGAGGATGAAATCAAAAAGTTTGAGGCTCTTGGATACAGAGATTTTTATGAGAAGCGTGACAATGGCAGCTTTTTGAAGCAGCCCTGCCCCTTTCTTAATGGAAAACTCTGCAGCCTTCATAAAGAAATGGGAAAATCAGAGAAATTCTCAACCTGCAGGAAGTATCCTTTCTCTGCTGTACAGCTTAAGAATAAAAAAATTGTTGTGGATGTGAAGTGGGCCTGCCCGGGGGTTTCTCTTGAAAAGGGAAAAACAATTGATGAGGAGCTTCTCAGGGAGGAATTTCTCGAACCAGAAAAGCTGCCACTATCCTCTCAGGGCGAAGTGGTTTACTTCCACAATCCAAGCAGGCAGAAGATAGAGTGGGAAGCACTGGAGAAACTCTACTCTCTGATTTCTGAAGCTCTTATTGGAGAGGAGATGAGTATATATAAGAGTATTTTATTCCTAACAGGCATAGTGAGAAAAGTAGGCTCAGAGCTTGGAGCTAAACCTCTTGTAACTTCAGGAGACTTGGAGATTATTGAAAACTTCATTAAGAACTCCAGTGCTGAAGAGCTTGTAGAGCAGGTTAGGCTTTCGACACCCATAGATATGGACTTTCTTGGTTTTTCTTCCACTCTCAACAGCATCTTCGAATTTGAAATAAATCCAGAGTATGCAGTGGAAAAGCTTGGAATAAGGCTTGGAGAGGAGGAGAAGGTAAAGTTTAATGACAACCTTCAGGACATTTTCACCCAGCCTTTAAATAAGGAAGCCTCAAGGCTAATTAAGTATTATCTTGTCCAGAATCTCAGAGAGAGTCTGACAAAGCCCTGGGACTTTATCTCAACCTACTTCTGGAGCCTGGGAGTGGCAGGGATGATAGACTACATTGCAAGACTGGATGCCTACGATACCACTGAGAAAGTAACAGAGGTGGAGGCAAGAAAGGCGATTAGAATTGTTGACTTTCTAAATAAACACTTCTCCAGCTATAGAGAGTTTGCCTTTGAGCTTTACCCCGGCCTCGGAATGAAGTATCTCCAGTTTTTTGTTGCAGGTTCTGACTCCGGCTTAGGAGGATACTGATGCTTGAGAGGAGGATAATATTAGGTGAAACCAATCTTCTTATCAAGTGCGATTCAGAAGAAGGGATAGAGGCAGCCAGACAGGAGGTTGCATTCCAGAGGCAGGAACTAAAGCAGTATATTGCAAACTATCCCGAGTTTTTGTTGAGCCTGGAGCCCATTGAGGTTGAAGAAAAGGCTCCAGAGATTGTCAGAAAGATGGCTGAGGCAGGAAAAATAGCTGGTGTGGGCCCCATGGCGGCAGTTGCAGGAGCCGTGGCAGAGATGGCTGCAAGAGCAGCTATCAGGGCGGGAGCAAAGGAGATTATAGTGGAGAATGGAGGGGACATCTTTATAATTTCTGAGAGGAGTGTAACCGTTGGGATTTTTGCAGGCAATTCTCCATTCTCTGGCAAGATCGGCCTTAAAATTCAGCCAGAAGATATGCCCATAGCTGTATGCGCCTCCTCTGGCACAGTGGGGCACAGTATAAGCTTTGGGAACGCCGATGCAGTCGTAGCCATAGCTAAGTCAGCATTTGTGGCAGATGCCTGCGCCACTGCTATAGCCAATAAGGTTAAAGATGAAAACTCTATTGAAGATGCTCTAAGCTTTGCCTCTGGCATTAAGGAGCTCAAGGGGGGCTTAATTATAATTGATGAAATATTTGCCAGCTTTGGAAAAATTCCTGAGATTGTTAAGACGGAGAGCTTCCAGTTAACTTCAGGAGGTTAGGTTATGCAGGCTTTCTTTGATCTTGAAGGTCCCCTTTCACCCCAGGACAATGCCTATGAGGTTCTCGGCCTGGCTGAGAATGGATATAAAATTTTTGAGATAATTTCAAGGTATGACGATATCTTAACCCTCGAGGGCAGAGAAGGTTATGAACCAGGAGATACCCTCAAGCTCATAGTACCTTTCCTTATATATCACGGCATCACTGAGGAGGATATTAAGAAAGTATCAGCAGATGCCAAAATTGTCTCAGGGGCAGAGAAGCTTATTTCAGAACTCAAGGCTGAAGGCTGGAAGGTTTATATAATCTCCACAAGCTACAGGCAGCATGCCATGAATATTGCATCCAAGCTTGGCGTGAGTCAGAACAATGTAGCATGTACAGAGCTTAACCTTGAAGAGTTTAAAGGGCTTGAAGGAATAGAGCTTGTGGGAGAGGTTGAGGAGAAAATTCTTGAGCTTTTCCCTGAGCCAGAGGACAATAAGATTAAGGAGCTTCTTGACAGCTTTTTCTTCAAGGAGCTTCAGAAAACAGAACTGGGAAAGGCTTTTAATAGAGTTGAGGTAGTAGGCGGAGCAAGGAAGGTCAGGGCTCTCAAAGAGTTTTTAAGAAGAGATGGAGGTAAGCTGAACTCCTCAGTTGCCACAGGAGACAGTATAACTGACTTCAAAATGCTGAAAGAGGTAAAGGAGGCGGGAGGCCTTGCTTTAGTTTTCAATGGCAACTCCTACTCCCTTCCTTATGGTGATATTGCCGTGGCCTCAGAAAGTCTCTATTCACTGAAACCCCTCTTTACAGCCTTTTCTCAGGGCGGGAAAGAGAAAGCTGTTAAAGCTGCTGAGCTTGAGCAGAAAGAGGCCTATTATGCTGTTGTTGAAAAAAGTAACCTTGAGGAGCTTGTTGAGGTGCATTCCAGGTACAGGAAGCTTGTTAGGGGCGAAGCCGGAAAGCTGGGATAGGGAGGAGCCAATCATCCCATTCACCTTCTTTTAAAGTCTCAAACCTTCAGCTACTCCACCACTTCCCTGGCAAAGTTTTAAAAAGATTATACCCTATCATACTTAAGGAGGCATGAAAAAATGAAGCTGCTAATCCCAGGACCTGTAGAACTTGACAGCACTGTGCTCAATGCTATGGCAAAGCCTGTTATAGGGCATAGAACTCCCGACTTTTCTGGAGTTCTCAATGAATGCTGGAGTATTCTCAAGGAAATCTACAATACAAAAAATGATGTGGCATTGATTACTGGCTCAGGTACAAGCGCCATGGAGGCAGCAGTTGCCAGTGTTGTCAAAGAGGGCGATGAAGTTGTAAGCATAGAGGGCGGAAAGTTTGGAGAGCGCCTCGGCGAAATTTCAAGAGCCTTTGGCGCAGAGGTAAAGACAGTTCCAGTAGAATGGGGCAGGAGCTTTACTAAGGAAGATGTGGAGAAGGTTGTGAGTGAGAGCAATGCAAAAGTTATAACCTTAACCCATAATGAAACCTCCACTGGAGTAATTCACAACGCAGAGATTGTGGGTAAAATAGCAAAAGAGTATGATATGCTCTTTATAATGGACGCCATAACAAGCCTGGGTGGAGATGTTGTTGAGACTGATAAATGGGGCGTTGATTTATGCATATCAGGCTCACAGAAGTGCCTTGCTGCACCTCCAGGCCTGGCTTTTGTTGCTGTCAGCGATAAAGCCTACGAGGCTATGGAGAACAACCCGAAGAGGAGGGCCTATTATCTCGACCTTCTGAGGTACAGAAAGGCTCTTGAAAAGGAAACAACACCCTATACTCCAAGTGTGAGTTTAATCTATGGCCTCCATGCTGCCCTGCTAAAGATAAAAGAAGAGGGAATGGAGGCAAGAATTGAGAGGCACAGAAGGCTTGCCAGGGCTACAAGAGAAGCAGTAAAGGCTATGAACCTTGAGCTTTTTGCTGATGAAAGCTGTGCCAGCAATACAGTTACTTCAATAAAAATACCTGAAGGAATGAGCGACGACGATATTAGAGGAAACCTGCGCAGAGACTTTGGAATTCTTGTTGCAGGCGGTCAGGCTCAGGCAAAGGGTAAGATTTTCAGAATTGGGCACATGGGCAATGTCCAGTTTGGAGATCTAATGCAGGTTCTTGGAGCCCTGGAAATCACCCTTAAGAGGAAGGGGCACAGCTTCTCTCTCGGTGAGGGTGTTAAAGCTGCCCTTGAAGTATTCTCATGAAACCCGGGAGAGATGCCCTGATCTCAGGCTCCCTTTTTCTAATCTGGCTTCTCACGGGAGCCTTTGTTCTTTTTAATCTGAGCTGGAAGAGTAGAGTCTATGCTCTTTTCACTGTTGCTGTTTCCTTCGCTCTCAACACTCTCCTTAAAGTCTATTTTAAAAGAGAAAGAGTTATAGAGGAGAAGAGTAGAGTTTACTACCTCGGTGTGCAGAAGTATTCCTTTCCCAGCGCTCACACCCAGCTTGCCTTTACAGCCTCTTCCATTATAGAGAGCTTCTATCCCCCACTAAAGCTCTACTCCTTTGCCCTTGCTTTCATAACAGCACTATCGAGGCTCTTGCTGGGCAGACACAGTAGAGGGGATATAATCTGGGGAGCAGCCCTGGGGTATCTTACAGGTAAAATAGGAGTAATAATTTATGGAAGAGTTTGATTTTTCTAAGGAGCTGAAACGCCAGCTTGTACACCTGAGCGGCTCGGTATTAGCAGGAGTCTATCTCCTACTGGGCAGAAGTCCTACTTTAACTCTTTCTCTTTTAGGTCTAACTGCTGCCCTTTTCATCTATATATCCTACAGGAGAGGTAGAGAGGTCCTTTCTCCCATTATGACCAGCCTTGAAAGAAAGGAAGCTCTCAAAAAATCTCCTGCCAGGGGTGCAGTTTTTTATTTCCTGGGGATAAGCCTTGCCATATTGCTTTTCCCTCCCTATATCACCCCGGCAGTAATAATCATCACCACTGTCGGCGATGCTTTTTCAACTCTTGTGGGACTGAAATTTGGAAGTATAAAGCTGCCCTACAATAAAGATAAGTCCCTCCAGGGCAGCCTTGCCTTCCTGGGCTCAGCTTTTGTTGCAACCAGCCTTATAATCTCTCCAGCCCTTGCCTTCACTGGCAGCATCATGGGAGCTGTAGCTGAGTCCCTGATAGACAAGAGAGATGAAGACAATATAGCTGTGCCCCTCTTCGCTGGAGTTTCTATGAAGCTCATTATCTGTTCTGGAGTAATCTAGAGAATCTCCAGAAAGCCGCTCTCCAGGGAGATATCTCTCCAGCCTGACTCAAAAGAGAAGCCCCTGAGAAATTCTATCTTGATCTGCCTCTTAAGACCTTCTTCATCCTCTGTAAATCTCAGCCTTATCTCTCCATCGGCTAAGTTTTCTGACTCCTTGAAGATATGGGGTGGATGAAGGTCTTCATGCAGTGTAAATACAAGAAAACCATATTCTTTTCTACATTTATCTACAATTCTACCGAAGGTCTTCATGGCCAGGTTCAGGTCATTTCTGAAGAGGAAGGAAGATAGAGAATCAAAGAAAATCTTGAGATTTCCTTCCAGTACAGAGAGGCCAGCTTCAACCTTTTCAAACATAATATTCGGGTTAGCTGCACTTATATCTATTAGCTTCACCTTTTCTTCGCTGAGCCACTTGGCTCTATCCTTTATATTCCATATACTTCCATCAAAGAAGTAAAGATTTTCAAGTTCTTCATCGAGGCCGAAGTCCTGAAGTTTTGAGTAGATTTCCTTGGGGGTTAAGTCTGTGGTAATGTAAACCACTTTTTTTCCTTCTCTGAGATATATATTTGCCATATTCAGGCAAAAATCACTTTTTCCAGTTCCAAGGGGTCCTGATAACATTAATATAAAGTGTTCTGGAAAGTCAATCAAGCACCGCTCCTCCTTTTTGCCTGCTTCAAAACCCAGTCTACAGTTCTAAGGAGTTGCTCCATAACAATTGGTTTTGTCAGGTGCCCATCAGCTTTCTTCTTAAAGCTCTCCTCTTTATCAGTTTCTGCGCCTCTAACTGTAACCATAATAACTGGTATATCTTTTATTGTTTCGTCACTCCTTATCCTGCTAAGAGTCTCCCAGCCATCTATTCCTGGCATCATCACATCAAGGAGAATAAGGTCAACTTTTTCATTTTTTAGTATTTCGAGAGCTTCCTCCCCACTTAGAGCACTAATTGTCTCATGACCGCCTTTCATTAACATAATTTTAAGTAGATCATGAATCCCAGGTTCATCATCCACTGTAAGAATCTTTGCCATATTATTCTATAGGTAACTACCATGATATATATTTAACTCTAACTTCCCGGGAAAAGTCCTTATAAAGTTTGAAAATTTTGATAGATATTAACCATAGAGTTCTGCCGGCTTATTTCTTATGTTATTGAGTGTACCTAAAGTTCCCTCTAAGGCGAGCATGGTGAGTATAGTAGAGGGGATACTCTTTGTTACACAACAACAGTCCATTCAAGGTTGAACCCCCTTAATAATATTAAGTTCATCAAGTTCTCTATCATACCTTGCGGCATAAGGTATATATCCGCTGTTTAATGCTTTCTCTCTATAGTCTTCAATTCTTTTTCTATTGTCTCCTGAGTATCCACTTCCATCATCCACATAATCTACAGAAAATACAGGTTTTCCTGCTACAGAAACCATGCCTAGATATTTTGTCCTTTCCTGTAAAATGTCTGTAGATATAGGTTCAGTTCCATCATAAAAGAGATCTTCAGCAGCCCAAGCAGAGATAGTTCTTAAAAGAGATCCATCATCATATTCAAGCAGTTTTTCTCCGTTTTGTGGTATAATATAGAACTCTCCTACTGTTTTATTCCTGCAATATTCTGCAATTTCTTTAATAAATTGAATCATTATTTTTGCGGCATCTTCTTCTGAAAGAACCATACTCTCGCTATTTTCTTTGTTGCTCCAGTATTCAAATGCATCAACTCTGTCAAGATAAACACCTGAAAAGCCCTGCTCCATGATTTTATCTAAATAAGAGAAGATAATACTTTTCCATTCATCTCTCCAGTATTTTACCCCATAATTTCCTTTCCAGTTTGGATTTTCTTTACCAAGCCAATCCGGAGGATTGCTGTTCCAGTCTTCTTGCCAGTAAAACCTGTAATTTTCAGCTTCGCCTATGCTTATATATGCAATTGGAACGATTCCAGAAGCTTTAATTAGTTGAATTTCTTCCGAAGAATACCTGCCCTCTTCAGAACCATCTTCTGAATAATCTATAACCACTAATTCAAAATCTGATTGTGATACTTCGTAAAGGTTAACATTCTGGAGTTGATAGGCCCAGTTCCTGACACTGAGTTTATAAGGATGCTCTTTTTCACTGCTTTGTTCCAGACAACATCCCGATATAATTGCCATTATAGTTAGGATTTCAATAAGATAAAATTTCCATTTCATAGTGTTTTTCCTCGCATTTCGCCTAATGCTCTGGTGGATTCTTCATGTTTATATTATAAAATGAAAAAATAAAAAATTTTATACAACGAAGCACACCACAAAATTTTGTTCTTGCCTGGATTTTTATCTAACGTATACTTTAGTATTAGTTCTCCCAGAGGTAATCCCGTATTCTGCCATGCCCTATGGTTACAGGATTATACATATAGTGGATTATTTCTGCTCTTTTACAGGTTGCCTCAGTATTGTCTTCCATTTTTCTTCTGGAACACGTCTCGGGTCAGATAAGTAAATTTCATGATGGAGTCCATTTTTAACAAGGTTTTTTTCTTCCATTAGTTTCTCCATCTTTGCCAATGACTCAGGTTCTGTAGAATATGGGCCAATATGTAAAATCTGAACGCATTTGCCTTCTTTCATTTTTTCAAACTTGATTTCCTTAATCAGTTCTATGCCTTTCTTTTTGAAGACCTCATCTCTCGCCCTCTCCACAATCTCTGAAGTAACAAAATCAGGCATACAAATAAGAAGTTTCCACAGCCATTCTTCCCTAGGCACTTCTAGAGCAGGGATATCAGATTCCACCCACCACAACCCCTCTAATTTTGGAACACCAAAATCTTTACCCTGCTTTTTATAAATATTCTTAACTCCGTAAGCAAGAGAATAAAGGGCTCCTACCTTGCCTGTAAACTCTTTTCCTCCAGGTTCACCTCTTCCCTCAATGGTTAAAAATGGGATTTCATCAAACTCAACTACTTCAGGGGTCGTTTTTGCTGTATAATAGGTTTTGTATTCCTTTGTCAGGTCTAATTTTGTTGCCATAGTTTTATATTCTCCTTTTTATTATAAATAATCCTTTTTAAGTGGTCTCCCATTGAACTTAATGTTTGTTATACTCTCCAAGGGAAGCGAAAGTCAGGTAGCACAAGAATAAACTGAGCTAAGCATATAGTACCAATCCTGCTATTATAAAATAGCTAAAGTCTTGAATACAAAGATTGAAGAATTGTTTATTTTTGAAGATGATGAAATTTAAAAGGCGGGCGAAGACGAATTGAATATTCAAAACCTGCGAAAAGCAAAATTGCATCAAAATAATGAAAGCAATAAATAAACAGGATGAAGAACGAATCTGGATTATCCAACAGAGCACATTCACATAAAGTCGTTAGCCTTAAATGGGACAACTCGCCTGACTTAACCACCTTAATATTCAATAAAAACATTTCTGGCATTAAATTCAAGAAATGATGTAAACGTATTGTTTATGGTTTAAAAATGCTAAAAGAAAGTATTCCGACAGTGTATATATCACACAGAAGAAGAGGAAAAGGTTATTCTCCTATATATTTGGGAGCAGATGTTACAAAAATAAGAAAGTAAGAAAATAAGGTGTTTGGAATGACGGAGGTGAAATTTTCAAAGCTCTCTACTAAAGGGCAGATAGTGATACCCAAGGAGTTAAGAGCTGGTATTGAAGAGGGTACCCTCTTTGCTGTCTTCAGGAAGGGCGATTTGATAATCCTGAAAAAGGTTGATGTGCCCGGGCTTGAAGAGCTGGAGGCACTAGTAGATAGAGGCGTGGAAATTGCCAGAAAGTTTAACCTGAAAGAGGAGGATGTGGAAAAGATAGTTCACAGGCACAGAAAGGTGGACTAATGAGGGTGGTGCCTGATACAAATGTGCTCATCTCAGCCCTATTCTGGAGGGGTAATCCTTACAGGATTCTCAGGCTCGGTATTGAAGGTAGAATAAAGCTTATAATTTCCGGGGAGATTATAGAGGAAGTCAGAGATGTTCTCAGAAAAGAGGAGAAATTTGAGCTGACAGAAGGGGAAATTGAAGCCTACTGCACTCTGCTGAAAAACCATTCCAAGCAGGTAAATCCCAGCAAAAAGCTTGAGTTAATTGTGAAAGACCCTGAAGATAACAAGTTTCTGGAATGTGCCATTGAGGGAAAAGCCGATTACATAGTCTCAGGAGACTCTCATTTGCTTGAACTGAGAGAGTATGAAGGTATAAATATAATTACACCAGCAGAGCTCTCGAAGTTAATACCAGATAGGTAAATATTATAGTATTTTCACCCAGAAAATAAAACAAAAGATATATTCCTGCCAGATAAAAAGCCTTCATATCAACTTTGAAGATATTTCTGAAATCTGATAAAAGACCAGTTGAAGCCTATGGAGTTAATTTACTCCAACAATAAGTCAACATAACCATCCATAGAAAGACTTATATAGAAGTTCAAAAACATATTATGTCGTAAAGTTACAAATAGTAACTTTAAACAAAAGGAGGTAGATATAAATGGCTGCACAGTTAGGCGGACAGCCCGTGTATGTAATTTCAGATAAAGCAACAAGGACCTATGGTAGAGATGCCCAGAGGACAAACATCCTTGCTGCCAGGATTATAGCAGAGGCAGTGAAGACCACCCTTGGTCCAAGAGGAATGGATAAGATGCTTGTGGATAGCATAGGTGACGTTGTAGTTACCAACGACGGCGTTACCATACTCAAGGAGATGGACATTGAGCACCCTGCTGCCAAGATGGTGGTGGAGGTTGCCAAGACCCAGGAAGATGAGGTCGGCGACGGCACTACAACTGCTGTAGTTATTGCTGGAGAGCTCCTCAAGAGAGCAGAAGACCTTCTTGAGCAAGATGTTCATCCAACAATAATTGCAAGTGGATATAGAATTGCTGCCGAGAAGGCAAAGGAGATTCTCAACAACATAGCCAGAGACATATCAAAGGATGACGAGGAGCTTCTTAAAAAAGTGGCAATGACTTCCATGACAGGCAAGGGTGCAGAAAAGGCAAAGGATTATTTATCTGAGCTTGTTGTAAATGCAGTAAGAACTGTCGCAGAGGAATACAATGGAGATATTGTAATAGATGTGGACAACATCAAGATTGAGAAGAAGGAAGGCGGCGGTATAGAGGATACTGAGCTGGTTAAGGGTGTTGTTATAGACAAGGAAGTAGTACATCCCGGAATGCCAAAAAGAGTAAAAGATGCAAAGATAGCTCTTCTTAACGCTCCCTTAGAGATTGAGAAG
>CAZCRG010000020.1:0-19837 GCA_964501105.1 Candidatus Hydrothermarchaeota archaeon | reverse complement strand
GGATTGAGCACATAAAAAATTTTCTTTTTGTTTTTATATATTATTTATATTAAGAAAACTTTATAATCAATACTACTAAAGATATTAAGTATAATAAAATAGGCATATATTAAATAAAAATAAAGGTGATTACAAAATGCTGGATGAAGGAGATGAAGTTCCGGAGATTTCTCTTGAGAGTGCCAGTGGTGAGGTCAATCTCAGAGATGCTTCCATGGGAATAGCAGTCTTCTACTTTTACCCAAAGGACCACACCTCGGGCTGTACAAAAGAAGCAAAAAGCTTCAGAGATGCCCTGCCAGAGTTTGAGAAGCTGGGAGTGAAGGTTTATGGTATAAGTAAGGATAGCCTTAAATCTCACAGGAGCTTTTCTGAGAAGCACTCTTTGAACTTCACTCTGCTCAGCGATTCCCAGGGAAAAGCAATAGAAGCCTTTGGCGTGCGAAATGAGAAGAGCAAAGTAGGCTCAGCTAAGCGGGTTACCTTCATCGTTAAGGATGGTAAGATAGCTTATGTGTTTAATAGAGTGAAGCCTGAGAACCATGCCCAAGAGGTTCTGGAGAAGGTGAAGGAGCTTTTAGGTGGTCATAATTAACTTTTAGTGCTTTTTAGTTTTGTGAAGTTATGTTCAGAATAGGACGAAGTTAAACTTAAAAATAAGCCTGTAGAGGCTGATTGAGGTATTAGTCTGTGGAATACTCAAAATAATTAAATATAAGTGGCTCATTATTTATATAGTGAGTAATAAGTTATAGATGATGGGAGAGCCTGCAAGAATTAGACTCATAGAAATAGGAGAGATTTATGTGGAAGGGAGAGAGAGTAGAATGAAAAGGAAAACAAAACAGGAGGTTAACTATTGGCAGATATCACCAGGTGAGGCAGGAGAAGAGGCAGAAAGACTTTGGCCAGAGTTCAAAAAGAAAGGGATTATTGGGATCGGATGGGACTATTTAGGAGATCTCAGGAAATTAGACAGGGATGATCTTCGGGAAGAGGGTTTGGGGAGAAATAATGCTAATTCGTGCTGGTATTTTGCACATGAAATGAAACCAGGTGATCGTATTGTCGTAAAAAAAGGTACTAACCCTAGGGACAGCAACTCTAAGTATATTTACGGAGTGGGAAGGATTGTTGGTAAATACAAATATGACAGAGAAAGAGAGGAGTACAAAAATATCAGAAAAGTAGAGTGGATTGTTGCTTTCGATGAACCCAAAAATTTTCCTGAATTATCAACAGGATTTGGCCGAACGACAGTGTGTCATCTAAGTAAAGAGAGATTTGACGAAATAATGTCCCTCATTAATAGATCAAGTAAGCCCTCATGGAAAAAAATTGCTCATATGTTGAAGTCAAAACAACAAATTATTTTCTACGGTCCACCCGGAACCGGAAAGACTTACAACGCTAGGAAGTTTGCGGTAGAGTTTATTGAAACTGGGAGTGTTTAAAATTGCCTGAAATACATTTTAATACAGAAAAAATAAAGAGGTATGCTTATCTTTTTAAAAAGCATCTAGAGGACAGAGGAAGAAATATTTTTGAAGATAGAGAATCAAGAAAAAAAGAGTTTCCAGAGATTTTTTCAGAGGATAAAATATCAGGGATTGCAAGTTTAGATGACTTCAAAAAAATAATAAAGGACAATTTCTGGTGTGAGAAAAACTTAATTCGGCATGAACGCAAGTGGAGAGAAGTAGGCTTATTTAAAATAAAGGAAGATATCAAAGAATTGATTTATGGGGAGTTACCTGTAGAAGAAAGAATAAATAATTTCGTGAACTCGAGGAGTGGGTTAGGAATCTCTTTTGCTACTGAAGTCTTGCATAATATATATCCTCACCAAGTGGTTCTGGTAAATAACAGAATCAAGGACTTTGAAAAGGACGTTTTGGGTCATACCTATGATGAGTATGTAAAACACAAAGAATTTGCTGACAAAATCCGGAATACTCTAAAAGAATTTGGATTAGATTTCAAAGATTATACGGAGTTGGATTATTTCTTCTATTATATTCATGAAAATTTATTTAAAGAAAAATCTTCTGCGAATAGTAGTCACTTCGAAAACATTACACACCTTTTAAGGAATAAAAAACAACTAATCTTCTACGGCCCACCCGGAACTGGAAAGACCTACAACGCTAAGAAGTTTGCGGTGGAGTTTATTGAAAATTCAGGAGGGTAGTTAAAGTGGGATTTGAGGAAAGGTTTAATGAACTTAAAGAAGAAGGCAGAATTGAGTTTGTGACCTTCCACCCCTCTTATAGTTATGAGGAGTTTGTTGAGGGTTACAAACCAGAAAAGAATGGCGAGGGCTTTGAACTGCGGGACGGGATATTCAAAGTTATGTGTAAACGAGCCCTGGGATCTGCAATAGGGCTTGATGATAAAGAGGAGATTGACAACAAAAAATGGAAAGATATCTATGAAGAGTATTGCTCTAAAAAATCTGAAATCGACTTTAAATCTGCTCAGCCATACATATTGATTATTGACGAAATAAACCGAGCAAACATCTCCAAGGTCCTGGGCGAACTCATTTATGCTCTTGAGTACCGGGGCAGGCCTGTAAAACTTCTCTACTCCCTGGAAGATTTGATAGTCCCTCCCAACCTCTACATAATCGGCACTATGAACACAGCGGACAAATCCATAGCCCTCCTGGATGTTGCCCTCAGACGCCGTTTTGGGTTTCAGGAATTCATGCCAAAAACTGGTGATAAGTTTTATGAATTAGTTAAGGATGTATCGGGAGAAGAGGGCATACAATTAACAGAGGTGGACATTAAAAATGGACTTCTGGATCTGGATTTGGGAGCCCTCCTGGAGGAGATAAATAAGAGGATACTTTTTCTGGCAGACAGGGAAAAGCAGATAGGGCACTCCTATTTCATGAATGTATTGAAGGACGAAAACGGCAAATATCGCAATAAGCCAGAGATATGGAAAAAGAATCTCGCCAGGATCTGGTACAAGGAGATAATCCCCCTGCTCCAGGAGTATTTCTATAACGACTATGGGAAAATAAAGATGGTCATCGGAGACTCCTTTGTGGAAGAAGAAAAACCTCCTGAATACATATACAAACCGGACGATTTCGATCCAGATTACATCCCCCCAAGGTACAAACTGAGAAAAGAAGTCGATGGAGACGAGCTTATTAGGAGGTTAAAGGGAATTATATCGTCAAGCCAACAGGAAAATGAAGAATAAGAATCTTATAACTCTCTATGAGTTTGAACCTCCCAAAGAAGTGCCCTTAAGGAAAAATATCGCTTATCGTCTGAGTATAATAAATGAAAGACTCAAAAAAGACCAGGACATACTCACGGTTTATCCTACCGGAAAAAACAGATACAAACTCAAAGCCTACAACCACGTTGGCGTTATCCAGGTCGGCAATACAAAGATAGAGATTCTCCCTAAACTCTACAAAAATAAAAAAGAAGCCAAACTGGAATCCCTCAAGAATCTCCATTATATGCTGTGGTACACTAAGAAGTTGCCCATAAGGGAGACCTCGACTTCAGTTTTTCGCCGCATTCATGACGAATTCCTGGAGATCTATATCAGCATTTTCCTGAAAGAACTTGAGGAAACCCTGAGAACGACTATTTTCAGGCAGTATGTTGAACTTGAGGACAATCTCAGCTTTTTCAGAGGTAGAATTGCCATCAACCAGCACATCAGGGAGAATGTTGCCAAAAACAATCCTGTAAAAATCTACTGCCAGTTTGACGAACTCACAGAGGACAATCTGATAAACCAGACCATCAAATACACCTTGAAACTTCTCAGCTTCATATCACAGAGCAGTTACAATCTGGACATGATAAACCAGCTCCTTTTCACACTTTCAGAGATAAATGACAGGAAAGTCAGGCCTGAGGACAAGGAAAAAATCCATTTCACAAGAATGAACGAATCCTTCAAACCTGTTATAGAGAAGTGTTTTATGTTCATAAACAACTTCTCCGTTGACCTCACAGCAGGCACTGTAAACCATGGGGCAATTCTCTTTGATATGAACAAGCTCTTTGAAGAATTCATTGCAAATTTTATGAGGATGAACAAAAAAGAGATTGGCATTGAAGAGTATGAAGTCAAGGTTCAGAAGAACTTAAAACCCCTTGATAAAGGCAAACGTATTAAATTGAAACCAGATATCGTCCTCTCAAAAGGCACTCAAACCCATTTAATAATCGATACCAAATACAAGGTGCTTGATTCGGCCAGGGAGAACCTAAGTGTCTCAAACTCAGATATCTATCAGATGCTTGCCTATGGGCTGAGGGGCAACTGCAGGAAAATTGTGCTCCTGTATCCAAAACCTGATGATTTTGAAGTTGAGGACAAACATCCAATAGAGATTTCTTTATATGACTTTAAGGAATGCTATCATAAAATTAGAATTCCCAAAAAAGTGGAAATTTATATAAGGACAATAGATATTATGCGGGAGGATTTGAGAAAAGAAAAGCAGAAGATTATAGATGATTTACGTAAAATCCTGAGTAATTGTGATTTGTAGAAATTAAACTGTCCAAATAAATCATGGATAATAAGCCATATTGTATATGACTTATACATGCCCCGGTTACAATGGCAACCTCACCAGAGAGCATCTCAGCCACATTTTTTTCTATAGACCTTAAAAGCTAAGAGTAGAAGAATAACCCCTGCTATAACAATATATCCAAGAAACCAGCTATAAAAACTCTCTTTGCCTCTTATAAGATTCAGTGGCAGAATGAGAAGAAGGGCAACTATGAAGTAGAATATTAGTTCAACAGCCTTAAAACCCTCCCTTCGCTCGATTTCACACTCTTCCCTCTCCCAGTCGTCCATTTTTTCACCTATTATAACTTGAATAAATTCCTACTTAAAGATTTTGATTGGCAGAAAGCGTTAGGACCTTTTATTTATATATGGGGGATATTGCTATTTCTGATGCTTTTCTGGCACTGGAAAAGCTTTTAGTCTGAATTTAATATACTGCTGAATAAAATTGAAGAGGTTACAAATAATTATAAAAAAAGTGCAATGATGAGAAGAGGGTTACCTGAAAGGTGAGGAGAAAGGTATTCCTGAGCACTAAATCCTTTCAATTGTCTTTGCTGTTAGTTCTATTAAAGCCTCAATATCCTTAAGCCTGGCAACTTCAACTGGCGAATGGATGTAGCGCGTTGGAACAGAGATAACGCCACTGGGTACGCCCTCTCTAGTAAGGTGGATAACTGTGGCATTTGTTGTGCCTCCTTCTCCAACTGCAAGCTGGTAGGGTATCTTATTTTCCTCTGCTGTGTTTATTAAGAGCTTTTTAACCTCTGGATGAGTTATAAGCCCTCTTCCCTTGGAGTCCACAAGGGTTATCACTGGTCCCTTGCCCAGCTTATTTGTGCTCTTATCTCCCTTAACCCCGGGATAGTCGCCAGTGGTAGTCACGTCAAGAACAAGGGCATAGTCAGGATTAATTTTGTAGGCAGCAGTCCTGGCTCCCTTCAGCCCAACTTCCTCCTGCACACTTCCAACAGCATAGATCTCAACATCCTTAGCTTCAACTCTCTTCATCACCTCAATTAAAGCAAAACAGCCCAGGCGGTCGTCAAAGGCTTTTCCTGTTACAAAGTCTCCACCAAGCTCTTTGAAGCTCCTCTCTATAGTTATAAAGTCTCCAACAGAAACACCAAGAGCCTCCACATCCTTTTTGCTCTCAGCACCTACATCAATAAACATATTTTCAGCTTTGACTATTTTCTTTCTCTCCTCTTCCTCCATGAGGTGAGGCGGCTTGGAGCCTACAACGCCATAAACCCTTCCCTTGCTGGTGTGGATAACAACCCTCTGATTGAGGAGAGTCTGGTCAAAAAAGCCGCCCAGGGTGGTGAACTTTATAAAGCCTTCCTTGTCAATATTCTTCACAATAAGCCCTATCTCGTCCATATGAGCATCCAGCATTACCTTCTTTTCTCCTTCCCCCTTCTTTGCTATGAGATTTCCCATCCTATCAACAAAGACCTCGTCACAGACCTTTGAGAGCTCCTCCTTCATTATATCTCTTACCTCATCTTCATAGCCGGGGGCACTGTGAGCATTGCTCAGTCTTGCAAGAAGCTTGGTGTTCATTTTCTCTCCTCCAGATAGCTTTTAATTCTCCTAACACCCTCTTTAATTTTTTCTTGACCTGTAGCAAAGGAGAATCTCAGAAAGCCCTCACCCAGACTTCCAAAGGCTGTGCCAGGTGTTACAACAACACCAGCCTTAACCAGCTCCAGGGAAAGAGCCATTGAGCTACCAAATTCTGAGAAGTCAGCAAAGACATAGAAGGCTCCCTCCGGCTTCTTCACCTTAACTCCCTCTATGCCTTTAAGAAGTTCAACCATAACCTCCCTTCTCCTTCTTAACTCTTCAACCATGGGCTCTATGAAGTTCTCGCTATTTAAAGCTGCCAGAGCAGCCTTCTGAGCCAGAGAGTTAACACTCGCCTGAATATACTGGTGCACCTTGAGCATCTCCTCCACAAACTCCTCCCTGGCGTGGAGATAGCCCACTCTCAGTCCAGTCATGGCATAGCTCTTGGAGAAGCCATTTACTGTTATAACATTCTCAGAATAAGCTCCAGGGCTTATGTGCTTCCCCTCATAGATAATCTTCTCATAGACCTCGTCGCTCACCAGAAGGGCATTGTAATCTTCAGCAGCCTCGGCAATAGCTTTCATAACCTCTTCCGGGAAAACAGCACCTGTTGGATTACCAGGAGAGTTAACCAGAATCATCTTTGTTTTTGAGCTTAGCCTTTCCTTTATCTCCTCCACATCAGGGACAAAGCTATTTTCCTGATAGAGGCTATAGTAAACAGGTTTTCCCTGAGCAAGCTTCACCAGGGGTTCATAGGAAACAAAACCAGGATTGGGAATAAGAACCTCATCCCCCGGGTTAACAAAGGCTTCAATGGCAAGGTGAAGAGCCTCTGAGGCTCCAGAGGTGACTATAATTTCCTCAGGATTTGCTTCTATTCCATTTTCCTTCAGAAGCTTATCTGAAAGAGCTTCTCTGAGCTCCACTATACCCTTATTGCTTGTATAGTGGGTGAAATCTTCCTTTAAAGCCTGAATTGCGGCTTCTTTGGCTTCATCAGGAATTGGAAAATCTGGCTCTCCCAGAGCTAGATTAATAACATCGCCCTTGGCAAGTTCAAACATCTTTCTTATTCCAGAGATATCAATCTCAGCTACTCTCGAGGCACGCATGAAGTTAATTTCCGGGGAGATTATTTAAAGGTTGCTCAGACCAACATTCCCTAAATCAACTAAAACTCATCCATCTCGTAGCTATCCCTCTCACCCAGAACAATCTCCAGTTCCTGAGGTGTGAGAAGAGGCACAGGAAATCTGGGGGAATCTTCTATTACAATCCTGGGGCAGGCTGTATTCACCAGAGCATCAAGCTTCCTGAAGTATATAAAGTTCTCAGGGGTAATTTCTCTGGCATGGATTAGAAAGGCCTTCTTTCCCATGCCTTCGAGCTTTTTCTTTATCTCAAGAGCCAGAGCTAACCTCTTCTGCCCTTTTTTTTCACCCACAATTATTCCAAAGTTCTCAGCATTCTTGGCTTTTGCAACTGTAGCATACCTCTGCCTGAGGAATTTCTCCTTTTTATCCTCGAGGCGTCTCAACTCCCTGAGCAGAGGATCTAAAGCAAAACAGGGCTTTCCTGTGGCAAAGGCTACGCCGAGAGGGTGAAAATCTCCAGAGCCCAGGTAGAGGAAGGCATCAACTTCTGAAGCAATACTTTTTGCGGTGGAGAAGGAGCAGCCAAGAATCTGGGCATCATATTTACATCTCCCCTTTGCTCTACCCACAAGCACTTTGAAGCCACGATTTTCAAGGAAATCCTTAACCTCCTTTACTCTCTGAAGGTGCTGTACTGTTGTGACTATTCCAAGCCTTTTGGGTAGCTTCTCAATATTTTCTTCAAGAATATCCATAAAATCATGAGGGAGGCGCACCTCTATATAATAAACAGGAATTCTGCTCTCCTCTAAAAGCTGAGCATGACCAAAGTGGAAGAGTGCCTCAGCACCCAGGCTTGAAGCATCCTCATCTGCAAGATCACAGGCGCCATAGCACGGGTTTGAGGAAATGAGAGTTAAGGCTGAGGTTTTCTCCTCTATATCCTGAGCTATTGAAGTGGAATAATCTCTCAAGCCTTCTGGAAACTGGAGAGAAACAACCCTGTAGCCCTTTTCCTTTATTATCTCCACAATTCTATCTATCTCAAAATTGTACATCCAAGACTTAGAGAACAATAACTTTTAAAAACACTGCCCTCGCTAATTTTTGTAGCTCAGGCATGAAACTCCTTCTGATTCATCCCCACTTCCCCTACAGGGGAAAGGATTTATTTCCTATTGGATTGGGCTATATTGCTGCTGTGGCAAAAGAATATGCCGAGATTAAGGTTATAGATGAAAGTGTGGCTCCCTTCACCCCAGAAAACTTCAGAGACTTTGATCCTGATTTTGTTGGCATCACAGCAACAACACCTTCTTTTCATAGAGCTAAGGAGATAATTTCCATTATAAAAAGGGAGAAACCAGAAGCAAAGGTGATTTTTGGTGGAGTTCACGCTACCTTCAGGCCTGAGGAAGTTCTGGAGGCTGGAGCAGACATTGCAGTGAGAGGTGAGGGCGAAGAAGTTGTGAAAGAGATTCTTGAGGGCAGAGCTCTGGAGGAGATAAAGGGGATTTCCTACCGGGAAGGCAAAGAAATTGTGCACAATCCTGAGAGGGAGTTAATAGAAAATCTCGACTCTATACCAATGCCTGCCTGGGAGTTTTTCCCCCTGAAACACTACAAGATAATGAGCCTAATCTCCGCAAGAGGGTGCCCCTATGCCTGTGCCTACTGCTCTGCCTCAAGCTTCTGGCAGCACAGGGTTAGATTCAGAAGTCCAGAGAACTTTATGGCTGAAGTGAGAGCTCTATATGCCATGGGCAAAAGAAGGCTTCGCTTCATGGACAGCACCTTCACTCTGGACAGGAAGAGGGCTCTTGAGATATGCTCCATGATTGAGGAAGCAGCTTTTAAGGACTTCACCTATAGCATTGAGACAAGGGCTGACCACCTGGATGAAGAGCTACTGGAAGCTTTGAAGAGCTCTGGCTGCGACTTAATCTGCCTTGGAGTAGATTCTGGCTCTCAGCAAGTGCTGGATGCATGTGATCGAAGAGTCGATGTGGAGGAGGTTAAGAGGGCAATCTTAATGGCAAAGGAAAAGGGACTGAAGGTCAGAGCCTATGTCACCTATGGCTTCCCTGGAGAGACAAAGGAGAGTGTCGAGGCCACTGTGAAGCTTCTCAGAGAAACAAGGCCCGAGCAGATTCTTCTCAGCCTTGCCACTATTTACCCGGGAACTGAGCTGGAGAAGGGGAGGAGGATTAATGTACACCCCAACTGGGTGGGGAAGTTCCATGGCCACGGCTATGGAGCAGAGCTTTACTTCCCCAAAACTCTCAGCAGGAGAGAGTACACAAAGCTTGGGGATTTTATATACAGGGAGGTGAGGAGGTTAAACAGGGAGATAAGGGCTCAGCAGAAGAACTAATCTACAAATTCAACACTGATGCCCAATGCTCTAGCGATTTTACTCTGTTTTTTATCGCTGGTTAGAAGTTTTCTATACTTTTGAGCCTGTGCTATATACAGGGCATCGTATATTGGAATCTCTTCAGTGATAGATATCTCCTGAGCTGCCTTTAGATACTCTATGCTGGACTTATACTCGATTACTTCTTGGGTCTCCAAGAGAGCCCTAAACATCAATTCTGCAGTACTAGGAGGTATTCTACTGTAAACTAAACAGTGCTTCCATATAGCATTGGAAACTTCTGTTAAAGCCAAATCGATGGAAACAGGATTATCTAATAAATTTTGTCTGACTATTTCCCAATTATCCTCCCGGAGAATATATTTTGCAAGAGAGGATGCGTCAATAACTATCACGATCCTCCCTCACATATTTTGCGGCAGTTCCTTTCTCGGCCCCTGTGATTCTCTTTAGCATCTCATCAATCTCTTCAAGTTTTTTCCTTCTTGTATATTCTTTAACTCTTAATTCTATGAACCTTCTGATTTCTTCACTCCAGTTGGTATCTATTTTTTTCATCTTATCTTTTAAATCCCTAGGAATTCTAAAACTGACAACTTCGTTTACACTCATACTTACAGAGATGTAATACTAACAATAAAAAGCCTATCTGGATTTAGGATGGGATTTTCTGTTATCTGGCCTCTTACTCCTCCCATAAGGTTTAAGCATTCACCTTAGGAGGTATCTGAAGTATATTTTGAGGACTGGCTCAATTAAACTGAGTATAGTGCCGGATGTGCCCGGAATCTCCATTATGACAACACTCATATAAGGAGCTATCCATGAGTCTCAACCTCTGAGCTGGTTATATACTGGTAGGCAGAATAAGCTGCCATTACACCCTCTGCAACACCCACAACTGCCTGCTTGAATTTTGTATCGCACACATCGCCACAGGCAAAAACACCCTCTATATTGGTTTTTGCTTCTCTGTCAATAATTATCTCGCCCTTACTATTGGTTTTAACACCAAGGCTTTTAGCCAGCTCGCTTTGAGGCTCTCCACCTATGGCAACAAATACAGCATCTAAACTGAGCTCATTTGAGCCATTATACTCCCTGTCAAGAACAACACTTCTTAGCCTCTTATCGCCCTTAACCTCGAGGATATTGGCTCTGTTTATTATCTCAATTTTTTTACTTTCCTCCACTCTTCTGAGATTTGGCGGCTCAGGATGAATCTTCTCCCCCCTGTAGATAATATAAACCTTGGAGGCATACTCCTGGAGAAGCAGAGCTTCCTTGGCAGCACTATCACTACCTCCCACTACAGCCACAACCTTGTCCTTGAAAAGGGGACCATCGCAGAGAGCGCAGTAGTAAACTCCGCGGTTCTCGAATTCTTCAGCTCTTTTTGCTGGAAGTTTTCTGTGCTTTGTGCCGGTGGCGAAAATTATAGTCCTTGAAGTAAAGCTCTCCCCCTCTTCAGTTTCCACCTGGAAAAAGTTGTCTTTCTTCTCAATTAATTCAACTCTATCTTCAAGAATTTCAACGCCATACTCTTCAGCATGCTCCTTTAAAAGCTGAGATAGCTCTTCTCCAGAGATTCTTTTAAAGCCAGGGTAGTTCTCAATATTTGTGGTTGTAGCAATTGTTCCCCCAACACTATCACCAATAATGAGAGTTTTCAGGTTCAACCTCCCTGAGTACATACCGGCAGCCAGGCCAGCTGGTCCTGAACCCACAATTATTACATCCAGCATAACAACACCCTTATTATACTGGAGAATTAACAGGGACAACTTTTATCTTAGAAGGATTAAAATTAAAATAGATGCAAAGCTGGAAGAAGTTTGAATACCGTGTTAGAGATTTTCTTCTAAATATGGGCTTTAAGGCTGAGAGAATACCTCTAAGTGGAGCCTCCAGTGCCATAAAGGGTGATATTATTGCAAGCAGGGAGAATTTAAAGCTGAGAATTGATGCCAAATCCACCAGATCTAAGGATGTCATTAAAATTAAGAGGGAGAGTCTTGAGAAGATAGAAGATGAGGCAGAGGATGGGGAGCTTCCTCTTCTGGTCTTCTCCTTTTACAGGCACAGGAAACTCTACTGCATAGTTAGTTCTCAATTTCTCTCCACTAATACGGCACACAGGAAGAGTACCTGGGCAAGAGATACTGTGCTCATAAAAAAGGATGAGCTTGCCCTGCTACCTCTTGCCCTTGGGTTCAAGGAAGATGAGAGAAGCTATTTAATTTTTGAGTTTGGGGATTTTATTGATAGGGTGGAGAGTTTTGAGAAAGAATAGCTGAAGTTCAAGTAAACCTGATTTTATGAACAAATAATTTTGAGAAAAAACTTAAATATTGGTTTTTATATTCTATTTTAAAGAATGTTGAGGTGATTATATGGAAAGAAAAGAGCAGAACGAGTTTGGCTATAGGTTTGAGTGCAGATATAAAGGCGCAGGGCTAACTCATTATGTTATGCAGAGTGAAGATTCTCCTTTTTAGTTTTTTAAGGGTGTTGCAGTGCTTGAAAATCTTGACCTTGGCAATCTGGAAATAAAAATTGACCCCGAGAGCAGTTTCTGGGGTATAGGGGAGAAAGAAAGACTTGAGGCTTTTTATTCTGGAGTTAAGGATGAGCTTATAAGGGAAATTGAAGACTTCAGATTTAACAGAGAGCTCATTCTCCTCTATGTGAATCCCACAGATAAGTGCAATGCAAGCTGTCCCTACTGCTATCTTCCGGGTGAGATAAAAGCAAGGCAGAAAAGTATGAGCTATGAAGAGCTTGAGAAAATAGCAGATAAGGCTTTTGAGTACTTCGAAGGGCAGGGGATTAAAGGCTCTATTGTCTTTCACGGAAGCGAGCCATTGATGAATAAAAAGAATATCTTCAGAATTATTGAGGATTATAATGATAGGATAAATTTTGGTATTCAGACCAACGGTCTGCTTCTAACTGAGGAGGATGCAGAATTTATAAAAAATAAAGGTGTAAATATAGGGATATCTCTTGATTCTCCAGACAGGAAGATAAATGATTACCTCAGAGGAGAGGGCCATTACAACCATGTTGCTAAAGCTCTGGAGTGGTTCAGAGGTTACAGGGGCCTGAATGTGGTTACCACCATCACAAAGTACAATCAGAGTCAGCTTGTTGATATGGTTGAATTTCTCCACAGCCACGAGGTTTCTCTGTGCCTGATGAACCCTGTGAGGGGAACCCAGGAAAGCTCTTTAGCACTGAGACCTGAGCCATCGCACATGGCAAAAGAATTCATAAAGGCAGTTGATAAAGCTATTGAGCTGACAAAGGCTGGGAGAAGAATAGTTATCGGCGATTTTGCCAATATACTTCTTGGCATTGTAGCTCCCACTGCCAGAGTGCTTATGTGCGATATCTCGCCCTGTGGAGCAGGAAGAAGATTTTTTGCAGTTACTGCTGAAGGCTCCTGCTATCCCTGCGGTGAGTTTATAGGCATAGAAGAATTCTCAGGTGGAAATATTTTTTCCAGATCTATTGATGAAATCTCAAAATCAGAAAACTTCAGAAGGGTAATAGAAAGAAAAGTTGAGAAAATTGAGGAGTGCAGCACCTGCCTTTTAAGAAATATATGCGGCGCCCCCTGCCCTGCTGAGTTATACTCCAGCAGTGGGAGCATGTACAGAAAAAGCTACTACTGCGACTTTTACAAAGAGGTAATTGAGCATGCCTTCAGAGTAATTCTTAATCAGGATGTGTGGTATGTGCTTAGAAAGTCAGCACTTAAAGTGAGATATCAATTAGACCTGATAAAGAGTTAATATATAATAAACAGGAGCCCATTATAGCTCAATTAAAACCTTCACACCTTCCAGGGCAGAGCTCAGAATCTCACCTTCTCCCTTTATCTCCTTTCTTATTTCCTTGATGTGCTTCCTTTCTATGGTGAAGCTCTTGCCATCTGCTTCGATCTTAACCTCGCCTTTCTCTTCAAGCTCTCTGGCAAAGGCTTCTGTGTCGCAGTTCTTCAAGTAGTTGACTACTAGCTTGGCATCACCCTTGAACTCAGGCCCAACCTTTGAGAAGTCAGGCACTATCTCAGCTATCTTCTCCTCAACCTTAAGAGGCTCAGAGGTTATTTCAAGATCCTGAATAACAAGAGTTCCAGCTATATCCTTCTCTGCTTTTATGAGAATATCTCTCACTTCAGGTGTGCAGCTTATCACTACTCTCTTAATGGGGTGGTTAAGGGCAAGTCTCTTCTCAGCCTTGAAGCGCCTGAGTTCTGCAATAAGCTTAACTGCATTCTCAGCCTTCTTCTCCAGTTCTGGATGAATTAAATCTCTCCTCAACCTCGGCCAGGAGTCAACGTGGATACTCTTCTGGGGCTCCCTTTCGGCAAAGTAGGCCTGGTAAATCTCCTCTGTGATGTGGGGTATAAAGGGAGCCAGAAGCTTCAGGCTGGTGAGGAGTACCCTGTAGAGGGTATATACAGCTGAGACCTTATCTTCAGGGCTATCAGAAGAGTAGAGTCTGTACTTGACCATTTCAAGGTAGTTGTCACAGAAATCTTTAAGGAAGAACTCACTCACAGTTTTTCTCGCCTTGGAGTACTTGTACTCCTCAAAGAGGTCAGTTACCTTCTCAACTGTTCTGTAGCATTTTGAGAGAATCCAGGCGTCAATAAAGTTGAGTTCCTCGGGCTTCTCGCCGTGGTAATCCTGGAGGTGCATGAGAGCAAATCTGCTGGCATTCCAGAGTTTTGTGAGAAATCTCTGAGCAGTAACAAGATCTTTCTCCTGGAAGGGCAGGTCTTCACCCAGCTTGCTGCCGCTGGCCCACAATCGCAGAGCATCGGCGCTGTACTTCTCAATTACTGCCTGGGGCTCTATAACATTGCCCTTGCTCTTGCTCATCTTCTTTCCCTTGGGGTCGAGAGCCCAGCCCGAGATCATCACATTCTCCCAGGGGATGCTGTTATGGTGAAGATAGGCCTTCACAACCGTGTTAAACAACCAGAAGGAGATTATATCATGAGCCTGAGGTCTTAGAGACATGGGATAGAGCTTCTTTCTCATCTCCTCATCTTCAATAAGCTCTATTGCAATATCTGGCGTGAGAGAGCTTGTTGCCCAGGTGTCAAGAACATCCTTCTCTGGCTCAAAGTCGTTGCTGCCACACTTCTCACAGGGTGATGAAGGGCTCTGACTAAGAGGGTCAACGGGAAGCTCTGAAAGCTCTGCCAGCTTTATCTCGCCGCAATTCTTGCAGTACCATACAGGGAAGGGCACACCAAAGAAGCGCTGCCTTGAGATGCACCAGTCCCACTTTAAGCCGTCAATCCAGTTATCATACCTGTGCCTCATGTGCTCTGGATACCAGTTCATCTCTCTACCAAGTTCTTTAAACTTCTCCCTGAGGTCGAGATATTTAATGAACCACTGCTTTGTGTTGAGAATTTCGATTTCAGTGCCACAGCGCTCGTGAACATTAACCACATGCACAATCTCTTTTGAGCTGACTAGAAGTCCAGCCTCCTTCAGGTCTTCAATAATCTTCTGCCTTGCCTCTTTTATGGCCATTCCCTCATATTTGCCAGCGAGGGAAGTCATTTTTCCATCTCTGGTTATAGCAACTTTAAGGGGAAGGTTGTACTCCATAAACCACTCTATATCTGTAGTATCACCAAAGGTGCAGCACATAACTACACCTGAGCCCTTTTCAGGGTCAACCCTGCTGTCTGCCAGGATTTCAACCTCATGGTTGAAGAGGGGCACCCTGGCTTTCTTGCCCACATATCTACTGTACCTCTCATCTTCAGGATGAACAAAGACTGCAACGCAGGCAGGGAGAAGCTCAGGCCTTGTGGTGGAGATTATCAGGTCCTTATCTCCATCAACTTTGAAGATAATATCATTAAAGCTACTCTTCAGCTCTTTATCCTCCAGCTCCACCTGTGCTATGGCTGTCTGACAGTTGGGACACCAAATAAATGGAGTTTCCTTTCTGTATTCTCTCCCTGCCCTGTAAAGCTCAATAAAGGAGCGCTGGGAGATTCTCCTGCAGTGCTCATCAATTGTGGAGTAATAAAGGGAAAAGTCAGCACTTATGCCTATATTTTTCCAGTCCTGAACAAACTCGGGGAGAATTTTTTCAAGAGTGCTGAGACAGAGTTTTACAAACTCTTCTCTGGGCATTTCTGTAGCTTTAACATTGTTGAGCTTCTCCACAAGCCTCTCAGTTGGCAATCCATTATCATCAGTGCCAAAGGGGTAGAAGACATTGTAGCCCCTCATTCTTTTGTATCTTGCTATAAAGTCCATCTGAGAGTAGGAGAAGGCGTGGCCAAGATGCATTTTCCCGCTCACAGTTGGTGGAGGGGTGTCTATTGAAAATACAGGCTTATCGCTATTTCTATCGAATCTATAAACTCCCTTCTCTTCCCACTTCTTCTGCCATTTGGGTTCAATTTCCTTGGGATTATAGCTGCTCTGAAGCATTCTCCTTACTCCTGTACTGGATTTTTATATCATTATCAACTTTAATCCTCATAAAATCTTTTGCTGCTATAGTTTTTACCCCTGTGGCTTTTTCAACGGCCTGAGCTTCCTTATCCAGGCGGTTCAGCATTGTCATACCAAAGTGCTGCATCACAGCCAGCTCAGGCCTTACCTTCTTCAGAATTTTTATTAAATCGTCTCTGCAGAGGTGCCACCTTATTCTTTTATTCTCAGGTCTTATCACATTGGCAATGAGCACCCTTGCACCGGTGTAGCTGGACTCCATGCCCTCAAAATATTCTGTGTCGCAGGTGTAGGCTACAGTGCCTTCTCTGAAGTGAAACTTCAAGCCTATTGCTGTTGGGTCACTGTGCTTAGTTGGTAAAGCTTCTATTTCAACTTCCTCTATTTCAGCCTTTTCCCCTGCTTTAAGGGCTGTTATCTCTCTGAGCTTTGAGGTATGGTAGCTGCTGAGCACAGGCCTGAAGCCGTCGCTCCCCTGAACAGCACTAAGACTTCCAAGAAAGTGTCCACTTTGCTTTGTCATAGCTTTGGTCATGGCTTCCACTATGAGCTCTGCATCGTTGTAGTGGTCCGGGTGAGAGTGGCTGACAATACATGCCTGAGTGGAAAAGGGGTTTATCTTGGCTTCCTTAAGGTCAAGGATAGCCCCAGGTCCGGGATCAACATGGATATTTGTTTTGCCGTGGAGCCTGAAGCCACCTGTCCTGAGCTTCTGAAGTAGAGTTACCCATCTACCGCCACCTGTTCCAAGAAAAACTATCTCCATCTGTGCCTCTCCTGAGCTAAAGTTTTTCAATGAACTCCTGAAGGGCCTCTTTATTGGGCAGCCCAGCTCTTGCACCAAGATGCTCAATGCACCTGGCAGCAACAAAGTTGCCTATCCTGGCGCAAATTTCTGGCTCATAGTTATTTATGAGTCCATAAAGAAAGCCGGCAGCAAAGGCATCACCGGCTCCTGTTGTATCAACAACTTTTACCTCTTCAGCTTCAACTTTTATTTCCTTCTCTTTTGTTCTGATATAGCAACCCTCTTTCCCCAGAGTTACAGCCACCATCTCTGCGCCCATCATTATTAAGTCTTTGGCGCCCTTCTTGTACTGATTGCCTGTGAGATGGAAAGTTTCCTCCCTGTTGAGAAAGATTATCTTACTCCTGGCAATTATGTCCCTCAGCTCCAGAAGGCATCTGTATTTAGCATAGAGCATCCCAGGAGCAAAACTTACTTTCCTATCCTCTATGTTCTCCAGGAGCTCAAGCTGGGAGAGAAAGCTTGTTTCTCCAACAAAAGAAGAAAGGTGAAGGTAATCAGCATTTTTAGCACATTTCAAGTTAAAGTCCTTAACTTTAAAGGTGTCATTGGCGCCCGGGTAGGCATACATGGTGCGCTCCCCTTTTTCATCCACCAGAGCAATAATAACACCAGTATGCTCCTTAACTCTCTCAATGCACTCAGTGTTTACACCCTCCCTCTCAAGGTCATTGAGAATAAAGTTGCCGTCGCTGTCATCTCCAATAGTGCCTATAAATCCGGTGCTGAGACCCAGCCTTGAAAGAGCAACTATAGTGTTGGCAGCACTTCCTCCGGGAGCCTCAAGAGCTTCAAGCACAGGGAGTTCTTCCCCTTCTCTTCCAATCCTTGGCACCCTGTAAATCTTGTCTACATTAAGCGCCCCTATGCCAACAACATCCATGCTTTAGAATTTACTTTGAGAGATTTAAATTTACCGAATAGTTTCATTTGAGTGGTGTCTAAAAGTTTTTAATACTTCTCGCAGGAGTATATATATGAAGCTCAAATCAGGTGAATGGATTGAAAAGGATAACTACAGAAAGAGAATTCTCCTCAGGCCAGAGATGGGAAGTCTTATTCAAATTGTTCAGGTGCTCCCTGGCAAAGTCGTAGAAAAACACTATCACAGAAGTCAGACAGAGTTTTTTTATATCCTTCGTGGAAATGCAAAGTTGAGAATAGGTGAAGAGGTATATGAAGCAAAGGCTGGAGACTCTTTCCTGTGTGAGGCATTAAAGGTTCATTCTGTAGATAACAGAGAAGGGAAGGAACCCTTTGAGATTCTTGTTCTTAAGTTTAACTACCATGGTGAGGATAGTGTATGGGTGAGATAAATGGAAGTGATTTTTCTTGGTACTGGAGAAGCCTTTGGAAATAAAGCAAATACATCTCTTCTTGTAAACAAAGAAATATTGATTGATTGCTCTCCTCACTCTGTTCTTCAGATTAGAAAGCTGGGAATAGATATAAAAGAGATTAAGATAGTTTTTGTAAGCCACTGGCATGGAGACCACTTCCTGGGGCTTCCTGCCCTCCTTTTAGCAGCCAGTGAAGAGAATAGAGAGGAACCTCTAACCCTTATAGGCACAGAAGGTATTGAAAAAATTGTTAGAGAACTTCTACTTCTCTCATACAATAAAAGTATAGAAGAGCTTTCCTACGATGTTAGCTTTATTACTGCCGAAAAGAAGTTGAAAAAATTTGATTACATTTTTGATTTTGCTCCACTAAGGCATTCTATTCCTTCTATAGCAGTCTCAGTAATAAAGAATAAAAAACTCACCTATGCCTGCGATGGTTTGCCTGATGAGAAAGTTGTAAGTCTAGCAAAAGACTCAGACCTTCTTGTAGCTGAAGCCTACGGAGAAGGTTTTTTGGGACATTCTTCTCCAGCTAAAGCTGCTGAGGTTGCAAAAAAAGCAACAGTGAAACTTCTTGCACTTGTCCATTTATATAGGTACCAGGATATAAATGAACTCAAAATGGCAGGAAAAATTTTTTCAAGAATAGTAATACCTGAAGACCTTGAAACAATTAAAATCTAAAAAATTAAATCTTTATGGATAACGTTAAATTATACATAAAAAAACAATGATAAAAAAATTATACAATGAACCTGCCTGTCTGATTGATGATTCACTTATAATAGCTGACCTTCACATAGGTATAGAAAAAGAGTTTTTAGAAAGGGGTATCTCACTACCTCCCCTAGTAGGGGAAATAAAAAATAAAATAATTGACCTTATTGAAATTTCTGGAGCTTCAAGGCTTGTTATACTTGGAGATTTGAAGCACAATATTCCAAGAGCAGGTTGGCATGAATACAGGCATATATCTGAGCTTCTGCAAGAAGTAGGGAATAGAGTAGAGATTGTACTTGTGAAGGGAAATCACGACTCTCTTGTTGAAGAACTAATTCCAGAGCTCATTGTGCTTGATGAACTCACCATAGGTGATGTAACTCTTACCCATGGGCACAGAGCATTGAAAAAAGCAAAAAAGAATATACTTATGGCTCACAGTCATCCGGCAATACTTTTCGAAGATTCTATTGGAAGAACAAAAGAGAAGGCATGGATAGTTGCAGAACTAACTGAAAAAGGTAGAAAGCATTTTGGGAGAACATTAAAACTTATAATAATGCCGGCCTTCAATCCAATAGTGTCAGGACTTGCTTTTAATACAGAAGAAATCCCCATTAGCCCTATAATTAATCAAAAACTCGTTGATATTGAGAATGCCAGGGCTTACTTGCTGGACAGTACATATCTGGGCAGGGTTAAAGATCTGAAAGTATATGATTAAATCCTTCAAGTTTTGAAGTCGTCATTTAATAGGTTAAATTTATATATCATGATATCTTGATACATTTTTATGATTAAGATAGAAGTTTTCAGGAATAGCCCTCCTGGGCTTAGGTGCAATCTACTAA
>CAZCRG010000019.1:0-22114 GCA_964501105.1 Candidatus Hydrothermarchaeota archaeon | reverse complement strand
ATCACTATAATAATCATCATGGGCAACGACCCTTACACCTTTTGCAAAAGTCATCCA
The DNA here is from genome assembly GCA_964501105.1 of Candidatus Hydrothermarchaeota archaeon. Taxonomy (GTDB): domain Archaea; phylum Hydrothermarchaeota; class Hydrothermarchaeia; order Hydrothermarchaeales; family BMS3B; genus BMS3B. The sequence goes on along the minus strand of CAZCRG010000019.1, from coordinate 22,057 downwards.
TATTTCATTTGCAAGATCAAGGGCAAATGGGAGTATTTCTCTTCCCCTTTCCAATTCAAGTGCTCTTGAAAGTGCTGTTGCATAGCTTGAGAAGCTTTCATTAAAATCTTGGAACAACTCTTCTACTGGCAGATTCGCTTCACATTTAAATAGTTCGTAATCTATATCCTCTTTATCAAGCTCTGGAGCGAGAGACGTTTGCCCTTTTAGAACTTTACTGTGAACATATCTCTTAAAGACTTCTAAAAATTCAAACTTGAATATATTCATGAAAGGATATGGTGCATAATTATAGTAAATCTCTTTGATGTGCTCTTCAAATTTGAAGAGATTTATCCCATTTATTATAGACCTTATTTTATAATTTCCTGAATCTGAGATAGTTCTCTCAAGATTACGATACTCTTTGTAAAGTCTCTTACCAGCATCTCTCAGAACTAACAATGTTGTATCCTCATACACATGTTCCTCTTTAAGTCCTTCATAATGAAGTAAATCATAAAGAGCAGCATCCACGACTTCACTAAAAGGTCCATAATTATACCAGTAAAATGGAGCCGCCATCTTAATTTCCTCTACATCTACCTCCCTTGTAATTCTGTAGATAATCTTATGTATCGCTCTTTTGCTAATTTTTGCTTTCTTCCCCTTGATAATAAATATTTTTAGAATCAGAAATTTTAACATGTCATAATTCTCATCAGAGTTGAGCACTTATATCCCCATGCATATTGGCACATTATAAGTATAAAAAATTTTCCCATATTACTATTCCCAGGGGATTAAGCAGGAGCTTTACTTGAGCTTCTCCAAGAGCTCGAGCAGCTTTTTCTCATCTCTCTCTCCGGATAGCTCCATGGCGATGAGTTCTTTGATCAGATCCTTCACGCTTGCAGTTTCCATGCCGTCAAGTGGTCTATAGCACCGCCAGCACAGCTCAGCCCCAGGAGAATTTAGCTCTCCGCACACAGGGCAACGCTTTGGGCGGTTCTTCTCTTCTTCTTTCTTCTTGAGTTTGTAGAAATCCAGGAGAGCATCGTCAACATCTCTCCCGCTGAGGTGTACATATACAGCAGGCATCTTGCTATCTCGTGTCCAGCCGAAATATTCTTTCATTTGAGCCTCCTTCAATACATTTGCAAGGTGGGTAGCTCGTGAGTGCCTGAAAAGGTGTGGATGAAGTTTCTTTTTCAGGCCAGCTCTTTTCTGGAGAAATTTTAGCAAAGAACGCAGACCCTCATAGGTAAGCCTGCGGGAGGGTACTCTATTATGTACCCAGAGAGGAGATTCTATCTCTTCTTTTCTTGGGTGGCTCTCAAGCCATTGCTTCAGGTATGGTGTGGCAAAAATAGCCCTACACCTCCGTGAGCCTGTCTTGCCGTGCAGCACCACAATGGCACTGTATTCGTCAAAGCTTACATCCTTCACCCGCATGAAGAGGAGCTCGGAAGCCCTACAACCAGTATCATAGAGTGTGGCAATCAGAGCTTTTGTTCTCAGATTAGGAGACACATCTATGAGTTTTTCCACCTCCTCAACGGTAAGAATGTCCTCCGGCAAAAACCTTTTATTTTTTGGAACACCTGTTTTGACCCAGGAGACCTCTGGTGGGTAGCTGTCCTCATAGCCCCTGAGCCATTTGTAGAACTTCTTCAACATGGATCTCTCTTTGCTCTTTGTCCAAGCTGATTTCCCGCTTGCCTCTATCTCGCCAACAAGCTTGATGATCTCACGTTTCGTTGCACTCTCAAAATCCACCCGATTGCCAGCCCACAGCAAAAATTCCAAGTACTTCCTTATGGTTGCAGCAGATTTCCCTTTTGCTCTCTCCTCCTCCAGAAATGTTTCAACGAGCTCTCTGTTACGTGCCGGAAGATTGCCGAGCCGCTGCATAAGCCTGAGTACCTTCTGCTCCTCCCTCATATCCCTCCCTCATAGATGCAATATATATTCATTGGCTGAGAGCAGGAGAAAAGTGAAATGTATTCAGAAATGTTTGAAAAAAAGGAAAGACCATGGTGAAGTATGCCGGGGACGGGCTTCGAACCCGCGGCTTCCACGTATCCCAGGAGTGCCCTTTCGAGGCCGAGCCTCTCCCTATGAGCGTGGCACTCTACCAGTCTGAGTTACCCCGGCGTGCTCTTTCTGGAGAAAGCTGTTAACTACATAAATCTTATTGTAGTCGAGAGTTTTATTAACCCATAAGGACAAACAATTAGTATGCGTCTTTCCAAGCCCAAGACAGAGAATGAAAGGCTACTCGCCAGTCTGCTCATTGTGTTCATTGTCTACTTCGGCCTTGACTCCATAGCTTCTCTGCTTCTGCCAGAGGAGAGTCTCAGAGCTCTAAGATACAGGCTTACCCTCTCCTTTATCCTCGGGATGCTTGGCGGCATATCCTTCTACATATGGGCAAAGCCTCTTGAGGAGACCAAAGTAAAGCAGGTTGACACCAGTAAGAGCTACAAAATCCTTGAAAGAGCTCTCAGCGAGGACGAGGTGACAATAATAGAGATAATAAGGAACAATGAAGGCATAACTCAGGATTCTCTACGCTTCAGGACAGGTTTTTCCAAATCAAAGGTTTCTGCCATTTTACTCAACCTTGAGAAGAAGGGGATAATTACAAGGGAGAGGCTTGGGAGAACTTATAAGGTTTTTATTAGTGACTGGATAAAAAAGGAATGATTTTGACTTTTTAATCTGTGAAATTTTGATATGGTATATAAAATATGAAATTGTACGTTATCCTATGCGTATGTACTGTCGTGTACGATTTTAGACCTTTATTCCCTTCGGTCTTTACGGCAAATTATAGCTCCCTTCAGGATAAGGTATTTGTCGAGGTGATTGAAAAAATGAAAACAAAAACAATTGCCATCGCAGGAATTGGCCTGCTTCTTCTGGCAGGCTTTGTGAATGCCTTTGGCATGGGAATGTTTGGATGGAACCCCAGGGGCTTCGCTGCTCCAGGCTATGGCTACGGTGGCTATGGCGGCTACGGCATGGGAATGCACGGCTTTGGCGGCGGAATGGGCTTTGGTGGCTATGGCTTCGGCCCAGGAAGAGGCGGCGCTGCTCCCGGCTATGACACCTATGCTCCCGGGGTAGCACCTGTCGGCGGCTTTGGAGGCTGCATGGGTAATGGTATAGGCTTTGGAGTTGTGCCACAGGGCGAACCCCTAACTATAGAGGAAGCCAAGGAGATTGCAGAGAGCTATGCCATTGCGGGAACAGAGCTGAAAGAGATTTACGAGTTTGAGACTCACTTTGAGGCAGAGTTCAAGGAGGAAAACAGTGACTACAATGCCTTTGAAATAATAATAGATAAGTACACCGGAGCAGTCCGCCCAGAGATGGGGCCAAATATGATGTGGAACACAAAGTATGGCATGCACGGCTTCTATGGCACCACTGAAATGACAATAAGCGATGAGGAAGCCAAGAGAATAGCACAGGAATATCTTGCAGCCCTTGGACTTCAGTGGCAGCTCAGCGATGATGTAGAGAAGTACTATGGCTTCTATGAGCTTCACGGCCTTGAGGATGGCGAGGTAGTGGCTCAGATAAATGTCAACGGCTACACAGGTACAGTGTTTATCGAGCAGTGGCACGGCAAGGTTATTGATGAGCTGGAGGTGGAGGAAGAGTAAACCTTCCTCCTCTCATCTAAATAATTATATATGTTGAGAAGGGATTAAAGAATATGAGAAAAATTTTGACTTACACCGTCTTTGGTATTCTTGGCCTGCTTCTACTACTTACCCTGCTCTACGAGTCGGGCTCAAGCTTTGCACCCTGCCAGGCCTGGGGAAGTTTTATAACAGGCGGTCAGGGCTATGGTGGAATGCATGCCATGCATGGCTACAGAGGCGGCTTTGGATTTCTGGGCTTCAGAGGCTTTGGCCTGGCCTTCTGGGTTCTTGTTGGCCTGCTGATTTACCTCCTGCTGAGAGACAGCGGAGATAATGAGAGCGCAATAGAAATCCTCAATAAGAGGCTTGCCAGAGGGGAGATTACCAGAGAGGATTATCTGAAGCTGAAGAGGGAAATCATAGGCGACGATTCCAGCACAGAAGAAGGCAAGCTTTCTGAATGAAGCTTTCCACCAAATTTTCAAATGTTAATTTTATTTGTGTTCAACACAATTGAACATGGTGGTTGAGATGGAGTTCTACTATCTTAAAGAAACTGAAAAGCCCTTTGACGAGGTGGTGGAGAAGGTTCAGGAGCTTGCAAAAGAAAAGGGTTTCGGCGTACTGGCTGTGCACGATATAAAAGCTTCCCTTGCTAAGAAGAACATAGACTTCATTCCCTATAAGATAATTGAGATATGCAAGCCAGAATATGCAGCGAAAGCCCTTGAAGCTGACATAAACCTGGGCCTGCTCATGCCCTGCAAGATTAATGTGTACCAGGAGGAAGGCAAAGTAAAGGTAGCTGGAATATTAGCGAGTGTGCTGAGTAGCTTCACTGAGGCAGACCTGGGGGAGCTTCCTGAGAAGGTTACAGGGATTGTAAAGGAGATAGTGGACGAGGCTGTTAAAGCCTAGTTGCCTCTTTAAGTTCTCTGGATAGTCTTTCAAGCTCCTCCTTTGCCCCTATTCCCTTTTCTCCAATTAGCTTGACAAAGGCTGAACCCACAACAACACCCTGAGCTTTAGCTTCAATTATAGCTCTAACATGCTCAGGCTTTGAGATTCCGAAACCAACTGCCAGGGGAAGCTTCTTCACATACTTCAGTGCCCATTTAGTTTTCTCTATGGTTTCCTCCTGAAGGCTTTCCCTTGCCCCTGTGGTGCCCAGTAGAGAGACAAGATATATAAAACCAGAAGCCTTTTTAAGAATCTTCTCTATCCTTTCTTCTGTTGTTGTAGGTGCTATCAGAAAAATAAAATCAACATTATATTTTCTGCAAATCTTTAATAAACTCTCAGCCTCCTCAACAGGCAAATCACTCACCAGAATGCCATCAACTCCAGCCTCCGAGCAGCGCTTCACAAACCTCTCCTCGCCGTACTGGAGCACTATATTATAGTAGGTCATGAAGACAAAGGGCACATCTATGCCTTTACCTCTTAGCTCCTCAACAATCTCAAAGCAACTGTCAGTGTTGATACCAGCTTTCAGAGCTCTATCTATGGCTGCCTGAATTGTGGGCCCATCAGCTATAGGATCTGAGAAAGGTATTCCCAGCTCCATAATGTCAACATTCTTGCAGAGAGCCTTGACAAGCTCTTTTGAATCTTCAATATTTGGGTCTCCAAGAGTAAGGTAGCCTATTAAAGCACCTTCTTTTTTCTTTTCCAGTTCCTTAAACTTCTCCTCTATTTTACTCATAACCACCACATGGCTTTACTTATCCTTATACAGCTTTTAATATTTGCAATGCCTATAAGAGATTATTACCATTTGGTATAAAATCTCTTTCCCCTATCCATCACCTGCCCCTTAAAATTACCTCAGCTTTGCCCTCTGGCTCTATAGCTGGAAGAACAACATATCTGGCATCGCCATTCCTATATTGCACCACACCGCCTTCCACTCTACCCCTGTAGTTTTTAATAATTACTGTAGCGCCTTCTACTCTCTCACTGCCCCTGTTCCTGACTATTATTCTTTCCCCCTCTACTTCAAGCTCAAGCTTTTCCCTCTTCTTCCACCACTCAGCAGCTTCATAAGCAGAGGCAAACCAAATCTCTCTCTTCTTTGCATAGTCTAAAAACTGGGTAAAGTTCCCCAGGTTTTTACTCACAGTATCAACGTGAGTTATAAGGGTGAAGAAGCCATTATCATCTATTGCTTTCTGTAGAGCTAAGTAGGTTGGAATAAGGGTGAATTCCATTTTTGTTTCATCCCAGTAGGAATCAAAATTTAGAGTAACTGGCACCTCTACCAAGCCATACAGGCTGTAGGGGAGAAAGTCGTAGTAAAGGGAGGAGTCATAGCTATAGTTGAGACCTTTAATTGTTCTGATGGCAAAATCGCTGTAGAGAAGGTAAGGTGCTCTGAAGCCCTTAACATTGAAGCCCTGAGCCCTGAGCCACTTATCTGCTCTAAGAATCTGCTCACTGTGCTCCTCAGGTGTAAAGTAGCTCTTCCACCTGCCCTGATTCCAGCCCATATTTGCAACTTCAAAATCTCTTATGGGTTCAAGCACATCAGGTGAATTCTCAAAGTAACCTGCCACAACAAAAAAAGTGGCATTTGCTCCAGCATTACGGAGCACTCTGGCTATACTCTCCAGCTCGCCACTCTTCACCACTTCAGTATCAAAGGTCACAATAACACCAGCAGTATGACCGTAGGGTACATTTGATAGAACAACCTCTTCATGCTGAAGGCAGGCTGAAAATATAACAATAACCAGCAAAAGAGGTGCATATCTGAGCATATATAATTATTGGGCTCGATACTTAATAACCTTTTGTTTTGCTTCCTTTAAAAAGAGTGGAGGAGGGGAAATGGGGGGAGGGGAACCCATGAAAGTTCAAAAGCAGTTGATAGTTTCATGGGTTCATAAATAATTTTAAAACTTACATTATAAAGCATTATTATAAAACCATATTGTTTAAATTTCTTAGAAAATAAAAGTCTATTTTAATATATCTTTTGTGAGAATTACTATGTTAAACTTCTAAGTTGCTGTGGTGTTTCAATGGAAGTGGAAGAAGGTGACGTGGTAACTCTCAATTTCATTGCAAAGCTAGAGGATGGAAGAGTATTTGACACTTCTCTGGAGGAGGTGGCTAAAAAAGAGGGTATATTCATTGAAGGCAAGAGCTATGAGCCCATATCTTTTATGGTGGGTGACATTAGCGTACTCCCCGGAATTTCAAAGGCAGTAGTGGGAATGAAGGAGGGTGAAGAGAAGGAGTTTACCCTTGAGCCAGAGGAAGCTTATGGTCACAACGATGAGTACCCCATGGAGAAGGTGCCCCTGGAAGCCTTTACCAGCCAGGGCATAACTCCAGAGGAGGGACTGGAGCTGGAAACTGATAAGGGCTTCGCTCTTGTTATAAGAGTTGATGAGAAGGAGGTGGAACTTAAGTACTTTCATCCTCTGGCGGGGCAGGAGATTACCTTCTGGATAAAAGTTGAGAAGATTAATAAGAGGGAAATATGACTGATCCAACTGAGGATAAAGAGCAGGAACTGGTGGAACATCTTAGGGAGCTCAGAAATAGGCTTGTTGTTGCCATTGCATCTACTGCAATAGCTTCTCTTGGAATTGCTCTGCTCTCTGGCAGAGAGATTATACCTATTCTTATAAAGTTTTCTCTCCCCCCTGATGTAAAGGTTATGGCTCTCAGCCCTGTAGAATATGTTTATACCTTCTTTATAATTTCAATTGTGGTGGGAATTTACCTTTCAACACCTGTAATAATATACGAAATTTTCAAATTTGCTGAACCCGGGCTCTATCCTGAAGAGAGAAGGCTTTTTTTGAGAATTGTACCCACTTCATTTATACTCTTCACACTGGGCATACTTTTCTCTTTTTTTGTGCTAATTCCACCTTCATCACGATTTTTAATTTTTTACGCTGGCGAAACTGCTGAGCCCATGTTGGTGCTGAGCAGATTTGTCTCCTTTATTGGCTTTATGGTCTTGAGTATTGGCCTTATCTTTCAAATTCCATTGATAATTGCCTTCCTTGTTAAAGCACGGCTTGTATCTGTGAGCTGGCTGAAGTACAGGAGACGCTACATCTATGCTATTCTCCTTGCCCTGGGATTTTTTCTCTCTCCTGACCCAACTCCCATTACACCCGTAGTGGTGGCTCTGACTCTTGTATTCATCTTTGAGCTCAGCCTGCTCTTTGCTGAGCGTCTCCTTTAAAGCCTTTTCAATATGGCAATATTCTCGAGATGTGGTGTGTGGGGAAACATGTCCAGAGGGAGAATTTTCTCCAGCCTGTATCCCCTGAGCCTCTCTATATCCTCTTTCTGGCTTACAGGGTTGCAGGAAACATAAACTATTTTTCTTGGCTTGAGCTCCAGAAGTGCCCTTATTACCTTCTTGTGGAGTCCAGCTCTGGGAGGGTCAAGGAGAGCAACATCCACCTTTTCAAGACTGCTCAGAGCTTCCTCCACCTTGGCGGCTATAAATCTGACATTTTTCACTCCATTTAGCTCTGCATTTTCCTCTGCAGCTTTAACAGCCTTTATATCCTCCTCTATCCCTATTACCTCTCCAGCCTTCTGAGCAAGAGCAAGAGAGAAGGTCCCCACACCAGAGTAGAGGTCAGCCACAACTTCACTGTCATCAAGATTAGCCTCTTCAACAGCAATAGAGACCAAATTTTCAGCCTGATAGCTGTTGGTCTGGAAGAAGGAAAAGGCAGGAATTCTGAAATTCAGGTTTAAAAGCCTCTCCTCAAAAAAGCTTTCTCCCCTTACCTCTCTTATCTCACCCTGGGAAACATCGCTCATTGTGGAATTGACTGCCCAGAGCACCTTTGGAGAAAGTTCTTTTATCTCCTCGTAGTACTCCCTCAGGGGAAACTCGCCCTCTGAGGTAATCACTGTCACAAGCCTATCGCCAGTAAACTTCCCCTCCCTTATAACAATATACCTCAGAAAGCCCCTGTGCCTTCTAAGATTGTAGGGCTTCAGTTTATTATTTCTGAAGAAAATCTCAGAGCGCCTTATTATCTCATTGCTTTCCTCGCTCTGGAGCAGGCAGCGCCTTGCTCTTGCCACCTTGTAGTAGCTCCCATATCTGCGCATTCCTATGGCTTCTCTACCAACTGTGAAGTCCATTCTGTTGCGGTAGTACCAGATTTTCGGCGAGGGTTTCACCTCTGCTTTAATGCCGAAGAGCCTCTCAATCCTCTCAGCCTTAAAGTCAATCTGTGCTTTGTAGCTCAGCCCCTGCCACCTGCAACTTCCACAGACAGAGAAGGCTGAACAGGGAGCAGAGCTTCTCAGCTCAGAGGGTTTTAAAACCCTCTCAGCCTTTGCCTTACCTCTACCAAAAAGCCTTGCCACAACTCTATCGCCTGGATAGGCAAAATCCACTTTCACCCTCTTCCCCTTATATTCGCCAATTCCTTCGCCCTTCAGGCTCAGCTCGTGAACATCAAGAGTAATACTTCTAGCCATTACCTACCAAATCTCCTTTCTCTCTGCTGATATGTCCTTATAGCTCTGAGGAAGTCAATCTTTCTGAACCCAGGCCAAAAGGTGTCGCAGAAGTAAAGCTCTGAGTAGGCACTCTGCCAGAGCAGAAAGCCAGAGATGCGCTCCTCGCCTGAGGTTCTGATTATCAGGTCAGGGTCTTTAATGCCATTGGTGTAGAGATGCTTAGATACAAGCTCTTCATCTATACTCTCTACCTCCACCTCTCCAGTCTTAACCCTCTGGGCAATCTTCTTAATTGCATCTACAATCTCCTGCCTTCCGCCATAGGCTACTGCAACATTCAGAAGAAGCTTTTTATTGTCTTTTGTTTTTTCTTCAGCATACCTTATGGCCTTTAAAACTCTTTCTGGAAACTTCTCCAGCCTCCCTATAGCCTTAATCCTGACACCATTCTTCTTTATCCTCTCGTCCTCTGCTACCTTGTAGAAGTACTCCTCGAAGAGGTCAAATAGAGCCTCAACCTCCTCCCTGCTTCGGGAGAAGTTCTCTATGGAGAAGGCATATGTTGTAACACTCTTAATGCCAAGCTCGACGCACCACTCTATAACTTCCTCAAGGCGTTTTGCTCCGAGGCGGTGCCCAAACCATGGTGGCTTTCCCATAGCTCTTGCCAGCCTTCTGTTGCCGTCCATTATAATGGCTATATGCTCTGGAATCTTACCTTTCTTTACCTGCTTCTCCAGAAGGTACTGGTAGAGTGTATAAACAGGCTTCAGGAGCATATTACTACCTCTCTCCCAGGGGTGCTCCGCAGTTGCCGCAGAACTTTCCTGCACTCACAACTTCACTTTTGCAGTTGGGGCATATTGTGGGCTCAAAAGCTATATCAGCTTCTTCCTTCTCACTTTTCTTCTCATCCTTTTTTAACATCAGTGCCACTCCAGAAGCCACCATAGCCACAGCTACGGCTACAAAAGCACCTGCCAGGTAAAGCTCTTCCTCCACATAGCCAAGATAGAAAAAGGCCAGGCCTGAGAGTATGAGAAGTAAGCCTGCAACTTTAAAGGTTTTGCTTTCCATGCATTGGCAAATTGGAGCTCTGCTCTAATATAATTTTTCCTCAGCCGAGGGATTTTACCTCAATAGATATAAACACAACAAAGGCAAAAAGTAGCAGGGCAAATAAATAGCTGAAGAGTAGCTTTTCAAGGCTGTTGCTCTCCTGCTCTTCTGTGATTAAGCCAGTACCAGAGGTAATGCCACCCAGAGTTACTAGAAAAAGGGAGAGGTAGTAGCTGGGGCTCAGGGAGTTACTCCTCGCCTCAAGGTAGAGTCTGATTCCATGCACAAGAGTGAAAAGTCCAAAGAAGAGAAGGAAGTGCTTGGCTTTCTTTATTATCATTAATTCAGCACCTCAAATTTTACTTCCTCTTTTTCCAGGTCAACAACAGCAAGGGTAGCCTCGCCTGTCAGGTAACCACACACTTCTCCCGGGTTAACCACCAGTGTACTGCCCACCTTCCTTACCTCTTTTTTATGGGTATGTCCTGTAGCAACCAGGGAGTAGCGCTGGCTCTCTATAATTATGTCAAGCATCCTCCTGTCAGTGCCGTGGTATAAAGCTACCTTCTTTCCCGAAAGCTCAATCTCCAGAAGGTCGTCAATTTCAGAGTTTAACCCTTCAATCACCTGCCTGAGAAGCTGCCTCTCGCCGTCATTATTTCCAAAGACGCATTTGAAGGGCACTCTCAGATTTCCTAACAATTTTGCAGAGAAGGGTGCAATAATATCACCAGCATGTAAAACCAGTTCAACTTCAAGTTCATTTAGCTTTTCCACAGCTTTTTCTAAGAGTTTCTGATTATCGTGTGAATCTGAGATTATTCCTATTTTCTTCATGATGATATATAGTATTTAGATAATTGATAAATTTTTTGCGAAATAGGTGTAGGCTATGGATTTGCAGCTTGTCTTGCTATCCTTTGTGGCAGGAATTGTTAGTATTACTTCACCCTGTGTTTTTCCCTTAATACCCATTGTTATGGCGGGAAGCACTGGCTCAAAGGTTAGACCTATTCTTATTGTCCTTGGAATGAGTGTCAGTTTTACCCTCATGGGGATTCTTACCTCTCAAGTTGGGGCTGTGGCCGAGATTAGCAGGAACCTCAGATTTCTGGGTATAATTCTTATTATTGCCATGGGCTTTTTCCTTGCCTCGGATAAGCTCAACAACTACTTTATTATGTACTCCTCCATGCTTCTGAACAGGTTCAATCTGGCCCAGCCTTCTGGTAAGAGGGGAGGTAACCTTGGGGCTCTTATCCTAGGCTTTTCTCTTGGCGTTGTGTGGATACCCTGTGTTGGTCCTGTGCTCGGTGCAGTGCTCACTGCCGTGGCGCTGAAGGGAGAGGTTTTCCTTGGCGGTATATCTCTATTCCTTTACTCTCTGGGCATAGGCATACCAATGCTGGCAGTGGCTTACCTGGGCAAGTATGCAACATCCAAGATGGAAGGTGTGAGCAGATATAATAAGAGCATAAAGAAGGTAGCAGGCATAATAATTATAATTCTTGGCATTGGCCTTCTCTTTGGCCTTGACAGGCAGCTTCAGGCTATGCTTGCTCCCTATTTCCCTGAGTTCGGGCTCTGAGGTGGGAAATGAGTTTAAGTGAGGGGATACTGGAGAAGCTTGAGGCATTTGCTGAAGAGAAAAAGCTTAGACGCTTTAAGGATTACATATCAGCCTCAGTCTTTGCCAGCGCTGAAAATTATGAAGCTCTTGAGGTGCGCCTTGAAGAAAAGCTGGAGGAGCTTTCAGCTGAAGGCGAGGTTATAGCTCTTGAGGTTGGCTCCGGCAGGGTTGTTGACTCGGGTAAAGAGAGCTTCTTAATTCTCAGGGGAAGGGTTTTTGAGTACTATCAGTACAGAGAGATGATTTCTCTCTTTCTCAGACTCTACCACCTCAAGGATAAGAGAACAGAAAAGGAGTGGGTGGCTCTCTATATTGATGAGAATCCCTCAACGCCATGGTGGAGCGAGGAGAGGTGAGGGTGCTCTCTGGCGTTCATTCGTCAGGAAATGACTCTGCAACGAAATCTGGAAGAGGGGCTGAGTTAAGATATATTTGGGGGATTATCTGGGCATAGGAGTTTAAAAACGAGATATATTTATACATATATGGATAATATTTAACAGTTTAGAGGATATAAAGTGGTTTATGAGGTTGATAGCATGACCGAGTTTAAGAAAATACCTGATAATCTGAGTAGGCGATTGGATATTGTAATCGAAAATGCTTGGGAGATATTCATAAACCAGTTTTTGAATAAAAAATATGAAGTAGAACTTGAAGCTCCTTTTCAACTACATTTTGCAAGTATTTTAAAACTTATAGGAGAATTATATTGCCTTAAGCGAAGAGAGATATTCTTTGTAGATTTAGAGTCAAAAGTTGAAACTGGTAGAAAAAATAAATACATTGACATAATTTGCGGTTTTATCAGAGAAAACGAAGAGTGTAAAATCCCAATAGAATTAAAATTCAAAACATTAGAACAAAGTGCAGAAGACTTGGGTGCAATGGAAATTTACAAAGATATTTATGATTTGGAGAATCTTGTCGAGCATTATAATTCTTTCCAATCTGCTTATTTTCTCATGATTACTGATAATCATCGATATGTAAATCCACCAAGGAAAAAAAATAGTTTAAGAGAGGAGTTTAATACATCCAATGGTTATAAAATCCAACCAGGTCATGAATACAAATATACAAAAACGAAAACAGGCGAAAAGTTTTACAAGAAAAATGGTGCTTTTACATTTAAAAGGGATATAAGCTTCAATTGGATAAATTATAAGGAGCCAAATCATAAGGGATTTTATTTTCTGAAGGTGAAAATATGAAAAAGCGACGGCGTATAACACTGAATATACGTTACGAGTTAACTCCTTTGCTCTTTGGGATGTTGATACCTTTGGTCACAACATTATATATCCGCAAGCCTTCAGGTGAAATTTCTCCCTTCACATTATACTTATAGAGATATTACAACCCCACTTTCAACACCTCAATTGCAACATCCTGAGATTCAGAAGAAGCTGTGAGGCAAAAATTTATATCCTCTTACCTCAAGCACAAGAGCATGAAGGAGCTTATTGAGAAAGATAAGAAATATATAGCCCAGACCTACTCCAGGCTGCCTGTAGCTTTTAAAGAAGGGAAAGGCGCACTTCTCTGGGACACTGAGGGAAAAGAGTATATAGACTGCATAGCAGGAATAGCTGTTTTAAACCTCGGCCACTCTCACCCCAGGATAGTAGAAGCCATAAAGGAGCAGGCTTCAAGGCTCATGCACACCTCCAATCTGTATTATATTGATAACCAGGTAGCCCTGGCTGAGAAGCTCTACAAACTTTCTGGAGGCTATAAGAGCTTCTTCTGCAACTCTGGTGCTGAGGCTGTGGAAGCAGCTTTAAAGCTGGCAAGAAAGTATACTGGCAAAAAAGAGATTATTGCCATGAAAAACTCCTTCCATGGAAGAACTCTCGGCGCCCTTTCAGCCACCGGGCAGGAGAAGTATAAAAAGGACTTCGAGCCACTATTACCCTGGTTCAGGCACATAGAGTATGGGAACCTCGAGGCTCTTGAAAAGGCTGTAGGTAGAGACACAGGAGCTGTTATTCTCGAGCCTGTTCAGGGAGAAGGTGGTGTAATTGTGCCCCCTGAGGGCTACCTCAAGGGAGTTAAAGAGATCTGCGAGGATAAGGATATCCTTTTGATTTTCGATGAGGTTCAGACAGGTATGGGCAGAGTGGGTGAGCTCTTCGCCTGGCAGCGCTTTGGAGTTGAGCCTGATATCTTTACTCTGGCAAAGGCTCTTGGCTCAGGCTTTCCCATAGGCGCTATGCTTGCTAAAGATGAAGTTATGGAAGCCTTTAAAGCTGGAGACCATGCCTCCACCTTTGGAGGGAACCCACTTGCTACCAGGGTGGCAGGAGAAACTATTGATGTGCTCATGGAGGAAAAGCTTCCTGAGGCGAGCAGAAGGCTGGGCGAATACTTCAGGAGAAAGCTTGAGGAGCTAAAGGAGAAGCACAAGGTTATAAAGGATATAAGAAGCCTTGGATTGATGCTGGGGCTTGAGCTGAATACTGTATGCCACGAAGTGGTAAAGAGAGGTCTAGAGCTAGGCCTGCTTCTCAACTGTATCCACGACACAACCTTAAGGTTCACTCCTCCTCTTGTAATAACAGAGGCTCAGATAGATGAGGTGGTAACTAAGCTTGACACCATCCTGGGAGAAATTGAAGATGAAGCTTGAAGAGCTGGTGAAGGGCTGCATAAAGGAAGTTCCTCCCTATGTACCAGGGAAGAGTATAGAGGAGATTGCAGAGAGCTATGGTATTGATGCTGAGAGCATAATAAGGCTGGCCTCCAATGAGAATCCTCTTGGCCCTTCTCCTCTTGCCGTAAAAGAAGCTTTTGAGGCTCTAAAGGCATCTCACCTCTACCCTGACCCTGAAGCAAAAGAGCTATGTTCTGCTCTTAAGGATTATCTCAATGTAAATTCTGAAATAGTTGTGGGTAATGGGAGTGACGACATCCTGGAGCAGGTGGTGAAGATTTTCCTCACCCCAGGTGATGAGGCTATAATAGCTACACCCACATTCTCCTACTATGGCATTCTTGTGAAGATGTACGGTGGTACTGCTGTGCAGATTCCCCTCAAGGAAGGGCAGGACAGCTTCTCCTTTGATGTAAATGCACTTTTGAACTCCATAGGTGACAAAACAAAGCTTGTTTTTATATGCTCCCCCAACAATCCAACAGGGAACTTAATATCTGAAAGTGAGATGGAGGAGATTCTTGAAAAAGGCAAGATTGTGGTGCTTGACGAGGCCTATGCAGAGTTTACTGAAAGCTCTCTTGCCGGGCTCACTGAAGCTTACTCCAACCTTGTGGTTACAAGAACCTTCTCTAAAGCCTTTGGACTTGCAGGGCTCAGAGTTGGCTACTGTGCCTGCAGCAGTGAGCTAAGAGAGCTGATTCTCAGAGTAAAGCAGCCCTTCAATGTTTCTCTTGTAGCTCAGAAAGCTGCCCTTGCAGCCCTTAAGGACAGAGAGCATCTTGAGAGGAGTGTAAAGCTTGCAAAAGAAGGGAGAGAGTTTATTCTGAAGGAAGCCAGAGCTCTAGGGCTGAGAGCCTATGACTCTCAGGGCAACTTTGTGCTTATCAAGGCAGAGGGCAGACCTGAGATTGTTGAGGAGCTCTTCAGGAGAGGTGTGATTGTGAGAGGCTGTGGCTCTTTCCCTGGCCTCAGTGAAGACTATTTCAGAGTGAGTGTTGGCCTGGAGGAGGAGAATAGAAGGTTTGTTGAGAGTCTCAGAGAAATAGTTTAGTGGGCGGGGAGAGATTCGAACTCTCGATCTGCGGTGTGTGAGACCGCCGTCATAACCATCTAGACCACCCGCCCGTGGTGCAAAAACTGAGCCAAGAATAGCAACATCCTGAATTTTTATAAATTGTGAAATTTATGGGTTGCCCCAGTGGACGATATGAGCTATAAAAAACATATACTCATAGCCAGCTTTCTTGTGGTATTTATCTCCAGTATTGCCTTTTATCTGATTAAGCCTGCTCTGGCACTTAAAGTTAGAGCAGAACTTCATGCTACTGCCCTTGAAATCACAGCAATTACATCAGGCTTTATGGTGTCACGAGCAATTGCTGCTCCCCTTGCAGGAATTGCTGGAGATAGGTCACCATCGCTCAGATACTACATAGTAAGACTTTCTCTATTTCCAATTGCTCTGTTTGCTATCTCCTATGCCTATGTGCCCAGTGCTTTTCCTGCTATTGTGCTGAGCGCCATGCACGGCTTTTTCTCAGGCCTACTGTGGCCCACTCTTCAGGTTATTGTGGGATTCTCTGCCCCTGAGGATAGAAGGGGTGCCTATCTTGGTGCCTATTTTACAGTGGGCACCCTTGGATCCAGCATTGGATATGCTCTCTACGGTTTTCTGCCCCTGAGCAACACCCACCTTCTGCTCACTGGTGGTGCCCTCTATGCCATCTCAGCCTTATCTGCACTTGTGCTGTTTTCTACCTCTTCCACTTCTGAAAAGTATTCTGAGCCTAATAAAAAAAGAGAAGTGTTCACCCTAAGCAGTCTTCAGCCTCTGACTCTGTGGGTTCTGATAGTTTCTTTTATAATTGGAGGAGTTATGGGGCTTATGAATGAGTATCTCTATATCTTTCTCTACGAGGTGCACAGTCTAACAAAAAGTGAGCTTGGATATGTGCTTACACTTGCCACACTGCTGGGTGTTTTCAGCAGTATCCTCTCAGGGTATCTTTCTGATAGATTTGGCATAAGGAGGATTCTGGTTCTCATTCTTATGCTATCCTCTGTGGCTCTGCTTTTGCTTGGAGTTTCTTCCAGCAGATTGATTGTGGCCCTTTCCCTTGCTGCAGTGCTTCTTGCGGTTAGGGCAGTGTTTCCCCTGACACGGAATATAGCAGTGGCAGGAAGCCTCGCCTATGCAGGCACTGTTGTAGGAATATCCAACACTCTCTCCAGCGCTGGCTCATCAATATTTCCTCTTGCTGCAGGATATATATACGATGCTCTGGAAGGTGAGATTATATTTGGAATAGATGGAAGAGCAGTCCCGCTGGTTTTGTCTTCACTTTCAGTGCTCTTTCTTGCTTTCCTTTCGCCTTTTGCAAGGGATAGGAGGTAAAGGGACCTTAATATTATCCAGAAGCTCCCTCTAAAGGTTGAGCAGGGCTATTCTTTCTATTATTATGCTCTTTACATCCTCTTTCTTCTCATCAAAACCTCTTGCTCCAGTAGCTTCAAGTTCTCTCTCAGTTATATTGAAAAGCTCTTTGAGGTACTCAAGCTTCTCCGGAGTTATATCCAGCACATATCTACACTCTTTGCATTTATAGCGCCTGATAAGTTCACCGGGAAGATTGTCTGAAATAACCACAACATCTTTACTATCTTTGATGCCCAGCTTTTCAATAGCAACACTTATCTGGCGCTGGGCTGAAGCTCTGAGAAGCACCTCAAGTTTTTTATTTGCCGAAATGTTGGTTGAGCTCCTGAAGGCTCTCTCAGCCTGGGCAATGGCAAAGGCAATATGCTCCTCTCCTGCAATAGCCCTGGCATTAAAAATCTGAAGTTCAGGAAAGTTCTTTAGGGCTTCCTGAGCCAAAGCTTCTTCACACCTCAAAGCAAAAAACTTCATAAAACCAGCCTAGGTGTAAAGCCTCTCATTAATTTCCTGCTTCCTTTCGAGCTGCTTCAGGGCATAATCCAGGTGCTCCTTTGTCACCACTTTGCTGCCCTGAAGAATTGCTCTGTGGAGGGCTACTTTGAGAAGCTTATCTTTCAGATCTCTTCCAGAGAATCCCTTGGTCTTTCTGGCATACTTTTCAAGATTAGCCTTCAGCTTGAGGGGAAGTCTCTCAGCATAGAGTTTGAGAATCTCCAGCCTCTCCTTCTGTCCGGGAAGCTCAAAGGAAAGCTCCTCTTCAAACCTCGACCTCAGGGCTCTGTCCAGCATCATCGGGTTATTGGTGGCAGCTATAGTTACCACGCCGGAGTTCTCATTTATTCCATCAAGCTCAGTTAGGAGAGCATTTACTATCTCGCTTACATCACCTCTGACGCTCTGGTAGCTCCTGTCGAGACCAATAGCGTCGAGTTCATCAATAAAGATTATGGCTGGAGAAGAGTTTACTGCAGCGCTATATAGCTCGTGTATCCTCTTGCTCCCATCGCCTACATACTCACCTATTAACTCAGTGGCCCTAACCATGAAGAGATTAGAAGAAGTCTCAGTAGCCAGAGCTTTGGCTGTCATGGTCTTACCTGTTCCTGGAGGACCATAGAAGAGCACATTTCTGGGTGCCCATTGGCCAAACTTTTGGGGCCCTTTCAGGTAGTGCATTATAATTCTGCACTTATCCTTAACTCTCTCATGGCCTATAATATCACTGAATCTTACGCCATAGTCAGACTTCTTTTCTTTATCCACCTTCTCCAGGTAAATCTGGGTATCTTCAGTTATCATCACCTCTCCCTGAGGGAGAACCTTTACAACACGAAAGGCAAAGTCAGGGATTAGCCTCTGGTCAAAAAGAAAGTCACCCTTTTTTACAGTGGCGCCCATCCACTGCTCCTTGGCATAAATCTCAAAAAGCTTTCCATCAGTTACATTAACAGGATAGCTTCTAGAAAAGTCCTTCAGGGGGTAGCCAGCAGGCTTTAACTTTATAAATCTGGCAGGCCTGGCCTCTGTATAACTCCTCTCCTTGCGCTCAACTTCTCTTGCCTTTGCTATTAACCATTCATCTAGGAAAGTCTGGATGTGACTACCTCCACTTTTTATATACATGATTTTAAGGTTAATGTCGACAACAAAAATTGATAGGTTATGGGTGAGATTAAAAAGCCTGAAAAAGCCAAGCTTTTCATAGCTCTAACATCAAATCAAAGTTTTTATCAGATTATTAAAGAACTCGAGGAAAACCTGGGTAAAATTGATTTAAAAAGCAATATTTTTGATTTTAATTTCACAGATTATTATGAGGAGGAAATGGGCAGAGGGCTCAAAAAGCTCTTCATCTCCTTCAGAAATCTTATTGAGAGGGAGGCTCTTGCTGATATAAAGCTTCTAACCACCAGCCTGGAGAAAAAATATTCTTCAGAGGGAAGGAGAAAGTACAACCTGGACCCCGGTTATATTACTTTAGCCAACATAGTCTTAGCCACCACAAAGGATTTCTCTCACAGGATATACCTGAGAAAGGGCATCTATGCTGAGGTCACTCTCATTTTCAGGAAGGGGAGATTTGAATCTCTGCCCTGGACCTACCCAGATTATAAAACAGAAATTTCAGATACCTTTTTCAGTTCAGCAAGAAGAATTCTCCTGAATCAGCTCAGGGAAATTAGTTTTATATGAGGAAGTTATAAACAAATGTCTAATTGATGATTAAAAATTTAAAAGTGCTTGGGGAGTATATAGTTGGTATTAGTATTGCTTTTATTGGATTGTTTATAGACTTCGTTTATTTTGGTTATGAATTACTTAAATATGGATTGAATGGGTTTATATACCATTTTTTAGAATACCTTCCAGAACATTTAACATTGATATCAGTTCTTATGGTTTTTCCAGTTCTCGGCTTCTTTATTAACCTTTATATTTCTGAAAGGGAAACTTTCCAGAAAAAACTTAAAGAACAGACGGATTTTATATCCAGTATCCTGAATACAGTAAGTCTGTCTATATTTACAATCAGCCCTGACTATAGAATTATCACCTACAACAGGGCAAGTGCAGACCTATTTGGATATGGAGAGGAGGAGGTAATCGGCAGTGATGTGAAGATACTCTTTTCAAATTCTGGTGAGTACAGGAATGTTATTGATGAGCTTGAAAAGAAAGGTAGTTTTGATGGAGAGGTAACTTTAAAGTCTAAAGTTGTTGAAATACCGTGTTCTCTGAGTATAAGGAGATTAACAGATGAGAATGGCAGGGTCAGAGCTTATATATTTGTGGCTATGGATATATCTGCAGAGAAGGAAAAGGAAGAACTTAAAAACAGGATATTCCTTGCTGAAAAGCTTGCCTCAATAGGAAAGCTAGCAGCAGGTGTTGCCCATGAGATAAACAACCCTCTTACCAGTGCATCCCTTATTACTGAAAGACTTATTGAGAAATATTCAGATAACCCAGAACTGAATATTAAACTACAGAAAGTAAAGAATAAAGTAGATATGGCTGGAAAAATTGCCCGGGAAATGCTGAGTATATCAAAGAGTCCAGGATTTAAGTTTGAAGAAATAAATCTAAATGAAATATTGAATGAGGCTATGGAAAGTCTTGACATACCTGAAAATATTGAAATTGACTCCAGTGTTGGAGATATAAAGATTTATGGCGATGCTTCACAGATAAGGAAAGTATTTAATAATATTATACTGAATGCAATTCAGGCTATGCCAGAAGGTGGTAAAATCACCATAAGAGCATATGACCTTGTTAGAAAAATAATTATTGAAATATCTGACACAGGTACTGGAATTAAGAAAGAGATTATTGAAAAGATATTTGACCCATTTTTTACAACAAGAGAAGTTGGAAAAGGGTCAGGGCTTGGTCTCTATATTGCTCATGGAATTATTAAGAGTCATGGCGGGGAAATTTATATTGACAGCGAGGAAGGTTATGGAACGACTGTAAGTATAGTTTTTCTAAAGAATAATTCAGGTTCACAGGAATAACAAACAATGGGTAAGTTTAATATAATACCTGTCAAAATTAAATTATGGTGAAAATACTTATTGTGGATGACGATGAGGATATATGTACAACTCTATCCGAGATACTGGAGGAGGAAGGATATGAAGTTGAATATGTGACATCCGGTAGCAATGCTATTTCCAAGATAGAGAGAAATAATTATGATATTATTATTACTGACCTTATTATGCCCAGAATTTCTGGAATGGATTTGCTCAGCTATATAAAGAGAGATAAGCCAGATACTGAGGTTATTATGATTACAGCTTTCGGCTCCATTGAGAATGCTGTTGAGGCCATGAAGAGGGGTGCAGCAGAGTATATTGAAAAGCCCTTTAAGCTCAACGATATAAGGACTTCAATAAAGAGAGTTATTGAGGAGGCCAAATTTAAAAAAGCTCATGAAATGCTATTTGAAGACGGGGAAGAGAAGGATGTAGGTAAAATATTAAAGAATATTGCAAATCCAATAAGGCGTAAAGCGCTATTTTGTATATACAACAAAGGAAAAATGAGTTTTACACAGATTAAAAATGAGCTTAAACTTGATGATCCGACAAAGTTAAGTTTCCATTTAAGACAGCTAAAAGAAAGTGATTTAATAGCCCAGGATTCTCATAGAGAGTATCACATTACATCACGAGGAGAAAAAGTAATAAAATTACTGAAAGGCTTTGGAGCAATTTAAAATATTCTTCTATTATAATATGGGAGGTAAATTTATGGATAAAGAAGGGATTATTGAGATGTTAAATCAGGACCTCAGTGGCGAGATAGAGGCAATTCTTGTATATATGAGGAACTCCAGTGTTTCTATAGGAAGTAAGTGTAAAACTGGCCATGAACTGGAAGAGATTGCTCTGGATGAGATGAGGCATGCCGAGTGGCTTTCTGACCTTATAGTGGGACTGGGAGGGAAGCCTGCCATGACACACAGAGAACTGGATTTTGGTGGAAGCACTGCCAGAGACTTTATAAAGCGCACTATCGAGCTTGAAAAGGAAGCCATTGAAATGTATAAGGAGCATATCTCTGCCATTGATGATATCAAAATTAAAGAGAAGCTCCAGCACATTCTTAAAGAGGAGGAGTGGCATTTAAAGGAGTTTGAAGAGCTTCTGGAGCAACAGGAGTAAGACAGTCTTCTGGAAATTTTTTATTTTTCAGTTTTTAAAACATAAAAAGCTTAAATACTTTAAATTATATATATAACTCATGGGGGTTTTAACAGACGAGAGGGTATATGAAATTCTTAAAAAATTGAGTGAGCAGAATGTGAAGCCTCATATTGTCTTTATGCTTCTCAGGCTTCACGAGGATGGGAAGCTCCACAGGGGGATAGAGCTGGTGTCAAAGGGGTTCGAAGCCACTGAGGTCTACAGCACCATTGAACTTCTTGTCGCCAAGGGTGACCTGACGAGATATGGAAAGAAAACAAAAATAACAGAAAAGGGGAGGAGAATTCTGAGGTATATAGATGAAATGATTTCTCTTGCAGAAAAGATTGTGATTGAGTAGCTATAATAAAATATAAAGACGTGGGATTTTTACTCTTTTTTAGCCTCCGTAGCTCAGCTGGCAGAGCGGCTGCCTCGTAAGCAGCAGGTTGCGGGTTCAAATCCCGCCGGGGGCTTCTCTAATACTTT